>DATMQX010000099.1:0-8309 GCA_035567055.1 Solirubrobacteraceae bacterium
CCCCCCGCCTGCAGGGGCTCGGCGACCGGGGTTTTCCGGGCCCCCCGGACATCTGGGAGTTCCCGGTTCACACCTCCAGACGGCGTAGCGCCACGGAGCCTCGGGCGGGCCCAGGACGGTTACCTCGTCTCAGCGCCTGAGCATCACGTATACGACCGTGATCGCCAGCGCGATCTGACCGAACGAGAGCGCGGTGCCGAGGTTCACAGCGCCGAGTGCGCCCGCGATGGCGCTCGCCAGGACGAACGAGCCAACGATCAACAGCAGGTTGCGCGCCATCGTCAGCACGCGCCGCCGGTGCGTCGCGACAGATGGCCGCTCATGCGATTCCCCGCTCGAGCACGGCGACGAGCGCCGGGACCTCGAGGCCCGGGTCCTGGCCCTCGAGCAGCCGCTCCGCGTCGACGCGACCGCCGAGGCCTCGGAGTCCGCCTTCGCCGTGCTCCGCCGCGAACTCGCTGAGTGCTGCCGCGCGGCGCGCACGCAGGCGCCGCGCGTGGATGTCCACCGCGGCGCGGTGCTCCTCGAGGGCGCCGGCCAGCTCGAGAACGCCGGTTGGCGGGGACAGCGAGGAGACGGTGAGGACGGGTGTCGCCGCGGATCCGAGCGAGCGCAACGCCGCGCTGAGGTCGCGCCGCGTCGACGTCGCTATCTGGCCGAGGTCGGCCTTCGTCACGACGAGCACATCGGGGATCTCCATGATTCCCGCCTTCAGGAACTGGAGCACGTCGCCGCTGCCGGGCTGCACGACGACGGCGACGGTGTCCGCCACGTCGGCCACCTCCGTCTCCGCCTGCCCGACGCCTACCGTCTCGATCACGACCAGATCGAATGCGGCCGCCAGCGCGTGGGCGGCGGCGCGGGTGGCGCGCGCGAGTCCCCCAAGCCGTTCACCGGCGGCCGTCGAGCGGATCAGCACGCCGCGGTCGGCCGGGTCGAAATCGATGCGGGCGCGATCACCGAGCAACGAGCCGCCGGAGCGCCGGGAGCTCGGATCCACGGCGAGCACCGCCACCGTCCGCCTCCGAGGGCCGGCCTCGTGCGCCGTGCCGCGCCACACGTGGAGCAGGGCCGAGAGCAGCGAGGACTTGCCCGCGCCCGGCGGCCCGGTCAAGCCGACCAGGTGCCCTGGCGCCTCGGCGCCGAGCGCCGCCGGCGAGACCTCCCTCATCAGCTGCGCGGACTGCTCGCGGTCGGCGGGAGCGCTGCTCTCGAGCAGGTTCAACGCGGCCGGCGCCGCGCTCAGGTCCCGTTCACGCAGGCGCCTGCCGAGGGCGGCTCCGTCCGCCGTCACGCCGGGCCGCTGGCAAGAGAGCCGTTGCCCGCGAGCGCCGCCCGCCCGGCGTCTGAGTCCACCAGCTCGACTATGTCGCGCATGATGCGCGTGATGTCGAAGTCCTTCGGCGTGTAGACGGCCGCGACGCCCGCCTGCTCCAGCAGCGGCACGTCCTGGTCGGGAATGATCCCGCCGACCACAACCGGCGCTGTCACGCCCGCCTCGTGCAGAGCGTCGATCACGGCCGGAATCAGCTCACGGTGGGAGCCCGAGAGGATCGACAGGCCGATCACATGGACGCCCTCCTGGAGCGCGGAGGCTGCGATCTGCGCAGGTGTCAGGCGGATCCCTTCGTAGACGACGTCCATGCCCGAGTCGCGGGCGCGCACGGCGATCTGCTCGGCGCCGTTGGAGTGGCCGTCGAGTCCCGGCTTGCCCACGAGGATCTTCGGACGGCGGCCGAGCTTCTCCTGCAGGCGCGACACCTCGCCCCGAAGCTCGCTCAGCTCGCCGTCGGGCGGCGTCGAGGCCGCCTCGCCAACGCCCGTGGGCGCGCGGTAGCTGCCGAACACCTCGCGCAGCGTCTGCGACCACTCTCCGGTGGTGGCGCCGGCACGCGCCGCCGCGATCGTGGCGGTCATCAGGTTCGTGTCCGCGCCGCCCCGCGCCGAGTCCGCCAGCGCGGCGAGCGCCGCGTCGACGTCCGCCTGGTCGCGCCCGGCGCGCCAGCGGCTCACGGCCTCGATCTGCTCGGCTTCCAGCGCGGGATCGACCACGAGGATGCCACCCTCGGCGTCCGCCGTGAGCGGTGAGTCCTCGGACTCGCTGAAGCGGTTCTGACCCACCACGATCTGCTCGCCCGACTCGATCCGCCGGATTCGCTCGCGGTGGGAGTCGACGAGCGCCGCCTTCATGTACGGGACGGCCTCGACGGCGCCGCCGTGCTCGGCCACCACGGCCATCTCCTCACGCGCACCCTTGAGCAGCTCGGCGACGAGTCCCTCCATGACCTTCGAGCCCTCGAAGATGTCCGGGTACTCGAGGATGTCAGTCTCGAACGCGAGCACCTGCTGGATGCGCAGCGACCACTGCTGGTCCCAGGGGCGGGGCAGCCCGAGCGCCTCGTTCCACGCCGGCAGCTGGATCGCCCGCGCACGGGCATCGCGGCCAAGCGTCACGGCGAGCGCCTCGAGCACGATCCGCTGGACGTTGTTCTCCGGTTGCGCCTCGGTGAGGCCCAGCGAGTTGACCTGCACGCCGTACCGGAAACGCAGGTGGCGCGGATCCGCTACGCCGTAGCGCTCGCGGCCCAGCTCTTCCCAGAGGATCGCCATCGTGCGCAGCTTCGCGTGCTCCTCGATGAAGCGCACACCCGCGTTGACGAAGAAGGAGATTCGCCCGAAGACCTGTTCCATCACGTCCTGCCCGCGGCCGCCGACGCGCTCGCGTGCCGCGTCGAGGACCGCGATCGCGTTGCTCATGGCGTAGGCGATCTCCTGCACGGGCGTGGCGCCGGCCTCCTGCAGATGGTAGGAGCAGATGTTGATCGGGTTCCACTTGGGGACGTGCTCGACGGTGTAGGCGATCATGTCCGCGATCAGGCGCATCGAGGGCGCGGGAGGAAACGCGTAGGTCCCGCGCGCCAGGAACTCCTTGATGATGTCGTTCTGCGTCGTTCCCTGGAGCTGATCCTGGCTGACGCCCTGCTCCTCGGCGACGACGATGTACAGCGCCAGCAGCCAGGCCGCCGTGGCGTTGATCGTCATCGAGGTGTTCATCTCGCCGAGCGGGATCCCGTCCATCAGGGCGGCCATGTCGCCGCGATGGGCGATCGGCACGCCGACCTTTCCCACCTCGCCCCGCGCCAGCTCGTCATCGGCGTCGTAGCCGGTCTGCGTAGGGAGGTCGAACGCTATCGACAGGCCCGTCTGGCCCTTCTGGAGGTTGCGCCGGTACAGCTCGTTGGAGGCCTTCGCCGTCGAGTGGCCGGCGTACGTGCGCATCATCCAGGGGCGGTCGCGCTCTGGCAGCCTGGGGGGCTGATCGCCGCTCATGACAGCAATTGTACGGTTGCGCCGCGGGCTTTATCCTGCGGGGGCGTGAGCCAAACGGTCGAGAAGCCACGCGTCGGCGGTCCAGGGAGCGGGCTGGGGGGCTCGTGGCGGGTCATCGTGCGCAATGACGATCACAACACCTTCGACCATGTCGCCCGTACGCTTGCGCGCTTCATCCCCGGCGTTAGCCTCGAGCGAGGACACGAGATCGCGAAAGTCATCCACACGGCGGGGCGGGCGGTCGTGTACACCGGCCACAAGGAGGCGGCGGAGCACTACTGGCAGCAGCTGAAGGGCGCGGGGCTGACGATGGCCCCGCTCGAGCAGGGCTAGGCGCTCTCCCCCGCGGCGACGCCGTTGCCGCCGCCGTTGCCGCTCGTTATCGGCTCTGGCTCCACGGCGCCCGCCGCGGTGACGTCCCACCAGGCGTAGAGGACCGGCACCTGATACCAGCTCGAGTGCCGCGCACGGAAATCACTCATCTCGGGACCGTCCCAGTAGCGTTCCCAGTCGAGGTACTCGGCGAACGACGCGAGCTGCTGGAACTTGTAACGGTCGTCGCGCGCCCGGTAGACGGCGTAGGAGCTGGCGCCATATCGAAGCGCCGTCGCGGCGGCCTCGTTCAGTGCCTCCTCAAAGCCGTCGGCGCGGAAGCCCGTCGCGTACCAGGGGACGATCACCGTCCCGGCCATCAGGCGCCGACCTCCGCGTGAATCGCTCCCGGACCCTCCGCGGTCTTGCCCTGGCCCTCGGAATCGGCGCCCACGAGGATCGAGATCTTCCCGAGGTGCTTGTTTTCGAGCATCAGCTGATGCGCTTCGGCGACGCCCTCGAAGCCCAGCGTGCGCCACAGCACCGGGCGGATCTGGCCACTCTCGATGAGCTCGTTGGCCTTGGTGCACTCATACGCGTTCGCGAAGTGCGAGCCGAGGATCTCCTTCTGCTTCATCCACAGGTAGCGCACGTCGAAGTCGAGGTTGAAGCCGGTGGTTCCCGCGCAGATGACCACCTTTCCGAACGGCTTGACGGTGAAGACCGACGTCGGGAAGGTCGCCTGCCCGACGTGCTCGAAGACGATGTCGGGCGCGTCGCCGAGGATCTGCTGCACGCGCTTTGAGAATTCGCGCGAGACGCCGAAGCGCGCCTTCTCCTCTTCCGGCGTCTCCTTGCCGGTGCGCATCATCCCGGCGAACTCTCCGCGATCGATGTAATCCACGGCGCCGAGGCGCTTGACCAGCTCGCCCTTCTCCGGGGAGGAGACGACACCCACGCTATGGGCTCCCGCCGCCGCGCACAGCTGAGTCGCGAACACGCCGAGGCCGCCGGCGGCGCCCCAGATGAGCACGCGCGCGCCCGCCTGCAGCTTGCACCGGTTGATCAGCATCCGGTAGGCGGTGAAGTAGACCAACCCATAGGAGGCGGCCTCCTCCCACGTCAGGGCTGCCGGCTTGTGCAGCAGCTGCTGGGCCTGGACTTTCGTGAACTGCGCGAACGAGCCCCACGTCGTCTCGTAACCCCAGATCTTCTGTGAGGGGGCGGCCATCGGATCGAGTCCATGCACCTCAGGATCCTCGTATGAGGCCTGGTTGCAGTGAACCACCACCTCGTCGCCCGGCTTCCAGCGGGTCACGCCGGCGCCGACCTTCCACACGACTCCCGAGGCGTCGGAGCCGCCGATGTGATGACCGTACTCCGGATGGTCGCCGTAGCGCATCACCGACACGGGCTTGCCGAGGGCGGCCCAAACGTTGTTGTAGTTGACCCCAGCCGCCATCACGCGCACGATCACCTCGAAGGCGCCCGGCTCGGGTACTTCGATCTCCTCGAGCTGGAAGGCGTCCTTGGGTTCGCCGAAGCGCTCCTCGCGGATCACCCAGGCGGCCATCGTGCTCGGCAGCTCGCCCGGCTCGACATCTATTGATGAGACTTGTTGGAGATCGATTGCCACGTGCTCTAGGACCTCGTTTTCGGGGATCGAAAGAGACCCCATCCTACCCGTGGCTCGACCGCACGGGCGTGCCGCATGAGTGGACGACGCTAGGAGGACGAGCGCTGCCACGGAAGCGGAGCGCAGCGCTCATGAAACAGGCTGTCAGGGTTGAGGCCCTGCGGCTCGTTCGTCTGATAGGTCCACCGTGCGCCGTGGCTTTCCAGTACGAGCGTAGGCTCGTCCGGGCCGATACGTGCTCCGCAGCGCGTGCAGATCCATTCCACGGCCTCCCATAATGCCCGTTGAGCGCTCTGCCCATGCAGACCACGCGTTGCATAGGCACGCTCCTAGCCGCTCATACGGGGTGTGCCACCTCGAAACCCCACCGGGACTGCGCCTCGCCGCGCTGGACTGCAGCGTCAGATCTCTGGGTTGGCCTACGTGCCGACCACTTCGTCGGGCCTCAGCCGCTTACGACCTTTGTGGTCGGTCCGACCTGTACCGAGGCACTCGCGGCAGACGATCCACTTGCCCTCTGGCTCGTCCTCAAACCACGTCCAGCCTGCGCCCTCGCAGGTGGCGCAGCGGTCCTTGTCGGGGATCAGCCGGTCGCTTTGCGTCATCGGCCAAGCCTACATCGCACCGTGGGCGAGGGGATGCTCTGTCAACGGTGACGGGCGCGAGACCTCGACACCTACTCAGCCTCTCGGCCCCAGCTCCCACGTCGTGATAGGCGGCCGTGCTAGAGCGCTGGCCCCGCAGTGGACGCTGTTTGCCTCGGCTCCGTCTCCTCGTCCGCGCCTGGGGCGCTTTCGGCGGCTTTCGGGCTTCGGCCGGCGTTCTGGCCGCAGGGCCAGCTCGTTGCAGACGTTACTACCATCGGCGGCCCTCGGCAAGCCCGGGTTCGGCGCTGCTCTATTGGCGTCGCGAGCTTCTAGACGCGCTCGAGGAGATCCAGCGCCCCAACGTGGGACAACCACGTAAGCGGCGCCTCCCTGCAGATCAGCGCCGCCGGCGCTCCTCGCCTGCGAGATACTCACCGTGCGATGTCGGAGGAGTCCACGACACCGGGCCCGGTCGAGCTCACGCGCAGCGTTTACGCACATCTGAACAGCCGCGACCTTGACGCGATCGTGGGCATGATGGGCCCCGCCTCGGTCTGGGACGGTTCGCAGTGGGATCTCGGGATTCACACGGGGCCTCACGCGATACGCCGGTTTTTCGAGAGCTGGTTCGGAGGTCTCGCTGAGTACGGGGTGCGGGTGAGGGAGATGCAGGACCTCGGCAATGGGGTCGTGTTCGTCGTCCATGTCGCCCACCGGGCTGCGACTGACGGGGGATACCTCGAGCTGGAAGCAGCACCCGTCTACCAGTGGGTGGAGGGCACGCTCGCGCGAATGACCCTCTATTCCGGCAACGACGAGGGCCGTGCGGCCGCCGAGCAGCTCGCCCGGCTCACGCCAAGCGGAACGGAAGCTCGACGACCTCGGCCGTGACGCCGCGGTCGCCCACGCTCACGACGCTGCCGGGCTCGGCCTCGCGTCGCACGAGCGCGAGCGCGATCGGTCCGAGCTGCGGAGAGAGGGCGCTGCTCGCGACCTGCCCCACGGCCCGCTCCCCGAGGCGTAGCTGCTGCCCTCGATCGGCAGGCTCGGACAGGCGCAGCCCCCGCAGGTGGCGGTTGGGCTTGCCCCTGTAGTGCAGGCGGGCGACGGTCTCCTGCCCGACGTAGCAGCCCTTCGTGAAGCTCACCGCCCGGTCGTTGAGGCCCGCCTCCTGGGGTATTACGCTCTCGTCGAGATCGACTCCATAGCGCGGACGGCCGCGTTCGATGCGCAGGCACTCCGCTGCACGCTCGCCGACGGATATCGCGCCGCGTTCACGCAGCGCTGCGGCCAGCCGATCGGTGGCGTCGGCCTCGCAGAGGAGGTCGATTCCCACGTCGGTGCGGACCGCGAGCGTCTCGATGCCCGCAACGTCGAGGAGGCCGTTCGCGTGCTCATCGCCGGCCAGTCCCGCGGCGCCCGCGATCCGCTCGGCCTCGGGTCCGATCAGCGAGAGCAGGCCACGCTCGAGCGTTCGCTTGTGCAGCTCCACCTCGTAGCCCACCGTGAACTGCCGGATCATGTCGAACAGCGCCTGCAGCGCGACCCGCTCGGTGTCGAGCAGCAGTTCGGCCGGAGCGCCGCCTGCCTGGAGGATGCGCAGATCGCCGAGCATCTTGCCCTTGTGCGTCAGGAAGGCCGCGTAGCAGCCCTCGCCGGGAGCAAGCGTCCCCAGCTCGTTGGTGACCTGACCGTTCAGGAACTCGACTGCTCCCGCTCCGGTGAGCGCGAGCTTGCCACGGTCTGAGCGGTCGAGGAGCCCGCAGCCCTCGAGCAGCGTCCGGTGCTCGCTGATCAGGCTGTCGGCATCGACCGTCGCCGCTTGTGCGCTGCTTGTCACTTCTTCGAGAATAGCCGCGGTAGGCTGTGCCTCGATGGGGCTTGCGGACATCTTCCAGCGGATCACCGATTCGCTGCCGGACGATTGGACGGATCTCGAGCTCGACCTGCGGATCGCCGACGAGTCACGCTACGTCGAAGCCGCCCTTTATCTGACGACCTGCAACGCGCAGCCCTACTCGCGTCACGACTGGCACTGGCGGCTGCTCGTCGCTCACCGCTTCGGACACGCCGCTTCCGCTTCGGCCGTGCATTGCGCGCTGCGTCTGCTCGACGAAGCCGGGGTGGACGGGGAGATGGTCCTGCGCGAGGTTCGCACCGGGCGTGCCGAGGTTCAGCAGATGTGGGGCCGTCCGGAGTCGGCCCGCGAGGAGTTCCGCCGCCTGCGGGCGCAGTAACGATGCCGCGCGTCCTGGCGCTCGTTCCGGACCTGCTCTTCGGATCGCGTGTGCAGGGCACGCTGCAGGCAGCCGGTCACGAGGTCGAGCTGATGGGCGGGCCGGAGCGTCTGGCCGAGCGCCTCCAGGCCGAGCCGCACGTCTCGGTTCTGATCGTCGATCTCACAAGCGCTGACCTGGACGGTCCCGCTCTCGTGCAGTCGCTGT
>DATMQX010000100.1:0-6181 GCA_035567055.1 Solirubrobacteraceae bacterium
TCCTTGATCACAAGGCTGCTCGGCGCCGCCCCAGGGGGAATCGTGACACTCGGTTCTTTGGCGAGCGCGCCGGTGGTGGGTGTTTTCGCAGCCGTGCTGGCCGTCGGCGTCGGCGCCGTCGCCGCGGCGCTGCTTTTGGCCAGCGATGCGTCGGCCTTGTTCTCGTTGCCGACCGTGATCGTGCTGCTCGAGCCGCTCGAGCCGCAACCGGCGATGAGCGCCGCTGCGGCGAGCGTCGCCAGGCCGAGACCGGCGCGGGAGCGAAGTTGGAGGGAGCTGTTTAGGTAGGTCACGGCTGGGCAGACTAGCGGAACTGCGATGGCGGGTGCGACGGGTGCGTTACGATCGAGCCGGACCGTGCTAGGCGGGGAGGTAGCGGTGCCCTGTATCCGCAATCCGCTCTAGCGGAGCCGAATTCCCCTCCGAGGGGCTTCGCTCCGATCGCTCCGTCGCTCGGGGCGTCGATGGTTCGGGTCCCACGCGGTGTCGGCTTGCGAATCAGGTCAGGTCCGGAAGGAAGCAGCCTTAAGCGATCACCGGCAGGCGCAGCGGGAGCTCCCGGACCGGAGCACCGGGCGATGACCCGGCGACCGGTGGCCGAAATCTCGACGAAGGGTGCACGGTCCATCATCTGCAGCGCCTGAAGACGAGCCACGAGCGGTTCGTCTTCACGGCGAGGAATCCCGGTGGGACCATCGCCGGCGCATGCGGGTCACGCTTGTCGAGCACGTAATCCCTTTCGACCTGCCTGCTCGCGGGGTCGACGTAGACGCCCGTGGTGATGCTGCCGCTCTCCGGGCTCACGACGTTGCGTGGGCTCGTCTTCAGGTGGAGCGCCAGCAGCGGGACGGGCGCGTGGTTCGACACACCCACCGGCCCGCAGCCGAGGCTGATCGAGTGGTCGTCGACGAGCGCGAGCAGGTCCCCTTCGATGCGTTGCTGGCGGGCGAGGTTGTTCAGCTCGTGGCGGGCGGAGCGGTACTGGGAGGGCAGGTATGCGAGGAATGCCACGAGCACGAGCGCGCCGCCCGCGATCCACCACCTCCGACGCCGGTCGCCGTGCTCCAGCCGCGACCAGCCGAACACGCCGGCGCCGAAGAAGATGGAGAGGATCGCCGCGGTCAGAAAGGCGTAGCGGGTGTTGATCGGCAACCCGAGCGCCGCGAACGCGACGAACACGGCCACCGCGAGGACGCCCGCGAGCGCACCGGGAACGGCGCGACGGCGCAGCCACAGGAGCGAGAGCACGCCGCCGAGCGCGGCGCCGGCGAGCACGGGAGGACGGAGGATCTCGCCGATGCGCCGGGGCACGTATTCGGGGACGTTGGTAATCCCCCGGATTCGATGCAGCGTCGAGGCCGTGTCGCGCGTGTTCGTCAGCGACCACAGCGGATCGCCGGTGATCAGCAGGTCGCTGAGGATCCAGACGATCGGCGCCGCAGCCGCCAGCAGGGTGAGGCGGAGGATCTCGCCGCGCGCGCGAGCCGTGGGCGGCGCGCCGTCCGCCTCGGCGGTCCTCGCCGGCGAGGTCAGCAGGTAGGCCCAGTAGACGGCCGAGAAGGCCCATGCCTCCGGTCGCAGGAGACCGGCGAGCGCGAGCAGCGCCAGCACCGGCCAGCCTGCCCGCGGCCGGCGGGACTCGACGAGCAGGGCGCTCAGCAGCAGCAGCATGTAAGGCAGGTCCACGTACGCGCGCACCCCGTCGGAGAGGACCGGCACGCGTGTCAGCAGCACGAGCGCGGCAAGCGCGCCGGCCGCGCGTCCGAACCACCGTGACCCGAGTGCGTAGACGACCCAACCGCAGGCCGCCAGGGCGAGGAAGCCGAGCGCGACGGTCACGTCCTCCACGGCGTGGGGGCCGAGCGGAGCGAGCACCAGGCCGAGCGCCTCGATCAGCGGGTGGGGGGTGGGTGCGATCGGCACGCTGTATGCCGGAAGTTCCCCGCGCGAGAGCTGCCCGCCCCAGGCGAGCGCGTAGAGCGTGTCGTAGTTGGCGAAGCCGACACCGCTCACCACACGGAGTACGAGAGCGCCCGCGGCGATCGCCAGCGCGGCTCCGAGCGGCGCCGGATGGCGCTTGATCCAGGCTGTCACGAGCCGGGACGCTATCCGCTCGGGCAGGCGACGCCATCCGCTCGGGCAGGCCATCCAATCGGTCCAGCCCGCCCCGCGAGCGTGGGTAGACTCAGCCCAACGTTGTCGGTTCAGGACCAGCCACAGGAGCAGCAGCGGTCGCTGTACCGCAGGCATCGCCCCCGCACGTTCGCCGAGGTCGTCGGCCAGGAGCCGGTCGTGCGAACACTGCGAAACGCGGTGCAGCGGGGCAAGGTGCACCACGCGTACCTGTTCGTCGGCTCACGGGGCACCGGGAAGACCTCGATGGCCAAGATCCTCGCCGCCTGTCTTAACTGCGAGCAGGGGCCGACGATCGAGCCCTGCGGGCTGTGCGACTCGTGCGTGTCGATCGCGCGGGCGAGCTCGCTCGACGTGATCGAGATGGACGCGGCCTCGAACAACTCCGTGGATGACATCCGCGAGCTCCGCGAGAGCGTCGCCTACGCCCCGGTCAGCGGGCGCCGCAAGGTGTACATCCTCGACGAGGCCCACATGCTCTCGACCGCGGCGTGGAACGCCTTCCTGAAGACGCTCGAGGAGCCGCCGCCGAACACCGTGTTCGTGCTCGCAACAACCGAGGCGGGCAAGGTGCCTGCGACCGTCGTCGACCGCTGCCACCGCTTCGACTTCCATCGTCCAAGCGTCGAGCAGATCGCCGGCGTCCTGCGGCGGACCGCCGAGGCAGAGTCGATCGAGATCCCTCCTGAGGCCGTCGCGGCGATCGCGCGTTCTGCGACAGGCAGCTTCCGCGACGCGCTGGGCACGCTCGAGCAGATCGTCACCTACACCGGGGCCCAGATAGGCCTCGATGACGTGCTGGCGGTGCTCGGCGTCGCGGACGCCTCGCTGCTCGAAGCAACCGTCGACGCGATCGCCGCCGGCGACTCCCGCCGGGCGCTCACGGCGCTCGAGGAATGCGTAGAGCAGGGGCGCGACGCGGGCTCGTTCGCATCGGACCTCGAGGTGCGCGCCCGCGAGCTGCTCGTCGTGCAGGTCCTCGGCGAGGTGCCCGGCGAGCTGTCGCTGACGCCCGAGGCCGACGCGGCCCTGCAGGCCCAGGCGGAGCGTGTCGAGCACGGTGTGGTCGTGCGGCTGCTCGAGCTGCTCGGTGGCGCTCTGGAGGCCGTCCGTGCTGGCGCGGACGCACGGACGCGCCTGGAGCTGGCGCTTGTCAAGGCCGCCCGGCCGGACGTCGACAGCTCGACGCGCGCCCTACTCGCGCGGATCGAGAGCCTGGAGCGCGCTGGGCCAGCGGCGGCTGGCTCCCCTGGGCCCGACGCCGCCAGGCCCAACGCTGCCACGGGGCCCGCCGGCGCCGCCGCGGCGCCGGACGCGCTCGGATCGCCGGCGCAGGCCGTCGGGCTGGCCACGGTCGCCGCCACCGACCCGCAGCTCGCCGACGCGGGCACGAGCGTGGCGAGAGACCTCGAGTCGCTGCGCTCGCTGTGGCCGGCCGTCGTCGATCTGGTGCGCGGCGAGAACGCCCTCCTGGGCGCGCTGATAGCGGAGGCGCAGCCGGTCGAGATCCACGGCGAGGACCTGACGGTCGCCTTCGCGTCCTCCAAGCCGTTCCTCAGGAAGAAGGCCTCCGTCCCGCTGAACCGGGCGGCGGTCGCCGAGGCGCTCCATGCTGTCACAGGCGTGCGCTGGAGGCTCGCGTTCGAGCTGCGGGATACGCCCGGAGAAGGTCAGGACGACAGCCGCGAGCCGCGCTCGGAGGAGGAGTGGGTACGGCGCTTCATGGACGAGTTCGACGCCGAGGAGATTCCCGGCGAGTGGGATCGCGCGCATGGCGTGGCGGCCACCGAGGGCGAGGAGCTAGAGGCCGCGACCAGCGAAGAGAAAGGCCACTGATGCCCAAGCAGCCGCGGATGCCGAACATGCAGCAGATGATGCAGCAGGTGCAGAAGATGCAGCAGGAGATGGAGGCCGCTCAGGAGGAGCTCAGGCACGAGATCGTCGAGGCCTCCGCCGGCGGAGGCATGGTGACGGTGAAGGTCGGCGGGGACCTCGAGGTCAAGGCGGTCACGATCGACCCCTCCGCCGTCGACCCCGAAGACGTCGAGATCCTGGCCGACATGGTGCTCGCGGCTGTCAACGAGGGCCTGCGCATGGCTCAGGAGCTTGCGGCCCGCAAGCTCGGCGGCGCCACCGGCGGCCTGGACCTCGGCGGCCTTGGCGGGCTGGGCATGCCGGGCCTGTGAACGGCTACGCTCCGCCGGTCCAGCGGCTGGTGACGGAGCTCTCGAAGCTGCCGGGCGTCGGCAACCGCACCGCGCAGCGGCTTGCCTTCCACATCCTGCGTACCTCAGCCGAGGACGCCGCCGCGCTCGCCGAGGCGATCCGGGAGGTCAAGGAGAAGATCGGGCTGTGTGAGGTGTGCTTCAACCTCACCGACGAGGCTCGCTGCCGCATCTGCCAGGATCCGCGGCGCGACCAGGGGCTGATCTGCGTCGTCGAGGAGCCCAGCGACGTGATCCCGATGGAGCGCACGCACGAGTACCACGGCGTCTACCACGTCCTCGGCGGTGCGCTCTCGCCGATCGACGGCGTCGACCCGGAGGATCTGAAGATCGCCGAGCTGCTCGTGCGCGCCAGCTCGAGCGAGACCCCCGTGCGCGAGGTCGTGTTCGCCACCAATCCGACGACCACCGGGGAGGCGACGGCGCTGCACATCGCTCAGGAGCTGCGCGTGCGCGCTCCGCAGCTCACGGTCACCCGGCTCGCCAGCGGCCTGCCTGTCGGCTCGGATCTCGAGTACGCCGACGAGGTCACGCTCGGCAAGGCGCTCGCCGGCCGCCGCGCCGTCTGAGCCGACGCGTGTTGCTGCCCGCGATGCGTCGCGCCGACGCCGCCAGGCGCGAGGCGTGATCAGGGGGCGGTGGAGATCGCCAGCAGGCTGTTGGCCGCGATCGAGAGCTTCAGGCGGCCGTTGGCGCTCACGGTCTCGGTAATGAGACCGGCATGCGCGGGCCTGAGGATCGCGACATGCACGGTGTAGGCGTTACGGATCACGACGGGGCGTGCCCGCGGGCGCTCGTTGTCAAGGATCAGCACCGTCCCGCCTGCGGGCTGGTGCGCGGCGCTCGCCACGAGTTCTCTCACGCCCGGCACGGTCCGTAGCGAGGAGCCGACGGGCAGCCACTCGTTGAGCGCGACGAGCGCGCTCTCGAGCGGCCGCGCGAGGACCGTGGCGCCCCGCACGACGAACGGGTCGTAGGGGTCTCCGGCGAAGTGGAAGCGCACCTCGCGGAAGCCCGTCTTCAGCGCCGCCAGCACGAAGCGCGCCGCCCAGACCGCTGCCGCGGGGCTGTCGGAGACACCCGTCAGCCCCCCGCAGGAGGCGGAGTTCGCCTCTGAGATGATCGCCGGCAGCCCTGCCGTCTGCGCCTGCGAGACGATCCACGAGAGCCTCGCCGGGGAGTTGGCTACCCTGGATGAGAGCAGTCCTCCGATCGTCACCTCCCGCGGACTGCGGCAGTCGGTCAGCGGATAGAGGTGTACGCCGACCGTCTGCGCGTGCAGCTGTTCGACGACGCGGGGCAGCACGGAGCGCCACTGCGCCGGCTGGGAGAGCTCCGGTCCGATCACGGGTGCGTTCCCGAGCGCCGGCCGCAGGTAGCCGGCCAGCTGCAGGTACAGGTTGGCCGCGGCGGTTTCTTCGCCGACCTGCGGCTTGTCCAGCGACGAGTAGTTGGGCAGCCTGTAGAGGTCGGGCTCGTTCCCGAGCGAGAAGCTGAGGCCGCTGGCGGCGGCGCTCTGTGCTTTGGCGACCATCTGCGTGGCCCACGAGAGGTTTCCGCTCCTCACGTTGAGGCCGACGGTGAGCGGGTCCTTCGCGGCGCTCAGCAGGCATTGCAGCTGGCTCCAGAAGGCGGCCGGCAGCGAGTAGAGCGTGGCCGTTTCCCAGGAGCTGGGCGGCCCGGAGATCGCCCCGTCCGGGGCGGTGAAGTCCTGGCTCACGCCCGCCAGCTCCAGCGGAGGAGATCCCAGCCGCTGCAGCTCGGCCGCCAGGGCGGCGGGCGGGCAGCTACCGGCCCCGAGGTCCTGGACCATCGTCGGGTAC
>DATMQX010000101.1:0-12995 GCA_035567055.1 Solirubrobacteraceae bacterium
GCGACCACGACCACCGGGACGGAAGGCTTCTACAAAATCCCGGCGCCGACGGTCACGGTTGACAGCTGGTTCTACGTGCGCGCGCCCGTGCACCGCAGCAACACGCGCCAGGTCAAGGTCGAACCGGCGGTCACGCTGGAAGGCCCGAACCCGGCGACCCCGCTCGAAACGGGCAAAAAACATACGGTCACGTTCACCGGGAAAGTGAACCCGGCTGACGAAGGCGCGGAGGTCTGGCTCGAGCGCGAGCAGGCCACCAGCTCCGAAGAATGGGGCGTGATCCAGAAAGGTGTCGTCAAAGCCGGCGGCGTGTTCACCTTCCTGCACACGTTCACCATTCCGGGTGAGGCGAACATCCGCGCGATCGTGCGGCCGCACGGGATCTTCGACGTGCGTGGCACCTCGAATGTGCTGGGGTCCTATGTGATCAACCAGACTCAGAACCCGAACCTGACGATCAAATCGAGCGAAGACCCGATCAAATACGGGGCGCCGATCACGATCGAAGGCGTGCTCAAAGGCGGCGCCGGTAAAACGATCACGCTGCTGTCGCACGCGAAGGGCATCAAAACGTTCTCACCGGGGCCGACGACCGTGGCCGGCCCGGGCGGCGAATACAAATTCGTCCAGACGCCGCTGATCAACACCTTCTACCGGGTATCCGGTGGCGGGCTGAACTCGGCGGTGGTCGTCGAGGGCGTCAAATACCTGCTCACGGCTGGCGTCTCGGGGACGAAAGTCCTCGCCGGCCAGCAGCTGACGTTCTCGGGCACAGTCACGCCCGCGCACAAAGGCAAGACGGTCTACCTCGAGCGTGAAAACCTGTTCGGCGGCGGCTTCCACGTTGCTGAAGTCAGCGAACCGATTCTGACCCCATCCGGGACGTACTCGATAACGCGGGTCTTCTTCGGGGTCGGTAAGCAGGTCTACCGCATCCACGTTCCGGGCGACCCTGAAAACCAGGGCACCTCGAGCACGACGTTCACCATCGAAGTGGCTCCGTCACCGCCGACGCTTCACCCGGTGATCAAAGCGGAGAAAACGCCGCGTTAGGGCAATAGCCCGATCGAGGCACCTCCATGACGTTCTGTGGCCGTCCCTCCCCCGGGGGCGGCCACAGGCGTTTAACGGCACGCCCGAGCGTCAGTAGCCGGGAATCCGTGCGAGGTCCGGCAGCGCCGCCGCGAGCTTTTTTGACACGCGAGGCTTCGCTTTCAGCCGCTGGGCCGCCTCGCGAACCGCCTTGGCGGAGGACCCGAGCGCGATCTCGCCGTAGTCGCCCTGCCGTGTGCTCTCAGCGACCTTCAGCTTGATGGCGTCGCGTAGCTCCTCGGGAAGCTCTGCCTGAAACTTGGGATCGATCAGCGCATCGAGCGCCGTCCTACTCACGAGCGCAGCCATGTCAAGCAGGCTACCGGGAGAACGCCGCCAGTGGTTTGCCAGGCGACGTAGCTGTCGCCGACGGCCAAGCCGCGACGTCAGCGATCGCGAGGGGGCCGCCGGGTGAGCGCGGCCCCCGAGCCTCAGGCCGCGACCGCCCGCGACTGCAGGTGTGCGCCCACCTTGCGCTTGACCCGCTGCAGCGCGTTGTCCACGGTCTTCGTGTCGCAGGACAGGCGGTCGCCCACCTGCTCGTAGGAGTAGCCGTCGAGGTACAGCGACAGGACCCGGCTCTCGAGCTCCGAGAGCGCGCTCGAGAGGCAGCCCACCAGCGAGCGCAGCTCCTCCGAGGAGATGACCTGGTTCACCGGGTCGTGCACCGTGGGTCCGGGCAGCATCTGATCGAGCGTTGGCACGTCATCGCCCGCGCCGGCGGGAGAGGAGGAGAACGACACGTACTGGTTCAACGGCGTGTGCTTGTTGCGGGTGGCCGTCTTCACGGCCGTGATGATCTGCCTCGTGATGCACAGCTCGGCGAAGTTGCGGAAGCTGGACTCGCGGTCGGTGCGGAAGTCGCGGATCGCCTTGTACAGGCCGACGAGCCCCTCCTGGATGAGATCTTCCGAGTCCCCACCAGCGAGGAAGTAGGAGGAGGCCTTCAACCGCACGAAGCCGTGATAGCGCCTCACGAGGCGGTCGTATGCGTTGCGGTCACCCTGCTTGGCGAGGGCAATGAGGAATAAATCCTCAACCTTAGGTTCAGAGTTAGACGTGTGGGAGATTCGTGCCACGAGCAGTCCTTTCTCGGGGACAGCGCCGCAATGCGGCCAGGCCCCCAGTTGCTCAGTGGCGCACTCCTCCCCCGGCGCCAAAGCTATGTATTCCCAAGGCTTCTCAACCTTAGGTTCAGCGTTATGCTGGCGCGAGCCTTGCACAGTTATGAAGCCTTGTCAACCCCCGCCGCCGCGCCGCTGCAAGATCTCGTACAGAAGCGCGGCCGCGGCGGCGCTGACGCCCAGCGACTCGATGCTTCCGAGCAGCGGCAGCGCGATCAGCTCGTCGCAGGCGCCGGCGACCCGCGGGCGCAGCCCGCTGCCCTCGCTGCCGAGGACGAGCACCACTCCTGAGCCCGCGTAGTCGGGTGCGTCGTAGGGAACGGGCTCGCGCTCGGGCGAGCCCTCGGCGGCGCTCGCCCCATAGCACCAGCATCCGGCGCGGCGAGCGTCCGCCAGGAAGTCGGCGATGTTTCGCACGCGCGCCACCAGCAGATGCTCGACGGCGCCGGCCGAGGCCTTGCAGACAGCCGCCGTGACCTCCGCGGCACGCCGTTCCGGAATCACGACCCCGGCGGCCCCGACACACTCGGCGGTGCGACAGATCGAGCCGAGGTTCTGAGGATCCTGAACCTGATCGAGGGCGACGATCAGCGGGCTCTCGCCCGCGAGCAGCTCATCGCCGTCGGCGTAGAGGTAGGGCCCCGCCTCGGCGCAGATCCCCTGATGGGACGGCGAGCCGCAGCGGCGCTCGATCTCCTCGGCGGCCACCGTCCTGACCGGCACGCCCTGAAGCCAGGGCTCCCGCGTGGCACCCGGGGTGGCCCACACCTCTCCTACGGCCGCGGCCCGGCGCCCGCGGAGCGCCTCTCTGACCGGGTTGCGGCCGTAGAGGATCACAGCGGCAGCAGCTCGAAGCCGCCGGGGCCGTCGCGCACCTCCCAGCCGAGACGGGAGATCTCATCGCGGAGGCGGTCGGCGGCCTCGAAGTCGCTCGAGGCGCGCGCCTGCTCGCGCTGCTCGGCGAGCGCGAGGACCTCAGCGGGCGGCTCTGCGGCCGGTGCGAGCAGGCTCTCGAGCCCGAGCGCTCCCAGCATCTCGCGCAGGTGGGAGTCGCCGACCGACTCCCGGGCGCTGCCCGTCGCCTCGCGGATCCACTCGTTGAGCGCCGAAAGCGCCTCAGGCGTGTTGAAGTCGCGGGCGAGGGCGTCGAAGAAGCTGTCGCGAAGCCGCTGCAGATCGGGCGGAGACTCGCCCGGTGACAGGCGGCGGCCGGCCTCGCGGATGCGGCTCACATTGGCCTGGGCCTGCTCGAGCACCGCGTCGGAGAACGCCAGCGGCTGGCGGTAGTGGCCGGAGATGATGTACATCAGAACGGTCGCGGCGTCGTAGCGCTTGAGCACCTCGTGCAGCGGTGCGATGTTGCCGACCGACTTGGCCATCTTCTCGCCCGTGAACTGGATCATGCCGTTGTGCATCCACAGCAGAGCGAGCTCGCTGCCCCTCGCCGCCCGCGTCTGGGCGGCCTCGTTCTCGTGGTGGGGAAAGACCAGATCCGAGCCGCCACCGTGGACGTCGAAGCCGACGCCCAGCAGCTGCTCGGCCATCGCCGAGCACTCGATGTGCCAGCCCGGGCGACCGGCACCCCAGGGCGACTCCCACACCGTGTCCTCCCCCGGCTTGTGGGCCTTCCAGAGGGCGAAGTCCAGAGGATCCTCCTTGCGACCGGCCCCCTCGACGTCCTCGCCCTGGTCCATGTGGTCGAGCTGGCGGTGGGAGAGGCTGCCGTAGGCGGGGTCCGAGCGGACCCTGAAGTACACATCCCCGTCGACCGCATAGGCGTGGCCGCCCGCGATCAGGTCCTCGATGTAGGCGATGATCGGTCCGATCGTCTCCGAGGCCAACGGCTCGTGGTCGGGCCGCCCGAGGCCGAGCGCGTCCGTGTCGGCCCGGTAGAGGAGGGTCATCTCCTCGGCCAGCCCAGCGCTGGGACGCCCCTGAGCGCTCGCCGCATCGTAGAGCTTGTCGTTGACGTCGGTGACGTTGATCACGAGCGTGGCCGCCAGGCCCTCGTGCTCGAGGAAGCGCTTGAACAGGCTGAAGATGACGAACGGGCGTGCGTTGCCGATGTGTATGCGGCTGTAGACGGTCGGTCCGCACGCATAGATGCCAACTCGGCCTTCGTCTCGCGGGCGCAGCGGCAACAGCGCGCCGGTGCGCGTGTCGTGCACGAGGATCTCGCGCACGCTCAAACCTCGCTCTCGAGCGTCGCCACTGCCAGCGCCGCGACGCCCTCGCCGCGGCCGACGAAGCCCACCCCCTCGCCGGTGCTCGCCTTGACGTTCACCCGCCCGGCCTCGAGCCCGAGCGCCGCTGCCAGGCATTCGCGGATCGCCTGCCGGTGGGGGGCCAGCTTCGGCGCCTCCATGACGACGGTGCAGTCGACATTGACCGGCACGAGCCGCGCGGCCGCCACCATCGCGACCGCCGCCCGCAGCAGGCCGATCGAGTCCGCGTCACGCCAGCGCTCGTCGGTGTCGGGGAAGTGCTCGCCGATATCGCCGAGACCCGCGGCGCCAAGCAGCGCGTCGATGACCGCATGCGCGAGAACGTCGGCGTCGGAGTGTCCCTCGAGGCCCAGGGCGCCGGGGATCTCGACCCCGCCGATCACGAGCCTGAGCCCCTGCTCGAGCCTGTGCGAGTCGTAGCCGATGCCCGTGAGCGTCATTGCGGAGGAGGGCCGATCGGCTCGACGCGGCAGCTGCGGTGGTCGAACACGCACAGCTCCCGCACTCCGAGCTGCTCGAGCAGGGCGAGCGCACGGTCGTAGTCGGCGCCCACGTCCTCGGGGCGGTGAGCGTCGCTGGAGAGCGCCACGCGGGCGCCCGCCTCGACGGCCATCTCGAGGAACGCCGGCGCCGGGTAGAGCTCACCGGCGGGCTTTCGCAACCCGGCCGTGGATAGCTCCACGGCGATCCCGGACTCGGCGATCCCGTCGATCGCCAGCTCGTAGTAGCGGCGCAGGTCGCCATCTGGGCGGCGGGCGCTGTCACCCCAGTACTTGACCAGGTCGGGATGTGCGACCACGTCGAACAGGCCGCTGCGGGCGCTCTCGCCGATCGTCTGGAAGTAGCGCCGCCAGACCTCCTCGGCGCTGCGGGGGCGGGTGGGGCCCGAATCCCACACGCTGTAGTCGTCCATGTCGACTGCTCCCTCCCTCAGGAAGTGGACCGATCCGACCACGAAGTCGAAGTCTCGGGCCTCGAGCAGATTGGCCATTCGATCCTCGCCGCCGGGGACGAAGTCCGCCTCGATCCCGAGCCGCAGGTCGGTCTCCTCGCGCACGAACGCGCAGTACTGGTCGAGGTCGTCCTTCGCATATTGCTCCCAGAAGGGGTGCTTCCAGACCGCGAGCGCCTGGCGGAAGCGGTAGACGTGCTCGGATACCCCCAGCTCGGCTATGCCGCGCTCGCTCGCCACCTCGCGGTAGCGCTCGACGTTGGCGGACGAGAAGTACTCGGCCGCACTCGCCTCAGGATCGTCGGTGCGCAGGTGCAGGTGATAGTCGGTGAGCATCGGGCGTGCCGATTCAAGCAGGATTCAGGCGCCCGGCGGCCGGCGCCTCGCCAGCAGCATCTCGGCGAGCTCCAGGTCAAGCGGCGTCGTGACCTTGACGTTCTCCGGGCTGGCCGGCACGACGATCACCCTGCCGCCCGCGAGCTCGATCAGCGACGCATCGTCGGTCGCGGCCGCCAGCACCTCCGGCTCCACGTCGAGGGCTCGCTCCAGTGCTGCCCGGCGGAAGACCTGCGGCGTCTGCACAGCCCACAGCTCGCCGCGGTCGAGCGTCTCGCGCACGACGCCATCGCGGCCGACCCGCTTGACCGTGTCCGTGACGGGGCTGGCGGCGATCGCCGCGTCGGCTGACGGGTCGGCCAGCAGAGCGGCGATCACCCCCTGGGCAAGCTCGGCGGTCACCAGCGGGCGGGCCGCATCGTGGACGAGCACGGGCTCGCCGTCGAGCGCGGCGGCGAGTGCCCTGCGGACCGACTCGGAGCGGGTCTCTCCGCCGACGATGTAGACCACCTCCGGCCGCGATTGACCCGCGACGCCCCACTCCTGGATGACGCTATCGGACGGCAGCGCGACCACGATCTGATCGATGCCCTCGGCCGCGCGCAAGGCCTCAAGGCTCCATCCCAGAAGCGAGCGGCCACCGACCTCGACGAGCGCCTTCGGGCGATCGCCGCCGAGACGCTCGCCGCGCCCGGCGGCCACGATCAGGGCGACGGTCATCTCAGAAGGGGCTGTCGCGCACGCGGCAATCCAAGCGCGAGGGTTGCCGCGTGCGCGAAAGCCTCGCTACTTGGCGCCGGCGACGGCCATCTGGCTGTGGGCCGAGTCGGCGAGTAGCTCGTCGAGATAGTTCTCGGCCTCTTCCTCATCCTTGTCGAGCGCGTACATCAGCTCGGAGGCGAGGATCTTCTTCGTGCGCGTGAACATCTGCTTCTCGCCGGTGGACAGGCCCTTCTCGCTCTCGCGCAGCGAGAGGTTGCGGACGACCTCGGCCAGCTCGTAGATGTCTCCCGTCTTGATCTTGTCGCGGTTGTGCTTGAAGCGTCGGTTCCAGTTCTTCGGCATCTCCGAGACATCGTCGCGAAGCACGTCCAGAACTTTCTTCACCGTCTCCTCGTCTATCACCCTGCGCAGGCCGGCGAGCGCCGCATTTTCGGTCGGCACCCTGACGGTCATGTCGTTGTGAAGGATCTTGATCGTGAGGTACTCGCGACGCTCGCCGAGCATCTCCATCTCCTCCTTCTTCAAGACCTTCCCCGCACCATGGTGGGGATAGACGACATGGTCACCGAGCTCGAACTCGATGTGCTCGACCTCGCGTGTGACGACGAGATCCTCTGCGATGGTCTCTTCTTCGATTGCTTGTTGCGGAATGATGTCCTCCTTCGTTGCGGCCGACTGGGACGGCCTTGTTCAAGTCTGTAGGTAGCGGTCGACCAGGTTGAGCTCCTGCAGCCGGCGCAGGCCCTCGCGAATGTCCTTGGCCCTGATCTCTCCCACGCCCTCCACGCCCTCCAGCTCCGCGTCGGTCGCGGCGAGCAGCTCGTCGAGACCGCCGAACTCGCTCACGATGTGCGTGACAACCAGCTTCGGCAGCCTCGGGATGCGCCCGAGCACGCGGAAGCCTCGGGGGGAGACCGGGTAGTCGAGGGTGTTGAGCTTGCGGTCGTAGCCGAGCAGCTCGGCCAGCCGGCCGAAGTCGAGCAGGTCCTGGTGCGGGAGCCGGCCGATCTCCTCGAGCGCGGCCGCGTAAGCCTCGTCGGAGTAGCTCGAGAGGTAGTCGCGTATGAGCGCCGCCTTCTCGGCCGCCGCTCCGACCATCGTCTCCTCGAGCTGCAGCTCGATCAACCGTCCCTCGCTGCCGAGCTCGACGATGTAGCGCTCGATCTCGACCGCCATCCGCGTCACCAGCTCTGAGCGCTGCAGCATCGTCAGCACGTCGTGCAGCGTCACTCCGCCCTCGAACTCGAGCGCCGTCAGCCGTGTGGAGACCTGGTCGAGCCGCGTGCGGAACTTGTCGAGCGTCGCAAGCGCCTGGTTGGCCTTGGCCAGCACGATCGGGATGTCCTCGAGGATGTACTTGGTGGCGGCGACGTACACCGAGACGACCTCGCGACGCTGCGATATCGCGATCACGAGCGCGTCGGTCTGCTTCGACACACGCTCGGCCGTCCGATGTCTGGTGCCGGTCTCATGGGAGAGGATCGTCGGGTCCGGCATCAGCTGGACGTTGGCCATCGTGATCTTCGTAGCGTTCGCGTTGAGGATGATCGCGCCGTCCATCTTGGCGACCTGGTAGAGGAAGGCGGGCGTGTAGTCGATCTCGAGCTTGATCCCGCCGGAGTTCAGAAAGCTGAGATCTTCCGGCTCGCCGATGACGATCAGCCCGCCGGTCCTCGCGTGGAGGATGCTCTCGATCCCCTCGCGCAGCGCGGTCCCGGGCGCGATCATCTCGAGGGCCCTCATCAACCCCGGATCCGGCCTTACTTCATTGTCGAAATCTTCGCCGGATCTTGGTGCCACGGTCCTACATTCTAGGGCATTTAGCCTTGCTTTAGCGCCACCTACGGCCGCTCCGCGGGCGCTCGCGCAGGCCGGGCCGCCTCACGCCGCGCGGGCCGGACGCCGCTCCTGCGACGGCAGCGCCTCGGCCAGCGCCTCGAGCAGCGTGCCTGCCTCGAACGCGTCCCCGCCGCTGTCCTTGGGAGCGATCACCCCGCTGCAACCGTGCCTGACGGCCTCTTCCAGGCGACGCTCGGGATGCCCAACCCAGCGCAGCTCCCCGGTCAGCCCCAGCTCGCCGAAGCATGCCCGGGGCGCGGGCCGGTGGGCGGGCGGTCGGGCCTCGATCGGCACCCCGCGGCTGGCGCTCGCCACGGCCAGAGCCACCGCCAGGTCGCAGCCAGGCTCATCGACGCGAACCCCGCCGACGACGTTCACGAACACGTCCGAGCCGGCCGTGGAGACGCGGCCGTGGCGCGAGAGGATCGCGAGCACCAGCGCGAGGCGGTTGCGGTCGATGCCGGAAACGACCCTCCGTGGCTGCTCGAGCTCCGACGGCGCCACAAGCGCCTGGACCTCGACGAGCAGCGGCCGCGATCCCTCCATCGCCGCGAGCACCACGCTGCCGGGCGCGCGCGTCGCCTCGGCGACGAACCGCGCGGAGGCGTCCAGCACCTCCACGAGCCCGCCCTGGCGCATCTCGAACAGCCCGGCCTCGTTCGTCGACCCGAAGCGGTTCTTCAGCGCACGCAGCTCGCGGTAGGGGCGCTCACGCTCGCCCTCGAACTGCAGCACGCAGTCGACGAGATGCTCGAGCACCCGAGGCCCCGCCAGCGCCCCGTCCTTGGTGACATGGCCGACCAGGATCACCGCCACGCCGCGGGCCTTCGCCAGCTCCATGATGCGTCCCGCAACCTCGCGTACCTGCCCCACCGACCCAGGGGCTCCGGACAGCTCCCGGGCGTGCAGCGTCTGCACCGAGTCGATCACGCATGCGTGCGGCGCCTGCGCCGCGAGCACGTCGAGCACCATCTCGAGATCGGTCTCCGCGAGGACCGGCACCTCCAGCGCGCCGGGCGCGAGCCGCTCGGCGCGCAGCCTCACCTGCTCGGCGGACTCCTCGCCGCTGACGTACAGCGTGCGATGACCGGCCCGCTGCAGGTTGCCGAGCACCATGTTGGTGATCGTCGACTTGCCGATCCCCGGCGAACCGCCGAGCAGCACGAGCGAGCCGGGGACGAGCCCGCCACCGAGGACGCGATCCAGCTCGCCGATGCCGGTGGCCATGCGCGAGATCGGGGCGGCGCCGACCTCCCGCAGGGGCCGGGCCACGAGGCTCGCGCCCGTACTCGCAAGACCGCGCGCCGAGCCGCGCCGGCCGGCGCGCCCGGCGCCGGGCCGCCCGTCTACGCTCCTCGGCCCAAGCGGCTCCTCGACGAGCGTGTTCCACGCCTCGCAGCCGGGGCACTGGCCGTGCCACTGGGCCGACTGAAAGCCGCACTGCGAGCACACGTGCATCGTCGTCCGGGGCATCGGCCCAACCCTACGGGCCGGCGGGGACGGCTAAGCTGCTGCGCCCGCTACTCGGTCGCCGGCTCGCCCTCGGGCGTGCTCTCGCCCTCGGTGAGCTCCTCCGGGCCGGCGCCTTCAGCGCCGACGCCGACGGGCGTCTTCTGCTTTTTCGGCTTGACGATCGTCAGCCGCACGTCGCCCTCGTCGTTCTCGGGCGCGGGGTCCACAACGACCGTCGCCCCGGGCGTCAGCTGCTCGCGCAGCACGAAGTCTGCGAGCGGGTCCTCGATGTAGCGCTGGATCGCCCGCCGCAGCGGCCGTGCGCCCATCGCCGGGTCCCAGCCCTTTTCGACGAGCAGGTCCTTCGCCGGCTCGGTCAGCTCCAGCTGCAGCTCGCGCTCGGCCATCGACTCGCGGATGCGCAGGAGCAGCAGCTCCACGATCTGCTTGATCTCCTCCTTCTGCAGCTTGTGGAAGACGATCACGTCGTCGATGCGGTTGAGGAACTCCGGCCGGAAGACCTTCTTGAGCTCGCCCATGATGCGGTTCTTCATGTCCTCGTAGGTGATGCCCGTCTCGTCGTCGGAGACCGCGAAGCCGAGCGGCGTGTTGCGCGCGATCTCGGCCGCGCCGATGTTGGAGGTCATGATCACGATCGCGTGCCTGAAGTCGACCGTGCGCCCCTGGGCGTCGGTCAGGCGTCCGTCCTCGAGGATCTGCAGGAGGATGTTGAAGACGTCAGGGTGCGCCTTCTCGATCTCGTCGAGCAGCAGCACGCTGTATGGCTTGCGCCGTACGGCCTCGGTCAGCTGGCCACCCTCGTCGTAGCCGATGTAGCCGGGCGGCGAGCCGACGAGCCGCGAGACCGCGTGCTTCTCCATGTACTCGGACATGTCGATGCGGATCAGCGCGTCGTCGTCGCCGAACAGGAACTCGGCCAGCGTGCGTGCGAGCTCGGTCTTGCCGACGCCCGAGGGTCCGAGGAAGATGAATGATCCGGTCGGCCGCTTGGGGTCCTTGAGCCCCGCCCGCGAGCGCCTGATGGCCTTGGAGATGACCTCGATCGCGGGGTGCTGCCCGATCACGCGCTTGTGAAGTTCGTCCTCCATCCGCATCAGCTTCTGGGTCTCGGCCTCGGTCAACTTGAACACGGGGATGCCGGTCCACATCGAGACGATGTCAGCGATCTCCTCCTCGCCGATCGACGGACGGTCGCCGGACTCGCCGGATTCCCACTCCTGCTCGAGCTCGCGTTTCTTGTTCGTCAGCTTGCGCTCCTTGTCGCGCAGCGCCGCAGCCTTCTCGAACTCTTGGGCCTCGATCGCCGCCTCCTTCTCGCGGCGCGTGGTCTCGACTTCGGACTCCAGCTCACGGTTCGCCGGAGGCGAAGTCATCGACTTGATGCGCATCCGCGAGGCGGCCTCGTCGATCAGGTCGATCGCCTTGTCGGGCAGGAAGCGGTCGGAGATGTAACGGCTCGCGAGTTCGCCGGCGGCGCGCAGCGCCTCATCGGTGATCTGCACCTTGTGGTGCTGCTCGTAGCGGTCGCGCAGGCCCCGGAGGATCTCCACGGTCTGGTCGATCGTGGGCTCCTCGACGCGGATCTGCTGGAAGCGGCGCTCGAGCGCCGAGTCGCGCTCCAGGTACTTGCGGTACTCGTCGAGCGTGGTGGCGCCGATGGTCTGAAGTTCGCCTCTGGCCAGGGCCGGCTTCAGGATCGACGCCGCGTCGATCGCGCCCTCGGCGGCGCCGGCTCCCACGAGGTTGTGGAGCTCGTCGATGAACAGGATGATGTCCCCGCGCTGGGTGATCTCCTTCATCACCTTCTTGAGCCGCTCCTCGAACTCGCCGCGGTACTTCGAGCCGGCGACGAGCGCAGCGAGGTCGAGCGTGTAGATCTGCTTGTTCTTGAGCAGCTCGGGCACGTCGGAGCTCGTGATCCGCTGTGCCAGCCCCTCGACGACCGCCGTCTTGCCGACGCCTGGCTCGCCCACGAGGACCGGGTTGTTCTTTGTGCGCCGCGAGAGGATCTGCATGATCCGCTCGATCTCCGTCTCGCGCCCGACGCAGGGGTCGAGCTTGCCGTCGGCGGCGAGCTTCGTGAGGTTGCGTCCGAACTGGTCCAGCAGCTTGGAGGACTTCTTACCCTCTCCGGGGGCTGCGCTAGCGCCCGACCCGGAGCCGCCGCCGGACTGGCCCTGGCGACGCCCGCCGGGACCGGAGAGCATGCGGATGACCTCGTTGCGGATCTTCTCGGAGTCGGCGTCGAAGTCGAGCAGGATGCGGGCCGCCACGCCCTCGTTCTCGCGCACCAGGCCCAGCAGGATGTGCTCGGTGCCGATGTAGTTGTGACCGAGGCTCAGCGCCTCGCGCAGCGCAAGCTCGAGCACCTTCTTGGCGCGCGGGGTGAACGGGATCTGCCCGGACGTGACCTCCTCGCCGGAGCCGACGATGCGCACGACCTGGGCGCGCACCCGCTCAACGGTGATGTCGAGGCTCTCCAGCACGCGCGCGGCGAGACCCTCCTCCTCGCGAAGCAGCCCTAGGAGGATGTGCTCGGTGCCTATGTAGTTGTGCTTGAGCGTTCGCGCCTCCTCCTGCGCGAGAACGACCACCTGTCGGGCCCGTTCTGTGAATCGCTCGAACATGATGTGATTCCTTCCTGCGAGTACGGCGCCTGAGCAATACGTGGTCGGGATACCGCTTCAGGCCAGTCTACCAACCGGCCCCACTGCCCTAACCGGGTCATCGGCAGGCCAGCCACGCGGCTTGATCGGCGGGTGCGCCGTTGGCCCTCAGGTGCAGGGGAAAACCGTATTGGCAGCCCCGGCCGGGGCCGGTGCGGTCAGTCGCGCATCGCCGGGAACAGCACGACCTCGCGGATCGAGGAGCGTCCCGTGAGGATCATCACCAGCCGGTCGATGCCGAGGCCGACGCCGCCGGTCGGCGGCATGCCCTGCTCGAGCGCCTCGACGAACGACTCGTCGTAGGGCATCGTCTCGGCGTCCTCGTCGATCACGGCGAGCCGTCGCTGCTGCGTGAACCGCTGCCGCTGTTCGTCCGGGTCGATCAGCTCGGTGAAGGCGTTGGCGATCTCCATCCCGCCGGCGAACGCCTCCCAGCGCTCCACGAAATCCTGCTTGTCCTCGTCGCGGTGTGTGCGCGCGAGCGGCGAGATGTCGATCGGATAGTCGATCACGAACGTGGGCTGGTGCAGGCTCGGCTCGACGTACTTGGACAGCAGGTCGTCGG
>DATMQX010000102.1:0-4719 GCA_035567055.1 Solirubrobacteraceae bacterium
GTCGCGCACGGCCTTCTTCCCGCTGTACCCGCTGGGCCTGCGCGGGATCTCGACGCTCGGAGCTCCGCCGGTCCTCGCCGGAGTGCTGCTGTCGACGCTGGCCCTTGCCTTCGCCCTCTACGGAATCCATCGCCTGACGGCGCTCGAGCTCGCGTCGGTCCCGGCGCTCGCGCGGGTCGGATCGAGCGAGGTCGCGCGCCTGGCGGTGCTCCTGACCGCGTTCGCGCCGATGGCCTTCTTCCTGTCGGCCGTCTACTCCGAGTCTCTCTACCTCGCGCTCTCCATCGGCGTGTTCTGGTTCGCGCGTCAGGGGCGCTGGGCGTCGGTGGGCGTGCTCGGTGCGCTCGCAGCGGCGACGCGGAGCATCGGGCTCGTGCTCTTGTTGCCCGCGCTCATCCTCTACCTGTACGGACCGCGCCAGGACCGCCCCGCCGACTTCGCGCGGCGGGCGCGCTCGCTGCTGCCGCGCTATCGGGTTCGCCCCAACGTCCTGTGGCTCGGCCTCGTGCCGGCAGGTCTTGCCGCCTATCTCGGGTACCTGTGGCTTTCCGGGGGGGAAGCGCTGTCGCCCTTCCACGCCCAGCAGGTGTGGGACAGGCATTTCGCCGGCCCCTATGTGGGAGCGTGGGACGGCATCAAGGCCGGTTTCGAAGGGCTGCTCGAATTCAGCTCCCTGCAGGCGCACCAGGTGCACGTTGCAAACGCCGTCAGCGATCCCCTGGCGCCCGCCACGCGGGCGCTGAGGGCGACGGTCGTGAGCCCCGGTCACAACCTGCTGCTGCTCGCCTTCCTGGCCGCCGGGGCCGTGGCCACGGTCGGAGTGCTGCGCCGGCTTCCCTTCGCCTACGGCGCGTACGTGCTCGCTGCGCTCGCGCTGCCGCTCTCCTATCCCGTCAGCTCGCAGCCGCTGATGTCGCTCCCGCGCTTCCTCGTCGTGCTGTTCCCCCTCACCATGTGGCTCGCCACGTGGCTCGCAGCTCGTCCGCGGGCGCAGAGACCGGCCGTGGCGGTGTCGGCTTTACTGATGGCGTTCTTCGCCGCCGAGTTCGCGACCTGGCACTGGGTGGCCTGAGTCGATGGAGCGCCTCACACCGCCAGCCCGGCCGGCGCTTGATGCCACACCGGTGCCTGACGGCGCTCCGGGGGGCGGCGAGTCCTCGCGCGGTGGAGGAGAGGTGCCCGACCCGTCGCGCGGGGTGATTGTCGACTGGCCCCCGTGGATGGCTCCCGTGGCGCTGATCGGCGGGCTCGTGCTCGCAGCGGTCAGCGGCCTCGTCGTGGATATCCCAGCGCTGGTGCTCGGCGTGAAGATCACCACCTCGCACACGCCGCCGGGGATCGCGATCGCCGACACGTTCGTACAGGACGTGGCGTTCGTGCTCGCTGCCGTCTACTGCGCGCGGCTGGGCGGGCGCGCGGTGCGTGCGTGGCAGTTCGGGCTGCGCCCGCCGCGGTCGGGCTGGCGTTCGGCGGCAGGGATGATCGCGCTGCTGATCGTGGCCTTCCTGCTGCTCAACGTGATCTGGCAGGAACTGTTCAACCCCGGCAAAGAGAAGATCCTCGAACAGCTCGGGTCAAACGAAAACGCGGCGCTGCTGCTGCTCAGCGCGGCGCTGACCTGCATCGTCGCGCCGGTCAGCGAGGAGTTCCTGTTCCGTGGCTTCATCTTCACGGCGCTTCGCAACTGGCGGGGCACCCTTCCCGCCGCCGTGATCACGGGGCTGCTGTTCGGCGGCGTGCACGCGGGCTCCGCGCCCGTGCTCGACCTCGTGCCCCTGGCGGGACTCGGCTTCGGCCTGTGCCTGCTCTACCGCTACACCGGCTCGCTGTACCCGAGCATCGTGTCCCACTCGCTCAACAACTCGGTCGCGTTCGCAAGCCTCGAGGGGTGGAGCTGGCCGGAATTCGTGGTGCTGATCGCGGGCTCGCTCGCCGGGATCGGTGCGCTCGTGTTCGTGTTCAAGCGTCTTGGCGTGATCGGGAGCGAGGCCATGCCCGTCATGCACAGCCCGTAGGATGCCCTGCGTGAAGAGGGTCCTTCGCCTGCTCGCGCTTTGTGCGGCGGCGCTCATCGGCGCGACGGCGTCCTCCGCGGCCTCGGCAGGCGCCGCGACGGGGACGCCGCCCGCGGGCGAAGCGCCGGCGGGCGTGCCGCCCGCGCAGGCTCCGACACCGCCCGCTCCGCACATGAAGCTCGAACTGCAGAGGGTCGGCGGCCTGCCGCTGTTCGCCCTCATGGGCACCCGCATCGTGGTCCGCGGGGTGGTGACGCCGTACGTGGCCGGCCAGAAGGTGAAGGTCAGCTTCTACCGCGAATCGCGCAAGCTGGCCGTGAGGATCGTCAGCGTGCTGCCCATGCGCAACGGCTCGGGACAGTTCCGTGTCAGCTTCAGCAGCCGGGACGCCGGGCTCGTTCAGGTGCGGGCGGCTCACTACGCGACCGCACAGCAGGCGCTGTTCACCGGCCGGTCCCCGCGCTTTCGCTTCGTCTGGCCGAACCTCGGCCCGGGCTCGCAGGGGCAGTCGGTGCGCCTGCTGCAGTCGGAGCTGAACGCCCTGCACTACGTCGTGCCCCTCAGCGGGACCTTCGATGAAGGGACGGCCCGCGCGGTCGTGGCCTACCGCAAGGTGGCCGGGCTCGAACGCGTCGAATACGCGGGCACGGGCGTGTTCGACCGGATGGCGCACGGTGGCGGCGCCTTCCACGTCCACTACCGCGGCGACGGCCGCCACGTGGAGGCCGACCTGACCAGCCAGGTGCTCGCCGAGATCGACCCCGGCGGGCACGTGCGGGCGATCTACACGATGAGCTCGGGCAAGCCCTCCACCCCCACGGTGATCGGCCGCTTCCAGGTGTACTCGAAGACGCCTGGCGAAAACGCGAAGGGCATGGTCGACTCGAACTACTTCATCCGTGGCTACGCGATCCACGGCTACCACGAAGTGCCGACATACGCGGCGAGCCATGGCTGCCTGCGGATCCCGATCCCCGACGCCGCGGCGGTGTTCGGATGGGTGACGTTGGGGATGCCGGTCGACGTCTACAACGAGAGCGGCGGCGGCAGCCATCGGGTCAGCGGGCAGGCCGGCCCCTGAACGGCCGGGCCGCGCGGGCCGCCGGTCACACCCTGACGCGCAGGGTGCGCGCCACGAAGCCCACGCCGAAGCCGTAGATGACGAGCGCGAGCACCAGGTCGATTCCGTGGACCGCCCATTCGCTGTGCCCGGACGTCAGGCCGTCGAACGGGGAGGTGAGCCATTCGGAGGCGTCGTCGATCGTCCTGCGGACCGCGCTCTCGTGGGGCTTGGCGGCTTTCGGTGGCGCTGGGGTTCCCGCTTCGACGGTGGTGACTTCGCCGCGCAGCGTCCGCGTCTGCTGATTGGAGGCCTGGCTCGTCTGGTTGATCGCGAACAGGGCGAAGGACGCGATCACGATCGTGCACGTGACGATCGAGGCAAGCCCTACCAATCTCACGATCGCGGAGTACACGCAGGTAGATTAGATCCCGCCGTGGACGTCCTGGACGAGAATACGAGCGAGCTGGCCCACGCCCGCGAGATCCTCGTGGGCGAGCTGCGCGAGCACGCGCTGGTGCTGGGCGAGGTCACGCTCACGAGCGGCGCCAAAGCCCAGTACTACGTGGATGCCAAGCGCGCAATCCTGCTGCCCGCAGGCTTTGCCGCGCTCGGCCGCCTGGTTGCCGCGCAGATCTCGCAATGGGCAGGCACGGCCGTCGGCGGAATGACGATGGGCGCCGACCCCGTCGCCTGTGCGGCCCTCGCGGCCGGAGCGCCGGTGAAGGCGTTCTTCGTGCGCAAGGACGCGAAGGCCCACGGGCTGCAGCGGCGCATCGAGGGCCCGCCGCTGACGGACGCGGATCGGTGCGTGGTCGTCGAGGACGTCGTCACCACCGGCGGCTCGACGCTTGCCGCGATCGAGGCGCTGCTCGATGCGGGAAGGGAGATCTGCGGCGTGATCAGCGTGCTCGACCGGCTCGCCGGCGGCGCCGAGGCGATCGCGCTTGCGGCCGGCGCGCCGTACGTGGCGCTGACGACGATCGACGACATCTACCCCGAACGTCCCGACGCCATCGCGGGCTGAGGCGATGGCCGGCGAGCAGAGCGAGCGGCTGCAGATCAGGGACGCGCGGCCCGAGGACGTGCCGCTGCTGCTCGACCTCCTTCGAGAGCTGGCGCAGTACGAGCGCCTGGCAGACCAGGTGCGAGCCACAGAGGAGCTGTTCGCACGCGCGCTCTTCTCGGAGCGTCCGGCGGCCGAGGCGCTGATCGCCGAGCGGGGCGGTGAGGCGGTCGGCTATGCCCTCTTCTTTCCGACGTTCTCGACGTTCCTGGCAATCCAGGGCATCTGGCTAGAGGACCTGTTCGTGCGCCCCGCCCACCGCAAGTCGGGCGCCGGCAGGGCGCTGCTGGCGGCGGTCGCCGCGCGTGCCCGGGAGCGCGGGGCCGAGCGCCTGGAATGGTCCGCGCTGACCTGGAATGAGCTTGCCCTCGGCTTCTACCGTGGCCTCGGCGCGCAGCGAATGGACGAATGGGTCACCCACCGGCTCGTGGGCGAGGAGCTGCGCAGCCTCGCCGCCGAGGCCCCGCCCCGATCTCCGCGCGAGGTCCGCGCGTGAAGGCGACGGTAGCCTGTTCGTCGTGCTCGTGGCTCGATCGCCACGGGCCGCGCCCTCGTAGTCCAATGGATAAGACGACCGC
>DATMQX010000103.1:0-4138 GCA_035567055.1 Solirubrobacteraceae bacterium
CGCTGGTAAGGCCCTTGACTTCCACCACCTGCTTGCCGGGGGCCTTGCCCTGGGTGACCCAGTGTCCCACCAGCAGACCGACGAGCAGGCACATGGCCAGGACGGCCAGCAGCGCCAGCAGCCCCGAGTAGCGACGCAGCCATCCATTCAGGCCCGGCTCGTACGCGCCCGCCGGGTAGCCGGCCGGGGAGAGCTCGATCGCGCCCGGCCCCGCCCAGACCTCGGTCCGCGGCGCCGGGGGGTTGTGCTCTGTCTGCAGCACGTCGAGAAACGCCAGCCGGACCGGCGAGCAGGGCTGGCCGCAGGAGAGGCAGTAGCGTTGATCCGCCACGAGCACCGAGCCGCAGCCCGCGCACGTCGGCTCGCTGCTCTCGGGCGGCGCGGGTAGGACGCTCACGCTACTCACGCTCGTTCATCCGGCGTCGGCGCGACGGTCAGCTCGACCCTCGCACCCTCTGGGTTGCCGACGAGGAAGATCTGAAACGACGAGGAGGACCTGGGCGGCGCGCTCACGACGGCGCGGCCGGCGGCGACCACGCGCCCTCCGGCCAGCGCGACCGCATACACGGGCACCTTGCTCGCGGCCCTGGCAGAGTGGTTCACGAGGCTGCCGCCCAGCACGCTGAGACCCGACTGCCGCCCGAGATGCACTCCCGTCGTCGTGAGCGTGGGCAACGGAAGGCTCGTGCGGGGCACCTTGCCGGTTCCCACGCGCACCTTCACGCCGGTTGCGCTCTGGGAGGTGAGAACCTGGTCGTCGACCCACCACGCCTGCTGGTGCGGCGCGAGCAGCGCCATCTGCTGAAGCGAGGCCTCCAGACCGCCGGTTGCGTTCGTGTAGAGCTGCCTCGCGCCCGCTCCGGTGACTTCCACCAGCACTGGGAGCTCGGCCTGCGGCCTGAACGAGGTTCCCGTCAGCCGCACCGCCACGGCCGTTCGTCCCGAGCTGGCGAGCAGTGTCACGTCGGAGACCAGCACGCTGTGGTTGACGGCTCCCAGCTCGAGCCTGCCGGAACCGGCAAGGAGCTGGCGCCCTTCCCGGCCGATCTTGGCGCTTTCCTGCTCGGTGCTCTCGCAAGCCGACACGGCCACGGTCAGCACGCCACAGCCGGCGACGAGCAGCGCGCGCTTCATTCGAGTCGTGCAGGAGACCGTTGCTGGGCGGTAATGGACCGGGCTCATCCGAATGCTCCGCGCACGTAGTCACGGGTGCGGGAGGCGCGCGGCGCCTCGAACACCTGCTCGGTCATCCCGTACTCGACCAGATCGCCGAGATACATGAAGGCGACCTTGTCGGCGATGCGGTGTGCCTGCGCGAGGTTGTGCGTCACGATCACCAGCGCGAGTTCCCGGCGCAGCTCGCCGATCAGCTTCTCGATCACGCCCGTGGAGATCGGATCGAGCGCGCTGCAGGGCTCGTCCATGAGCAGCACCTCGGGCCGCGGCGCGATCGCCCGCGCGATGCACAGGCGCTGCTGCTGGCCGCCCGAGAGGCGCAGGGCGGGGCGGTCGAGTTCGTCGCGAACCTCCTCGTAGAGGCCAGCCCGCCGCAGGGCATCGACGACGAGCGGCTCGAGCTCGCGGCGCCGCGGTCGGTTTCGCGACTGCTCGCGCAGCGCGAAGGCGACGTTGTCGAAGATCGACATCGGGAAGGGGTTTGGCTGCTGGAAGACCATCGCGACGCGTGAGCGCAGCGACGTGTCGGCGAGGCTGTGGATGTCCTCCCCGTCGAGCAGCACGTGCCCGCCGCGCGCGGCGCTCGGCGTCAGCTCCGTCAAGCGGTTCAGCGTGCGCAGGAGCGTCGTCTTGCCGCATCCCGACGGGCCGATCAGCGCGAGCACCTCGCCCTGATGGACCGAGAGCGAGACCGACTTGACCGCCTGCTTGGACCCGTAGGCGACGCTCACGTCGTGCAGCTGAAGACGCTCCGGGCCAGGCGAGGACGGGCTTCGCAGCGAGGCGCGCTCGTGTGGCGGGAGAGCGGGGACCGGCTCGCGGTCGAGGACGATCGTGCGCACGGGCGGTACCGGCGGTATCTGGCGTGTGCCCTGAGCGGCCTTCGCACGCTCCGCGAACGCGGCTGCGACGGCGCCGCTCGCATAGGCCGGCGCGGCCTCGCCGGCGCCGCCCTCTCCGGCGCCATTCGCCGAAGTCGCTCGACCGGTCCGCGTCTCATCCGTGTCGGTCAATGCCTCCTCGACCCTCACGACGCACCTTCTCCATCGTTTTTGGCGGCTACTTTCTCCATCGGATCACTGAGATTAGCGTTTCCACGGCCTCTTGTGAAGCAGGTCATCGGTCGCGCCGGCGAGGCGCGCGCTCAGACGACGCCGCCGGCCGCCGTCAAGCCGCGCGCGGCGGCGTGCGCGCGGCCGATCCGATCGACCAGGAGGTTCAGGGCCAGCACGAACGCGAGCAGGACGAAGGCGGCCGCGTAGGCCTTCTGCGGAGCCGCGCCTTCGCCGGCGGGCGAGTTGTCGTAGACGTAGCTCGTGAGCGTCGAGCCGGTGCCCTTGAGCAGGTTGAGCCCAGGGATCGATCCCTGCGCTTCGAGATGCAGCGTCCCGCCCAGCAGCAGCAGGACGATCGCGGTGTCGCCGATGATGCGGCTGACGCCGAGCGTGACGCCGGTGGCGATGTTCGAGCGCACGCTCGGCAGCAGCACGCGCCGGATCGTCGTGATGCGGGTCTTGCCCAGCGCGAAGGCGGCCTCGCGCATGTGGGTCGGGACCGCCTGCAGGCCGTCGCGCGTGGCCGTGAACAGCGGTGGCAGCGCAATCAACGACATCATCGCCCCGGCGGCCAGGAACGACTTGCCGTACACGCCGCCGCCCGATGCGGTGAATGAGAAGGGTGCGAACAGGCTCAGCTGGAAGATCGCCAGGCCGAAGATCGCGATCACGATGTCGGGCGTGCCCGCGACGATCTCGATGCTGGACTCGACGATCCGCGCCAGCCAGGTCGGGCGGCCGTACTCCGCAATCCAGACGGCGCTGCTCACGGCCAGCGGGACCGCCAGCAGGATTCCGACAAGCGTCAGCAGCGCGGTCCCGAGCAGCGGATCGAGAAAGCCGCCGCTCTGGCTCTGAACCACCCCTGGCGCGGGACGCGTGAAGAGCAGGCCGGGTCGCAGGTACTGGATGCCGCGAACGCCCATGTAGACGACGATCGCGCCGGCGACGAGACACAGGCCCAGGCCGCCCGCCCAGGCGGCGCCGAGCATGAGTCGATCGCGCCAGCGCCATTCCCTTGGAGAGGAGCGCCTGCCGGGCCCGACGTGCATCAGCTGGCCGGGCTCGAGGTGGGGTGCGAACGTGCTCATCCCTGCACGTGGTATTTCCGAAGTGGCAGCTTGATCAGGTAGCCGGCTGCCGAGAGGACGAAAGCCGAGAAGAGCAGCAGGAACGCGAACGCGTAGACGGTGGAGCGCACGGCCGGCGCGCCGAGCCCTTCGCTGTTGTCGATGATCGCCGAGGCCAGCGTCCGTAGCGGCTCGAAGAAGAAGGTCCAGCCGTCGATCGGCTTGGGGGCGAACGAGCGCGAGCCCGAGACCATCTGGATCATCACGGCCTCGCCCAACGCCCTCGCGGTGGCAAGCACGACCGCCGCCACGATCGCCGGACGGATCGCCTTGAGCGTCACGGCGCTCACGGCCCGCACGGGGTTCACGCCGAGCGCCAGTGCACCCTCGCGCCACGACCTTGGAACGGAGGTCAGCGCCTCGCAGATCAGCGCGACCATGATCGGCGTGATCATCACGGTCAGGATCACGACAGCCACCGCCAGCCCGGCACCGGTGAGCTCGACCACGTTCTGGACCGATGCCTTCTGGGAGGCGCTGACCAGGTCGTTGCCGACGAACGGGACGAGCACGAGCACGCCGATGAGGCCGTAGATCACCGACGGAACCGACGCGAGCAGGCGGATCACGGGGATCGCGATCCGCCGCAGTCGCGGCGGCGCGAGCTCGACGATGAAGACCGAAGCGAGAAGCGCGAGCGCGAGGGCCAGCGGGACGGCCATGGCCGTTGTCAGCAGCGTGCCGTACACGATGGGCCAGGCGCGCACGAAGAACGCCGAGGGCGACGGATGGACGCTCGTCCCGAGCATGTTGCCGATCTGCTTGTCGACGTCCCCG
>DATMQX010000104.1:0-12818 GCA_035567055.1 Solirubrobacteraceae bacterium
ACGCCCCAGCCACCCGCGACCGGTCCGGCCGAGTGGTCGAACATGCGCGACGGACGCCGAGCCCCATATGCTCCCCCGTGTGGCGAGGGGATGCTTCATCTCGACGGGGCGCTCGCTCGATGAGGCGATCGAGCGAGTCAGGCTGGCGGAGTCGCTCGGCTACGAGTCGGTGTACGTCACGCACATCGCCGGCCGCGAGTCGCTGACCGTGCTCACCGCATACGCGCTCTCGACGAGCAGCATCCGCCTGGGCACGGGGGTGGTGCCGATCTACACGCGCACGCCCGCCACGATGGCCCAGACCGCCGCGACGATCGACGAGCTCTCAGGCGGCCGTCTCACGCTCGGGCTGGGCGTCTCGCACCGGCCGGTCGTCGAGGCCTGGCACGGACAGGCGATCGACCGTCCCGTGCTCGAGATGCGCGAGTACCTGGGGATCGTGCGCGCGATCCTCCGCGGCGAGGATCCACCGCGGGGTGAGAAGTGGCAGACGAGCTTCCGCCTGCTGGGGCTGCCGCCGTGCCCGCAGGTGCCGATCTACATCGCCGCCCTCTCCCCCGCGATGCTGCGGCTGGCCGGTGAGATCGCCGATGGCGTGCTGCTGTGGCTCTGCAACCCGTCCTACATCCGCGACGTGGTGATCCCGCAGGTGAGCGCCGGACGCGAGCGCGCCGGCCTGACACTGGAGGGCTTCGACGTGGTGGCCGCCGTTCCGGCCGCGCTCACCGACGATCGGCACGGCGCCTACAGCGCGATGCGCCAGGACCTGATCCCCTACTTCGGCCTGCCCTTCTATCGGGCGATGATCGAGCGCACCGGGTTCGGCGCCGACATCGAGGCCTACGATGGCGCCGCCGGTGATCTCGAGGGCATGCGAGGTGCGATCTCGCAGGACTTCCTCGAGGAGCTGACGGCGGTCGGCGACGAGGCCGCCGTCCGCGCCGGGGTTCAGCGCTACAGCGATGCGGGAGCCAGCAGCCCGTCCGTCGGTCCGATCGCCAAGACGGACTTCGAGGGTACGCTGCGAGCCGCAATCGGCTCATAGGCGCCGCGTCGGCCTTAGCCTTAGCTCAGGATGCTGGTCCTTCTCGTCTTCGCGGTGCTCGCCGGCGCGGGCACGGCACTGTCGCCGTGTGTGCTCCCGGTGCTTCCAGCGCTCCTGTCGGCAGCCGGCGTCGGGGGCCGGCGCCGGCCTCTCGGGATCGTGCTCGGGCTCTCGGTCACGTTCACCGTCACGATCGTGGGCGTTGCCAAGGTGGTGGACGGGGTGGGCCTCGGCAGCGACCCGCTGCGAGACCTGGCTATCGTCGTCCTGCTCCTGTTCGGCCTCGCGCTGTTGCTTCCCGGCCTGGCGGCACGGATCGAGGCGCCGCTGTCGCGCCTGGCCCGCTTCGGTCCACGCACCGGCGGTGACGGGTTCGGGTCGGGTCTGCTGGTGGGCGGGGCGCTGGGCTTCGTCTACACGCCGTGTGCGAGCCCGATCCTTGCCGCCGTCATCTCGGTCAGCGCGGCATCCGGGAAATCGGTGGTCATCGCGCTCGCGTATGCGGCCGGCTCGGCCGTCGTGCTGCTCGCGATCACGCTCGGCGGCCGGCGGCTCTTCGAGCGCGTGCGCAAAGCCGGTCGCGGCCCGCAGCTGCAGCGCGCGCTGGGGGTGGTCATGCTCCTCACCGCCGTCGCGATCCTCACGAGCGCCGACGTCAGCTTCGACCAGTTCGTCGCCCAGAACATCCCGGACGTCAATCTCACGGCTGGCCTGGAGTGCTCGCGCACCGTGACCGGCCGCCTGCACGAAATCACCGGCCGCAGGGCCAAGTTCGCTCCGGCGAACGGCTCGTCGGCCTGCGGCGGCTCGGCCACCGCCGTGCACACGGCGAGCGCGAACGCGAGCCAGGCGACGTTGATCGCCGACGCACAGGCGCTGCCGAGCCTGGGCGCCGCACCCGACTTCGTGGAAACGCAGCGCTGGTTCAACACGCCCGGCGGCGCGCCGCTGACGCTGTCCTCGCTGCGCGGACGCGTGGTGCTGGTCGACTTCTGGACCTACACCTGCATCAACTGCATCCGAACGCTGCCCTATCTGAAGGCATGGGACTCCGCCTACCGCGACCGCGGCCTGACGATCGTCGGCGTGGAGACGCCCGAGTTCGCCTTCGAGCACGACGCCGGCAACGTCGCCAACTCGATCGGACAGTTCGGCCTGCGCTACCCCGTGGTGCAGGACAACAACATGGGCACGTGGAACGCATACGGCAACCAGTACTGGCCCGCCGACTACCTGATCGACGCCCACGGGCAGGTGCGGTACACGGCCTTCGGCGAGGGTGACTACGAAAAGACCGAAACCGCGATCCGAGCGCTGCTCGCCGAATCGGGCCATGCGATCGCCGGCAAGGGCCATCCGACAGGCGTGGTGGTCCCCTCGCAGCTGACCACGCCCGAGACCTACCTCGGCACGGCGCGCGCGCAGGGCTGGATCAACGGACCCAACGGCGGCCAGCACGACTACGGGCCGCCTCCCAACGGCGAACTGGCCGTGAACGAGTTCGCCTACAGCGGCGCCTGGAGGATCTCCGACCAGCCCGCCACGGCGGTCTCCTCGGCAGGGATCGACGTCGAGTTCCAGGCGAAGAACGTGTATCTCGTCCTCAGCTCACCCGGAGAACGGCCGCTAGCGGCTCAGGTACTGCTCGACGGGCGCCCGATCGCCGCCAGGGACGCCGGCGCCGACGTGCACGGCGGGGCGCTGACCGTTCGCGGGCAGCGCCTCTACACGCTCGTCTCGCTTCCCCGCAGCGAACGCCACCATCTCGCGCTGCGTTTCGCGCCCGGCATCAGCGGCTACGCGTTCACGTTCGGCTAGGCGTGGAACATACGTCGAAGCGGGCGTGCCCGGTTCGGTGGTGCTGCTAGAGGTCCGTCTCGGGGGTCTGAATGACGACGGGGTCCCACACTCAAAGACACGCCACGGCCGCGATCCTCGCCCTGCTCCTCGCCGCGCTGCTGGTCTCCCCCGCGGACGCGCACGCGAAGGTCTACTTCAGCGCCTTCGTCCCGGAAGGCACCGGTATCGAGCGAGCCGGCTTCGACGGAGGCGGCCTGCAGACCGTGCAGTCCGAGCCCGCCGGCTTCGAGGACGGCCTGGCTCTGGACACCGCCGGCGGGAGGATGTACTGGACGGACACGGACGCGAGCGTCATCGCCAGCGCCAACATGAACGGCACGAACCCGCAGATCGTGCTCGACGACTTCGGGCAGGAACCGCTCGGGATCGCCCTCGACGTGGCGAGCAGGAAGATGTACTGGACCGACCGCGAAGGCGTGAAGCGAGCGAACCTCGACGGAACCGAACGGGAGCTGCTCACCAAAGAACCGGCCCGCGGGTTCTGCGCTCTCGACCTTGCCGCCAGACGGATCTATTGGGCGGACTGGCCATCCGGCGCGGTCAAGAGTGCGCCGATGGAAGGCGAACCAACGGTCACGACGATCGCGAGCAAACAGCCAGCGCCGTTCGGGATCGCCGTCGACCACGCCGGCGGCAAGGTCTATTGGCTCGAACTGAACCTCGGCAAGAAAAAACGCGAAAAGAACGAGATCCGCCGAGCGAACCTTGACGGCAGCGAAGTCCAGACGCTCCTCGAACGCCCCGGCGCCGGCTTCGAAGGCGGTCTCGCGATCGACCCGGGTGCCGGCAAGCTCTATTGGGCCGAGGCCGAAACCCGCGACATCGCGGTGTCCAACCTCGACGGGAGCCAGGCGCAGACCCTGTTCAGCACCGGCGAAGCGGTCCCAGTTGGCCTTGCCGTCGAGACGAGCGAACCGCATCCGGCGAGCACCACCCCGCCGTTCATCGAAGGAACCGCCCAGGTGGGCAATCCGCTGCGCTGCAACCCCGGCACGTGGACGGGCATCGGCCAGCTCATCCTCGCTTACCAGTGGACCACCTCGGACGCGGGCGCGCTGGAAGGCGCCACTGGGTCAAACTACGTGCCGTCCTTCGAAGACGCCGGCAACATCCTCTCCTGCTCGATCACCGCCGCCGACAACGTCGAAACCAACACCGCCACGACCGCCGGGGTGAGGGTCGCGCCGTACCCCAGCCTCGTCGTCACCCCACGGCAGCCGCGCCTGGTCGCCGGGATCGCGTTCTCGCGACTGCGAAGCATAGGAAGAACCGCGCACGTGCCGGTCTTCACGAGCGCCCCCGGCACCGCCGTCCTCAGGGCGACGCCGCTCGCGCGAGGAAGGAAGAGCGGCCGGTCCAGGCGACGTACGGGGCCGAGCAGCGTCACGGTGAGGCAGAGGCTGTCGGCCGGGCGCGCCCAGATCGTGCTGAGGAGGCTCGTACCGGGCCTGACCTACCGGCTGGTGCTGACGATCCGCGGGTTCGATGGGCAGACAACGCGCGACACGGCGACCTTGAAGGTGGCGCGGCATTAGGCAGAGGCCCATCCCCCAGAGAGGCAGCCGCCGCAGATCCCGAGCATCAAGCCGGACGGGCGCCGGCCGAAGCCGCCGGCGCCCGTCCTCGGATCATCAGTGTTTTTTGTGTTTTTTGGGCACGCACGTGTGGAACGTGCGCGTGTCCTCGTAGATGTCGCCCTTCGAGGACTTCGAGGTGAGCTCGACCTCGAACGTTCCTTTCGGCAGCCCGACGAGGTTGACCGATGTCGCGTGCTTCGAGAGTTTGCCGCTCTTGACGAGCGTTCCGTTGATGAACTCTTCGAAGCTCACGAGGTTGACTCCGTTCGGCCTACGCGGATGGATCGGGAATTTGCGTTTGCTCACGCACCCCTTCTTGGACGACAGGCCGAGGCTCGCCTTCTTCGCGACACGCAGGACCTCGCTTCCGCATGCGCTCGCCGACGGCGCGTTGACCGCATCGCCGCTGTACGTGGCGATCCAGTAGTACGTGCCCACCGGCGGCTTGACCGCCGCCGAAGCGCCCGCCACACCGGCCACGACCGCGGCCGCGCTGCCAGGCAGCGCAGGAACGGTGCATTTTGCGTCCTTGTAGAGCGCGTACGACACCGCGCCCGTCGCGCTTTTCGCGAGCGGGCCAGCGATCAGCGCCTGGTCGCTCACCGCCGTTCCGACGGGCAGGGTCAGCGAGGCTCCCAGAGCCTTGCCCGTCGACTGGATCGTGGTCGTGGTCGTCGGAGAGAGCACCGTGAGCAGCTCGGAGGCGCATGGACTCGTGGCAGGCTGGTTGTTGACATCGCCCGCGTAGTGCGCCTGCCAATAGTATTTTCCGGGCGCCAGGTTCTCAGCGGCCGACGGGCCCGCCGCTCCACCGGCGAGTTTGGCGGAGCCCGCCGCGACGACGAGGGTTTTGCACGCGGGGTCGCTGTAGACGCCGAAGCTGACACTGCCCGAGGCAATGGCCGCGTTGACGCCGCTCAGCGTCGCTTTGTCGGTGACCGGCGTGCCCTGCACGACCGAGGTCGCGGAAAGCGTTGTGGCAAGCGTCGTCGCGGTCCCGAAGCCGGCGGCGGGGGGCGACTCGAGCGAGAAGTACGTCGACGCGCCCGGCGCGAGCGCCGGCGAGAAGTTCACGACACCAGCTGAATGAGTTCCGGGTGTGATGCTCGTGAACCACGACGTCGGGCCCTCGTAGCCGGTGACCGCATCTTCGTTTTCGCCGAAGCCGACGATCCCGATCGATTCTTCGAAGCTCACTTTCGCTGGCTCTCCAGACGGTGGCAGGAAGCCGCACGCTTCGACGGTTTCTTCTTTGCATTCTTTTTTGGCTTCGGCCTGCGCGAGTTTCGCACTGTTGAACGGCAGGACCTTGCATCCCGACGGTCCCGAGGGCCGTTTCGCAACGCTGCAGATGCCGTCGAACTCGAAGCCGAACAGTTCGTTTTCGGCAGATAGGGGAATCGAGGAGATCGGTTTCGAGGAGTTGTTCACGATGCCCATGAGCGCGTCGTCCGCGCCCTCGTATGGGCCCTGTGTGCCATCCGATTCGACCGTCGTTCCCGCATCGGTGACATTGACCAGGAACTGGCAGCCGGTGTCCAGGTCCACCGCCGGACACTGCGTGAACGCCGCGTTAGCCACCGATGGCCCGACCATCGCGATCAGCAGCCCGATGCAAGCAACTGCGAGAAATGCGAGACGCCTCATGTGTACCCCCCTAAGCGTTTCTCGTTGTCCGGGCCCGAGCGCTTGGCCTAGAGGCCCTGATAAGTGCGTGCGACGATCTACACCGTACACATTCCCGCCGAATCCGGGTCGGCAAGCCGGAGGGGAGTTCGCAAACACCGCAATCCTGGCCGGGCGCACCCCGCCGCCTACAATGCGCCCATGGAGGGCTCGATGTCAGAGACGGGCGCGCGCAGCTGGCTGCGCTGCTACCGCTGCTGGTCCCAGGACCTGGAGGTGCAGGTCCACTACGAGGGCATCCACAAGATCGATCCCGCCACGGGCGAGCGCGCGGAAGTCGTGGACGAGCTGCAGGAGGCGGTGGTTCAGTGCCTCGACTGCATGCATGACCAGCCCCACCTGGGCTTCAACAACGGGCGCGTGGAGCCGATCGAGGATCGCTGGGAAAGGATGATCGCCGGAACGCCGTGGGTCGCGTCCTGCACGGTCGCCGTCGACGCCCAGGATGTCGAGAGCTGCTCCGGTCCCGAGGCCGGCGACGCCCTCTCCTACGCGGCCTTCGGGGACCACGGCGTGCGCGAGTTCTTCACGCACGTGCGCTTCCACAAGCACGAAGACGACGCCCGCATCATCGTGCACCTGCTGGTCGAGCTGTATGCGCGCTCGCTGGAGGAGGCGACCGACGTGCTCGAGTCATCGGCACGCGGCTCGCTGACGATCACCTCGCTCGCCGAGGAGTCGCGCCCGCCGGCCGCCGCCGGCGAGACCCACGGCCACGACTAGGAGCCTGCCGGCCCTGGAAGCCGTACCGCGAGCGCCCGCCCGGCCTCAGCTGAGGCGCTCTTCGAGGGCCTCCAGCTGGGCGTGCAGCTCGTCGGGCAGGTGCTCGAACTTCGCGTAGTGCTCGTGAAACTGCGGAAGCTGCGCCTTCCATTCCTCGCCGTCCACGCGCAGAAGCTCCGACATGTCCTCCTCGGAGACCTCCAGGCCGCGGGTGTCGATGCCGTCCGCTCCGACGGGCGGGATCATTCCGATCGGGGTCTCTTTCGCCGCGCCGTGTCCTGCGCAGCGGGCGAAGACCCATGCGAGCACGCGCGAGTTCTCCCCGTAGCCCGGCCACAGGAAGCGCCCCTCGGGATCCTTGCGGAACCAGTTGACGTAGAAGATCTTCGGCAGCTTCACGCCAGGCGTGCGTCCGATCTCCAGCCAGTGGGCGAAGTACTCGGCCATGTTGTAGCCGCAGAACGGAAGCATCGCGAACGGGTCGAAGCGGAGTTCGCCGACCGTCCCCGCCGCTGCCGCCGTCTTCTCGGAGCTCATCACCGAGCCGAGGAAGACGCCGTGCTCCCAGTCCAGCGCCTCGGTCACCAGCGGCACGACCGTCGAGCGGCGCCCGCCGAAGAGCATCGCGTCGATCGGCACGCCGGCAGGGTCCTGCCACTCTGCTGCGATCGCGGGATCCTGGGCGGCGGGCGTGGTGAAGCGCGCATTCGGGTGCGCTGCGGGGGTCTCCGAATCGGGGGTCCAGTCGTTGCCGTGCCAGTCGATCAGGTGCGGCGGGGGCTGCTTGGTCAGGCCCTCCCACCACACGTCTCCGTCATCCGTTTTCGCGCAGTTGGTGAAGATCGAGTTGCGCTCGATCGTGCGAATCGCGTTGGGATTGGTGTGCGGGCCCGTGCCCGGCGCCACCCCGAAGAAACCGGCCTCGGGATTGATCGCATAGAGCCGGCCGTCCTCGCCGAACTTCATCCATGCGATGTCGTCGCCGATCGTCTCGACCTTCCAGCCCTCGAGCGTCGGGATCAGCATGGCGAGGTTGGTCTTGCCGCACGCGCTGGGGAAGGCGCCCGTGATGTACTTGACCTCGCCCTCCGGAGATGTGAGCTTGAGGATCAGCATGTGCTCGGCCATCCAGCCCTCGTCGCGCGCCATCACCGAGGCGATCCGCAGCGCGAAGCACTTCTTGCCAAGCAGCGCGTTGCCGCCGTAGCCGGAGCCGTAGGACCAGATCTCGCGCGTCTCGGGGAAGTGCACGATGTACTTGTTCTCGGCGTTGCACGGCCATGGCACGTCCGCCTGACCCTCGCCGAGCGGCATTCCCACCGAGTGCAGGCACGGCACGAAATCTCCTTCGCTGCCGAGCGCATCGAGCGCGCCCTGACCCATGCGGGTCATGATCCGCATGCTCACGGCAACGTACGTCGAGTCTGTGAGCTGCACGCCGACGTGGCTCTTATCCGATCCAAGCGGACCCATCGAGAACGGCACGACGTACATGGTTCGCCCGCGCATCGAGCCCGCGAACAGCTCGCCCAGCGCCTCCCGCATCTCCGAGGGCTCGCGCCAGTTGTTCGTCGGACCGGCTTCCGCCTCGGTCGCCGAGCAGATGAACGTGCGGTCCTCGACCCGCGCGACGTCGCCCGGATCCGAGAGCGCCAGGTAGGAGTTCGGGCGCTTCGCTTCGGAGAGCCGCTCGAAGGTCCCCGCGTCGACCAGCTCCTGGCAGAGCCTGTCGTACTCGTCGGCCGAGCCGTCGCACCATTGGATCTGGTCGGGTTCCGTCAGCTGGGCGACCTCCTGTACCCAGGCCAACAGACGCTTGTTCTTCGTGGGGGCGGGAACGGTGGTGTTCATGGGATCCAAGCGACTCCTCGGTTCGCGGGCGGGCCTGGCGCCGGCCTTGGCGCTCCTGCCGGCCCGAGATTGGCTCCGGAAAACAGAAAAAACCCCTTTAGGGGCGCTCCTCGGAAGCGTATCGTACGGTCCCTACCCGCCTACCTGACGTCGCTGCCGCGCTAGTCGACGTTGTCCTCGGCCGAGCCGCCGCCGGGTTGCTTGCGGGGCACGAGAACCAGGCGCTTGAACTCGGCGACCAGCACGCCATCCTGGTTGAGCACGCGCGTATGGACCTTGACGGTGCCGCGGTCCGGCTTGGACTGCGACTCCTTCTTCTCGAGCACCTCCGACTCGCAGAACAGCGTGTCGCCGTGGAAGACCGGCGCGGGGTGCTTGAGTTCTTCTGTCGCGAGGTTCGCGATCGCCTTGCCGCTGACGTCGCTCACCGACATGCCAAGCGCGAGCGAGTACACGAGCGGGCCGACCACCACGTTGCGCCCCTGCTGCGATTTGTGCGCGTAGACGTCGTTGATGTGCAGCGGGTGGTGGTTCATCGTGATCAGGCAGAAGAGATGGTCGTCGGCCTCGGTGACGGTCTTCGCCGGCCAGTGCTTGTAGACGGCGCCCACCTCGAACTCCTCGAGGTAGCGGCCATACGGATGAGCTCCGCTCGCCTCGCGGGCGGCCTGCTCGGTCTCTACGGTCTCGATCTCGATCTCGCTCATTGAATTCTGCGGTCTCCTGTCGGCTTGGCCTGCTGAGCGCCACTCTAGTGCCACGCACGCAGCGCCCGCGGCCCGGCGGAGGCTACTCGGCGCCCAGCTGGGCTTCCAGGCTTTTCTTCGCGAACTCGAGCATCCCCAAAGCGACCCAGGGATACTGGCCGGCGCGAACGCGAAGCCCGACCTCTCCGTTCGGTTGCTTGACCTCGACGATCGTGATCACGCGACCGATTTCGTAGTTGTCGCCGAAGTCCGTTTCGATGGCGTCCATCTGCTCGGCCACTTCGTGCATGAGCTTGGCTCTCGGGTCCGGCTGTGCGTCCGCCTGCCCCTGGTCGTCGCCTGCGTCTGCCATAACGCGCCCTTTCTTGAGAACCGAAAGAGGAGCAATCATGCCATCGACCGAGCATGTGGGCTGGAGCCGGTCCCTCCAGCGCCGGCGCGTCTGCCGCGGCGCCCGAGAGGCCGGACCGCGCCGCTCCGGATCGAGGCGACGCGCTGCCCCGCAGCTCGGGTCGCGCGCCGCTACAGGGGACAGGCGATCGGCGGGGTCTGGAGAGGACAGGCGATGGCCGCCTTGCGAGCCGCCGCGACCGGCACGGGACAGGGCCCGACACCGCAGGGACACGGCGGACACGGAGGCGGCAGGCACATGGCGTTCGGCGGGCAGCACGGTAGGGCGTTCGTCTTTCCCGTTTCGCACGGCGGCAGCGACCCCTGCGTGACCGCCTGCTTGAACGACGCGGAGAAGGGTCGCCCGCAGACCGCGTCATAGGCCTGCGCGATCGACGCGGCGGCGCTGAATCCGCCGGGCGCGGGACCTCGGCTCAGCACCGGCCTGAGGTCGGCGCCAGCAAGCGCGGCGCCGCGAATCGGCAGGTCGCAGAGTGCCGGAGTGAGTCCCGTCGGATGAGTGAAGGGATTGGAGATCTGCTGCAGGAGCGGGTCGCCGAGGCGCGCGAGGGCGCTGACCGTGAAGTCGATCCGCGCAAGGTCGGGTGCGAGCGATCCGCGCGGGCGTCTGTTGACCACGAGCAGGAGCGCACGGGGTCGCCCGAACACGGTGAAGCGGGTGATCGCTGCCGCGACGTAGTCGAGCCCGCTGGGCCCTCGTAGCTGCACGCGCACCGAGCTGGCGTGACGAGGTCGGCTCGCGCTCGAGGCGGCCACGCGCGCACTGGCGCCGAAGCTGACCTGCGCCAGGGAGAGGTCGAACTGGGCCGGCGCGGCGAGGTGCTCCTTCCACACGCGGACGCGGCCGCCTGCGCTTCTGTGCGAAGCGACCGCCGCCGCCGCACACGCCCCGAGGGCGATCAGGGCGAGGAGCAGCGGCAGGTACGGGCGGGACCTCATGGCTGCTTCCTAGCATCGACGGGGCGCTCTGACAAGCGCGAGTGGGCCCGCCGGCGATACGGTTCAGGTCCAGACGACACAGGAGACCAGACTTGCGCAACCCCCGAGACTTCTTCAAGCCCCTCGCGATCGACGCGCCCGAGCCGGCGCGCGAGATCCCGTTCAAGCCGTCCAGGATGATCCATTTCCTCGACTTCTCGAACGAGAAGATGGTCGCGAAGGTCCCCGACATCGCGCCCACCGTCGACATCCTGCTCGGCAATCTCGAGGATGCGGTGCCGCTGGAAAAGAAGGAGGCCGCCCGCGCCGGCCTGATCAGGGTCGGGCGGGAGATGGAGATGGGCGACACGGCTCTTTGGACGCGAGTCAACGAGCTCGCCTCCCCGTACTTCCTCGAGGACATGACGCAGCTCGTGGCCGAGATCGGCCACAAGCTGGAGGTGATCATGGTCCCCAAGGTCGAGGGCCCGTGGGACATCCACTACGTCGATCGCCTGCTTGCACAGTTGGAGGCGAAGGCTGGCCTCGAGCGCCCGATCCTGCTGCACTGCGTGCTCGAGACCGCCCAGGGCGTGACCAACCTCGAGGAGATCGCGAGCGCCTCGCCGCGCATCCAGGGGATGAGCTTCGGCCCGGCCGACCTCGCGGCCTCGCGGCGGATGAAGACGACGCGTGTGGGCGGCGGCCACCCGGGCTACCGCACGATCGCGGACCCCGATCCGGAGCACCCTGACGCCCCCCGCCCGAGCTATCAGCAGGATCCCTGGCACTATTCGATCGCCCGCATGGTCGACGCCTGCACGTCGGTCGGCGCGCTGCCCTTCTACGGCCCCTACGGCGACATTCGCGACGAGGAGGGCTGCGAGACCCAGTTCCGCGCCGCCTTCCTGCTCGGGTGCGTCGGCGCGTGGTCGCTTCATCCGGCGCAGATCGCGATCGCGAAGCGCGTCTTCTCGCCCGAGCCCGAGGAGGTCGCCTTCGCGAAAAAGGTGATCGAGGCGATCCCAGACGGCCGCGGCGTGCACATGATCGACGGCAAGATGCAGGACGACGCGACCTGGAAGCAGTGCAAGGTGATGGTCAACCTGGCGGAAATGCTGGCCAAGAAGGATCCTGAGCTAGCCGAGGCCTACGGGTTCGTGCCGGCTCCCGCCTGAAGCGCCGTTCGCCATCAGCACCCCAGTCCCGGATCGCGTGCGGGACTCTAGCTCGGCCCAAACTTCGACGATACAACTCAAATGATGCGGCTTGGCCGAAGGCTTTGGGTTGGCGTATGTGCGATCGCGTGCACGGGCACGGCGCTTGGCCCAGCCGGGGCTCAGGCAGCCGAAACAGCCGTGCAGAAGTTCGCCGCGACCGGCGAGCATGCCTTCGTGGTGCCGGCTGGCGTGACGAGCCTGCAGGTGACGCTCGTTGGTGGCAACGGCGGAGGAGGGAACGCAGGAGCGACTGGTGGCACGGGTGCGACCGTGACCGGCGGTCTCGCCGTCGCTCCCGGAGAGACCCTCTTCGCCGAGGTGGGTGGCGACGGGCAGGCCGCCTCCGGCCTTGAAAACGGAGGCGGCTACAACGGCGGTGGCCCAGGCGGCGCTGCGAGCGCTTTCGGCGGCTTGGGCGGTGGTGGTGGCGGCGGCGCCTCCGACCTACGGACATGTTCCATGGCCGCACCTCTCCCCGGCTGCGGGAAAGCCCCGCTCGGTTTCCGGCTCCTCGTAGCGGCCGGCGGCGGCGGTGGCGGCGGCCACGGCCTGAAACCCCCCTCCACGGCCGCCGGCACGGGTGGCCCGTCCGATCACTCGGGCTCTGCGGGACAGAAAGATGAAAACAACGACGCCGGCGGCAGCGGCGGACAACTCGGAACCACGACCGCCGGAGGCGCAGCCGGTGCTCCGACTCCGGAATGCGAACCGGCGACGGGCGCGAGGTGCGCCTTGGGTGGGCAGCTTGGCAGCGGCGGAGCAGGCGGGGCGGGAGCCTACGGCGGGGGCGGCGGAGGTGGCGGCGGCGGGGTCTTCGGCG
>DATMQX010000105.1:0-28660 GCA_035567055.1 Solirubrobacteraceae bacterium
GGATAGGCCGACCACCCGGCCAGCAAAAGCTTCGGCCGGTGCTCACGAGCGATTCGCGCCACCTCGTCCATGTCGATCAAGCTCGTCTCGGGGTCGACCTCGTAGGCGACGATCTCATACAGCCGCCCCGACACGTTGAGCCGCATGCCGTGCGTGAGGTGGCCGCCGTGCGCCAGCGAGAGCCCCATGATCGTCTCGCCGGGCGAGAGCAGCGCGTGGTAGACGGCGGCGTTCGCCTGCGAGCCCGAGTGCGGCTGCACGTTCGCGTGCTGTGCTCCGAAGAGCTCCTTCGCACGGTCGATGGCCAGCTGCTCGGAGATGTCCACCCACTCGCAGCCCCCGTAGTAGCGGCGGCCCGGGTAGCCCTCGGCGTACTTGTTGGTCAGCACCGAGCCCTGGCACTCGAGCACGGCGCGGGGCACGAAGTTCTCCGAGGCGATCATCTCGAGCGTGCGCTGCTCGCGTTCGAGCTCGCCGCGCAGCACCTCCGCGATCTCCGGGTCCACCTCGGCGAGGGGGCGGTTGAAGTAGTCGGGACTCAGTTCACTCACGGCGCTCTCCTTGGCAGGCGACAGCGATTTGATGCCCAGGCGCGCGGCGCAAACGCTTGCCGCTCCCCGGTGGTCGCTTCCACCTCAGGCGCCAGTTGCGGCAGCTGCCACGAGGCTAGCACGGGCGCACGACCCCAGTCGCTCAGCAGAGCGGAGCGAGCAGCTCCTCGACGGCGGCTCGCGGGAGAGCTCCCTCGCGCAGCAGATGCCAGCGCCGGTCGCTGTAGAAGTCGCGCAGGTCGATCACCGTGGAGGGTCTGCCGGCGAGCTCCCCGCCGTCGAGCACCAGGTCGGCGCCGTCGCGAAGGCTCTGCGGCACCTCATCGAGCGTGCGCGCGTCGGGCTCGCCGGAGATGTTGGCGCTCGATTGCATCAGCGGGGCAGCGACGGCGCCCAGGGCCGCCAGGCGTTCTGGCAGGCGCGGCACGCGCAGGCCGAGCGTCGCCGGGTCTGACCGGCAGGCGGCTGCAAAGCGCGCGGCGCGGTTCGCGAGCAGAACGGTCACGGGCCCGGGAAGTAGCGCCTCGAGCGCCGCTCGCTCCGCGTCGGGCAGCTCGCCCAGCGTCTCCAACGCAGGCTCGATCGAGAAGAACATGACCGCGGCCGGCCGTGTCGCCGGGCGACCCTTCAACCGGTACATCCGCTCGGCGGCTCGCTGATCCTCGGCGTCGCAGCACACGCCGTAGACGGTGTCGGTCGGAAACACGGCGATGCCGCCCGAGGCGATGCACTCCCGCAGGCGGCTGGCGTCCTCGGCGCCGAGCGTCGAGCTCATGCTCATCGGCGGCGCTCCCCGACGACGACCCGATCGATCTCGGCGAGGTCCCGCTCGCAGTGGACGGCGCCAAACCCGGCGGCACGGGTCAGCTCGCCGACCGCCCGCGCCTGGCCGGCGGCGACCTCCAGCGCGATGAAGCCGACGCGCGGCAGCGGGCCGAGCTGGGCGAGCAGCGTGCGGATCGCCGCCAGACCGTCGGGTCCGGCGAACAGCGCCGAGGCCGGCTCGTGGCGCAGGATCTCCGGAGCGAGGGACGAGCGCTCGGACTCCGCCACGTACGGCAGGTTGGCGAGAATCGCGTCGAAGGAGTCGGGCATGCCAGCGAGCAGGTCCGCGTGCAGCCAGCGCACGTCGAGCCCCAGGCGCCGTCCGTTGGACCGCGCCAGCGCCAGCGCCGGCTCGCTCAGCTCGCTCGCCGCCACGTCGAGGTCCTTGCGCTCGTCCTTCAGCGCGAGCGCGACGGCGCCGCTGCCCGTGCCGACCTCCAGCACGCGTGCGCCCGCCGGCAGCTGGAGGGCACATTCGACGAGCAGCTCCGTCTCGGGGCGCGGCACGAGCACGCGGCGATCGACGGCCAGCTCGAGCCGCCGAAAGCCCTTGCGTCCGAGGATGTATGCGACGGGCTCGCGCTCGACCGCCCGGCGGCGAACGGCGTCCTGGAAGGCGCGCACGGCCGGACCCTCGACACGTAGATTCCCATCGATCAGCAGCCGCTCGCGCCCGACCCCGAGGACCGCCGCCAGCAGCAGCTCGGCGTCCAGCCGTGGCGTCGCGCAGCCCGCGGCAGTGATCGCGGTGACCGCGCCGTCGAGCGAGTCGGCGACGGTGTGTCCTTCCAGCGGGCGGCCGCGGCGCCCCGCCGGCTGCTTCTCCCGGACCGTCGCCATCACGCCACCGCGTGCGCCTCGAGGCGCCGTCGCTTCTCGTCCGCCTGCAGCGCCGCCGTGAGCTCGTCGAGCTCGCCTTCCAGGACCTGATCGAGGTTGTGCACGGTCAGCTTGATCCGGTGGTCGGTCACGCGCCTCTCCCCGTAGTTGTAGGTGCGGATCTTCTCGGCGCGGTCGCCGGTCCCGACCTGCGAGCGGCGATCGGCCGCGAGCTCGGCCTGCTGCTCGGCCAGCGCGCGCTCGTACAGCCGGGCTCGCAGCACGCGCAGCGCCCTCTCGCGGTTCTGCAGCTGTGACTTCTCGTCCTGCATCGACACCACGATGCCTGAAGGCTTGTGCGTGATTCGCACCGCCGAGTCGGTCGTGTTGACAGACTGCCCGCCCGGCCCCGAGGAGCGGTAGACGTCGATCTGCAGGTCGTTCGGATCCACCTGCACGTCGAGGTCCTCGACCTCGGGCAGCACCGCGACGGTCGCCGTCGAGGTGTGGATCCGGCCCTGGGACTCGGTCTGCGGCACGCGCTGCACGCGGTGGGTGCCGCCCTCGAACTTGAATACCGAGTACGCCCCGTCGCCCTTGATCGCGAACGTGTACTTGCCCTCGCCGATGTCCATCGACTCGGTCTGCAAGCCCAGCCGCTCGGCGTAGCGGGTGAGCATGCGGTAGAGATCGCCGGCCCAAAGGCCCGCCTCCTCGCCGCCGGCGCCACCCTGGATTTCGACGATCACGCTCTTCTCGTCGTTCGGATCGCGCTCGACCATCGCCAGGCGTATGTCCTCCTCGAGCTGCTCGATCCGCTGGCGCGCCCGGCCGAGCTCCTCGCGCAGCTCGGCGTCCTCGCCCATCTCCGAGAGCATCTCCTCGGCGCCGCCGGCGTCGTCCTGGGCACGGCGCCATTCGGCGGCCAGCTTCGCGGCGGACTCCAGCTGACTGTAGGCGCGGCCCACCTCCGCATAGCGGGCGCGGTCGGAGATGACCTCCGGGTCGGTCATCTGCTCACCCAGCTCCGCGAAGCGGCCTTCGATCTGCTTGACGAGCTCCTCGATCACTAAGGCCAGTCTAAGTGGCCCGGCGTCGCCGCCCCGGGCCGTCTACGCGGCGACGCGCTCGGGCTCGGCGAGCTCGAGCAGCTCGGTCAACGTCGCCTCGAGCAGCTCTCGTGCGTCATCGTCGAGCGGCAGCCCGTCGGCACCCAGGGCGTCCTCGGCCTCGGGTATCGGTATTTCGCGATCCACGACCCGCGCGCCGATGGTGCTCAGCACCTTGCGCGTCTCGGCCTGGGCCCAGACGGCGCCGAACAGGCTCGTGCTCGCACCGATCACCGCGGCTGGCTTGCCCATCAGCGGCGTGCCCTGAACCGGGCGCGAGACCCAGTCGAGCGCGTTCTTGAGCACGCCCGGGATCGAGGCGTTGTACTCGGGGGTCGCCACGAGCACGGCATCCGCCCCGGCGATCGCGTCCCTCAGCGCCGCGACCGCCGGGGGCGTCTCGTGCTCCTCGTCCTCGTTGTAGGGCGGGATTGCGCCGAGCTGGTCGAACAGCTCCAGCTCGACGCCCTCCGGCAGGAGCTCGCCGACACCGCGCAAGAGGCGTGTGTTGTGCGAGTCGCGCCGGAGGCTGCCCGAGATTCCCAGGATGCGCATGGCTGTTACGCCTGCCTCACGAGCTCGAGTGAGGCCTCGAGCTTGACGTCGTTGTCGACCGCGAAGCCGCCCTTCGGCAGCGGCGCGTTCCACTCGAGGCCGTACTCGCGCCGGTCGATGACCGTCTCGAGCTCGACGCCGACTTTCTCGTTGCCAGCGATGTCCTCGTGTGGCCCGCTGATCGTGCCGCGAGCGGTCACGTTGTGGGTGTGGTCCTTGATCGTGAGCTCGCCGTCGACCTCGAGCTGACCGCCCTCCTGGACGCGCACCGCGGTCGAGCGGAAGCTGATCTGGGGGTAGCGCTCGCTGTCGAAGAAGTCCGGAGCCTTCAGGTGACCGGCGAGGTTCTCGTCCTTGACGACGACCGAGTCGACGTTGACGTAGCCCTCGAGGCTGGGCGCTCCGTCCTCACCAACGGTGAGGGCGCCGTCGTAGTCGTCGAAGCGGCTGCGGAAGGTCGAGACGACCATGTGCTTGACGGCGAAGCCGACATGCGAGTGGACCTTGTCGATGCTCCAGGTCCCGGCGGAGATGTCCTGCTGTGTTGCAACGCTCATTGGAAGCTCCTCTGATCGGTGTGCGGACTTCAGTCCGCTTACTTCAGAAAGTGTAGCACGCAATCGGACCATGGTCCGGTTAGTAAGATGTAGGTAATGAGCGCAGAATTCGACCTACCCCAGATCGAGCCTGAGAGCTTCGAGCGCGCCGACGCCGCGCGCAATCGCGAGCGGATCCTCTGCGCGGCGAGGCGCCTGTTCGACGAGCGCGGAGCCGGCTGCGTGTCGATGGACGAGATCGCCGAGGCCGCAGGCGTCGGCAAGGGGACGCTCTTCCGCCGCTTCGGCTCTCGGGCGTCGCTGGCAGCAGCGGTGCTCTCAGAGCGCGAGCGCGTCTTTCAGGAAGCGATCATCCGCGGAGCGCCGCCGCTCGGTCCCGGAGCGCCCCCATCTGAACGGCTGATCGCCTTCGGCGAGGCGCTGCTCGACACGCTCGAGGCGCACTCCGAGCTGCTGCTGGCGGCCGAGACGGGGCCGGCCCGCTTCGCGCACCCCGCCTACCGCGTGCACCGGCTGCACGTCATGCTGCTACTTCATGAGGCCGACCCCGAGTGCGACCAGGAGATGCTCGCAGAGACGCTGCTCGCCGCTCTCGGCGCCGAGCTCTTCATCTACCTGCGCCACATGCGCGGCATCTCGCTCGAGCGGCTGAAGGAGGGATGGCGCGAGCAGGTCCGCCGCACGGTGCGCTCCCCCGAGCCCGTTTAGGCGACGAGCTCGACGCCGACCAGGTCAGCCGCCGAGAGCTCGCCCGGGGTCTCGAGCGCGAGAACGGCCTGCAGCGAGGCGATCGCGACCTCGAGCTCGTCGAGGTCGGGCTCGCGCGTCGTCAGCAGCTGCAGCTTCAGCCCCGGCCACATCAAGATCCGAACCCAGCGCCTGCGCCGGTTGCGCCCCGCGAACTTGATCAGCTCGAAGGAGATGCCCGCGATCAGCGGCACGCCGAGTATGCGCGTCGCCACCAGCCAGTACCACGCGGGCAGGCCGATCGGCGCGAAGACGAAGATCGCGACGATCATGACCACCAGGAGGAAGCTGGTGCCGCAACGGGGGTGCAGACGAGAGAAGCGCTGTGCGTTGGCGGGGGTGAGCGGCAGGCCGGCCTCGAAGCAGGAGATCGTCTTGTGCTCGGCGCCGTGGTACTCGAACACCCGGCGCAGATCGCGCAGGCGCGAGAGCAGCAGCAGGTAGCCGAGGAAGATGGTGGTGCGCACCACTCCCTCGACGAGCCAGAACAGGAACGAGGAGCCGAGCTGACCCTTGATGAGGCTCGTGAGGCCCACGGGAATCAGGAAGAAGAGCACGATCGCCAGAGCCAGCGCGACGACGACGGTGCCTGCCCACACGCCGCGAGGTATCTCCTGCTCCTCCTCGGGTGGAAGCTGCGCGTTGGCCGAGACCTCCAGCGCACGGAAGCCGATCACCAGCGACTCGCCGAGCGCGACGACGCCGCGCACGATCGGAAGGCGCAGCCAGCGGTGGCGCTTCATCACCGATGTGAGCGGGTAGGTGCTCACGGCGATCTCCCCGAGAGCCGGCTCCTCCGGTGAGCGCTCTCCCTCCTGCAGCTGCTCCACTGTCGGCTTGCGCACGGCGACGGCCCAGTTGGAGACGCCGCGCATCATCACGCCCTCGAGGACCGCCTGTCCTCCCACCGGCGCGTCGCGCTGCGCGCTCAGCTCACCTGCGGACCCCTCCGCGGCGAACGCCGTGCCCCAGCCGGCCGCGGTCGGGTCGGTCGCGCCGGAGGGCGATCCGCCCTGCGACGGCGGGCCGGTGATGGGCGGCGCCGTCGCTGTCCTCACCGTCTCGGCTGGCGGAGAAGGCTGGCCGATCTCGGATCGGTCGGCCGCGCGCGCGGACATGCGGCTACTGGGCGGACCGGGACTGCGCCGAGTGCAGGCGGCCCTTGGCCACGCGCCGCTGGAAGCGCTCCACCCGTCCGCCGGTGTCCATCAGCTTCTGCCGGCCCGTGTAGAAGGGGTGGCAGTTGGAGCACACCTCGACGTGCAGCTCCTCGCGCGTCGCGCGAGTCGTGAACTCATTGCCGCACGTGCAGCGCACGTGCGCCTGAACGTAGTTGGGGTGGATCTTCGCCTTCATCGTCACACCATTCTAGCGGTCGCCCACGGCCCGACCGCCGGCCGTCGCCCGGCGGGGGCCGGTCAGACGCCGGCGGCCGGCGTCGTGGCCCGGGCGGCGGGCTGCACGCACACGGGGGTGCGTCGTTCGATGCCTCGTATGAGCTTGCCCTTGGTATTCAGCCAGCGGAAGCGGACGGCCGCGCGGTAGACGGCCGGGGCCGAGAGGTTGGTGACCTGCTTGATGTAGCGGTAGACCTTCACGCCGGGCGCCGCCGCGCGCCACACGCCGAGTCCCGGAGCGGCGACGTTGCGGAATGCCGGCTCGCCCGCCAGCCGCTCCTGGAGCTCGATCCGAATCGACATGCGCCCGGTTCCGGCGGTCGCGGTCATTTCGCCGAGGAACGTGGCAGAGCGTTCGGCCTGGGTGGAGGATGTCACGCACTGTTCGAGCGTCGCCGATGGGCCGGTGGTGGGAACGGGCTGCCCGCCGGCGGAGGGGCTGGTGGCGGCGCTTGCCACGGCGGGCGCGGTCGCGGCAGCAGCGGGCGCAGTGGTTTCGGCGCTGGCGACGGCGCCAGGCGACGCAAGTGCGCCCAGGGCGAGGCTCGAGCTGAGCACAAGCAGCCGTAGCCCGGGAGGGGTTTGACACGTTGAGCCGATCTTCATCTGTATCGACTAACACCGTCTGCAGCGACATGTTGCGCAGTTTGCGGACATGTCGGCCCCCGACCGCAGGGCCGCGCGCGGGCACGCGCGAGCTCGCGCGGGGTCAGGTGAGCTGATAGAGGGGGCCGTCGCCGCCCTCTGGCGTCGTCAGGCGGCCGCCCTTGGCGGTGATCGCCCCGCACTGGACGCAGTTGGTGTAGTTGACGATCACGTCCACCTCGCCATGCTCGGGAGCGTCATCGGGGATCTCATAGACGCCGGCGGGGCACATCCAACGCCAGGTCTCGGCGATCTCCCGGGGAACGTGGTTCTGGACGCGAATGTGGTTCGGAGCGTCGTCGCGGGTGGCGTTGCCGCTGATGAACACCGACGAGAGCTTGTCGAAGGTGTATTTGCCGTCGGGCTTGGGATAGGAGTCCTTCGTCTTGCCGATGAACACCGGCTTCGCGTCGTTGCGATGCCAGGACCAGCGCCCGCCCGGGAAGCGCCCTTTGGTGGCGATCATCAGGTTGACCAGCGGGCCCCCCTGCAAGAAGCCCCTCTGAAACGGCTGGCGGGTGTTTCGCACCTCATAGAGCTCCTCGCCGATCGCCGAGTCTTCGACCGCCTGCTCGTAGGACTCGAGCGAGCTCTCACCGCGCACCAGCGCAGCGTAGATCGACTCGGCCGCGAGCTTGCCCGACATCAGCGAGTGATGGACGCCCTTCAACGCGACCGTGTCGACCATCCCGGCCGAGTCGCCGACCAGCACGGCCCCCGGCATCGAGAGCTTGGGCATCGACCAGTAGCCGCCGCCCGGCAGCGCCTTCGCGCCCCAGGCGACCCGTTCGCCGCCCTCGAGGATGCCCTTGACGAGCGGGTGCAGCTTGAACTGCTGCAGTAGGTCATGGGCGGAGGTCGTGGCATCGGCGTACTCGAGATCGACGACGAAGCCGATGCTGACGAGATCCTCACCGGTCTTGGCGTCCTTCATCGGGTAGATCCAGGTACCTCCGATCTGCCCGTACTTCGAGGAGAGCTTCAGCGGCCACGGGCCGATCGTGTGGATCAGTCGGTCGAGGGGCTTGGGGACCTTCCAGACCTCCTTGACGCCGAGCTCCCACACCTGCGGCTCGCGTCCGGCGGCGAGCTCGAACTCCTTGATCGCGGCGCCTGTGAGGTGTCCCCAGCAGCCCTCGGCGAGCACGGTCGTGTGTGCCTTGATGTCGGTGCCGGGCTCGAAGTTCGAGAGCGGCTCGCCGTCCTTGCCCCGGCCCTTGTCGCCGGAGCGCACGCCCACGACGCGCCCGTCGTCGACGATCAGCTGGGTCGCGGCGGTCTCGGTGAGGACATAGGCGCCGCCCTCTTCGGCCTGGCGCTGCTGGAAGCGCGCCATCGCCGAGACCGAGATGACCTCGTTGCCGTGGTTCTTGAACGGAGGCGGAGGCGGGATGCGAAGCTTCGTCCTGGCGCTCGGCAGCAGGTAGACCGCCTCCTTGGTGACCTCGCCGAACGCGAAGCCCTCGTTGCGCCAGTCCTCGCGGGTCATCTCGGGGAACAGCTCCTGCAGCGGACCGGGGCGCATGACCGCGCCCGAGAGGTTGTGCCCGCCGCAGGTCTTCGCCTTCTCGACGACCGCCACCGGCACTTCGCCGAGGCGCTCCAGCGTCTCGGGATCGTCGGCCAGCAGCTGCAGCAGGCGGTTGGCGCAGGCCAGGCCGGCGGTGCCGCCGCCGACGATCGCAACGCCGACCTCGATCAGCTCGTCCTCCGGATCGAGCCCCCGCTTGATGAATTCCTTCCGAGAATCGACCGGCGGCGGGAAGGCCGCCGGTGCGACGCTCCCGTTGTGAGCGCTCATCTCAGCTCGCCTTCTTCGCCTTTACTGCCTCTGTGAGCTTGGGCAGGATCTTGTTGAGGTCGCCGACGATCCCGAGATCGGAGAATTCGAAGATCGGAGCGTTCGCGTCCTTGTTGATGGCGACGATGTTCTCCGAGGCCTGCATCCCGACCTTGTGCTGGATCGCGCCGGAGATGCCGGCCGCGAGATACAGCTTCGGCGCGACCGTCTTGCCCGTCTGTCCGATCTGCGCCGCGTACGGGTACCAGCCGGCGTCGACGACCGCGCGAGTCGCCGCGACGGCGGCGTTCGACCCGAACGCCGCGGCGAGGTCCTCGGCGAGCTGGAAGCCCTCGGCCTTGCCGAGGCCACGGCCGCCGGCGACGAGGATGTCGGCGCCCTCGATGTCGACGTCGGCTCCGCGCTGTTCGCCGCGGCTCAGCATCGTCGCCTGCTGGGCGTGCGGGCTCAGCTCGAAGGAGAGCTCCTCCACGGGAGCGTCCGGCTGGGCGGGGTCGGATTGAACGATCTCGAACGCGTTCAGGCGGCCGATGATGATGCCGACGTCGGAGCGGTATTTGACTTCCGAGATCGCCGAGTCCCCGAGGATCGGACGCTCGGCGATCAGCTCGCCATTCTCGGCGCGCACGGCCGTGACCTCCATGACCACGCCCGCATCGAGACGCGCAGCCAGCCCGGCGCCGATCTCGAAGCCCAGCAGGCCGCCGCCGAACAGCGCATACGAGTAGCCACCCTCGGTGATCGCCGCCGCCATCGCGTCCACGAGCGGCTGAGCGAGACCCTCCGGCCCCTCGGCGACCAGCGCCTTCTTGGCACCGTATTTGCCGAGCGAGGCCGCCAGGTCGTGGGGAACGCTCTCGCCGAGGAGGATCGCGTGCGCCTCGCCGCCCAGCTCGGCCGCGAGCTTCGCGCCCTCGGAGACGGCGCCGAGCGAGTTCTTGTTGATCGCGCCGTCGTAGTGCAGCGCGTAGACCAGGATGTTCGCCATGTCAGTTCAGTTCCTTTCGCTCATCGCCCGCGGAGCCAGTTGAAGGTGAGGGGCCCGACCGAAGCCGGCCTGCGGCCGCCTGCGCACCCTCATATGAGCTTGCGCTCGTCGAGCCAGGCGATGATCTGCTCGACCGTCTCGTTGGTGTCCTCGTCCTCGATGATCCGCCCGGCGGCCTTCGCGGGGGGCGCCTTCGCGGCCACCCACTGTGCGGCGGAGTTATCGCCGCCGACCTTGCTCGCGTCGATGCCGACGTCGCCGACGGTGACCGCGTCGAGGGGCTTCTTCTTCGCGCCCATGATCGCCTTCAGCGACGGGTAGCGCGGCTCGTTGATCGCATCGCCGACGGAGATCACGGCCGGCAGCCGCACCTGCACTGTGTCGTAGCCGTACTCGGCCTGGCGCTCGCAGCGCAGCGCGTCGGGCTCGACGTCCATCTTGATCACCTGCGTTAGCGAGGGCATCCGCAGATGCTCGGCCACCACCGCGCCAATCGTGTAGCACTCGCCATCGTCGGACTGCTGTCCAAGCAGCACGAGGTCCGGGCTCTCCCGCTGCAGCGTCTGGGCCAGCGCGTAACCGGTGGCGGCCACGTCGGAGCCGGCCACGGCCGGGTCGCTCAGGTGGACCGAGCGGTCGGCGCCCAGCGACACGGCCTTGTGCAGCGCCCTCACGGCGCTCTCGGGACCCATCGTGACGGCGACTATCTCCTCGACGGGTACGGCGCCGCCCTCTCTGATCTGCATCGCCGCCTCGATGGCGTGCGTGTCATACGGGTTGAGGTTCTTCTCACCGCTCCGGTCCATGCGCCCCGTCGATGGGTCCAGCCTCTTCTCGACGGCGGCGTCCGGAACCTCCTTAACCAGGACGCATATCTTCATTCTCAGGTGACTCCTTGGGGTGTGTTGGGACCGATGCTACTCGCTTCAGCGGTTGACTGACGAGTCAATCAGGTCCGCGTGGCGGTCGACTCGCGGATGAAATCGACGATCGCCTGCGTGGGCGCGCCGGGGGTGAAGACCTCGGCGACACCGAGGGACTTCAGCTCCGGGATGTCCTCCGCGGGGATCGTGCCGCCCACGGTGACGAGGACGTCGTCGATGCCCTGCTCGCGCAGCAGCTCGACCACGCGCGGTACGAGCGTCATGTGCGCGCCGGAGAGGATCGACAGGCCCACTGCGTCGGCGTCCTCCTGGATCACCGTCTCGACGATCTGTTCAGGCGTCTGGTGAAGGCCCGTGTAGATGACCTCCATTCCCGCGTCGCGCAGCGCCCGGGCGATGATCTTGGCACCGCGATCATGCCCGTCGAGGCCCGGCTTGGCCACGACCACGCGGATCTTGCCCTTGTGCTGCTGGGAGGTGGCTGGGGACATCATCGGTGGCTCAAGGTTGCCGGCGCCTGGGCGACGGCGGCGCCGGTGGCGATGCGCGGACCGTCGCGCCGACGGCCGCCGGGGACACTACATCCTCCCCATGCGGGACGGCGCTCGGCCGCGCCCCCGTGCAAGCGGGCGAAGGCCCCTGCCGGGCGCCCCGCCGCCTTCCGAGCGCGCCGCCAGGGCGCGCTCGCGCACGACGCGTCCGAGGCCTGCGAGGGCCGTGCCGGCTCCAAGCGCGGCGAGCACCTTCAGACGCCGCCCGAGCCGGTCGAGGTAGAGCATCTCCCAGCCTTCCTCAGCGGCGATGCGCCTCAGATGCGGGTCCGGGTTGACCACCACGGCGTGCCGCACCGCGCGCAGCATCGGCACGTCGGACTCCGAGTCCGAGTACGCGTAGGAGGCGTCGAGGTCGATGCCCTCGCGCTCGGCGAGGTCCTGCATCGAGAGCACCTTGCCCTCGCGGTAGTTGAACGGGCCTGCCGGCCTGCCCGTGTAGCGGCCGTCGACGATCTCCGAGCGAGATCCGAGGCCCCCGTCGAAGGCGAGCACGTGCGCGAGCAGATCGGCCATCTCCTGCGATGCCGCGGTGAGGATGTACACGGGCACGCCGGCATCCTGATGCGCGTAGGCGCGCGCCAGCATCTCCGGATACAGCCGCGGCAGCACGCCGGCGAGCACGCGCGGGGAGAGGCGTGCGAGATCGCGGACGCGGACGCCCGCGATCATCGCTCCCACGCGTCTGCGAACGTCATCGGCGCGCTCATCGGTCGACCCGCGCAGGCGAAAGCGCAGGTTCTCATAGACGTCCCGGGCCAGGCGCCCTCGTGAGATCATCCCGGTTTCGTAAGCGGCCCGGGCGAAGAAGACGCCCGACGAGCCCGCCATCAGGGTCTTGTCCAGGTCGAAGAACGCGCCGGCGCGCGGCTGCTTGCCGTTGGATGCGGCGGTCACTAGACCTTGAGGATCACCGCGTCGCCCTGCCCGCCGCCCGAGCAGATCGCCGCGCAGCCGAGCCCGCCGCCGCGACGGCGCAGCTCGAGCACGAGGCTTCCCAGGATGCGCGCCCCGGAGGCGCCGATCGGGTGACCGAGCGCGACGGCGCCGCCATTGACGTTCACCCTCTCCTCGTCGATGCCGAGCATGCGAATCGAGTTGAGCGTCACGGAGGCGAACGCCTCGTTGATCTCCCACACGTCGATGTCCCCGGGCTGCAGCCCAGCCTTCTCGAGGGCCTTCTTCGCGGCGCTCGCCGGCGTGGTGGCGAGATAGGCGAAATCGTTGGCGCTCTGCGCGTGGGCGACGATCTCCGCGAGGACCTCCTTGCCGTTGGCGCTCGCCCATTCCTCTGAGGCCAGCACGAGCGCGCCCCCGCCGTCGTTCACGCCGGGCGAGTTGCCGGCGGTGTGCGAGCCGTCCTTGCCGACGAGTCCCGGAAGCGCCGCGAGCTTCTCGAGCGACGTGTCCCGGCGGGGCCCCTCGTCGATCTCGACGACGGTGTCGCCCTTGCGGCCCTTCACCGTCACCGAGACGATCTCCTCGGGAAGGCGTCCCTCGTCGGTCGCCTTCAACGCGAGCTCATGCGAGCGAAGCGCCCAGCGGTCGAGATCCGCACGCGTCATCTCCAGCTCATCGCCGACCTCGGTCGCCTCGACGAACATCTGCTTGCCGGAGAACGGGTTGGTGAGGCCGTCGTGGACCATCGCATCGAGCATCTTCGCGTCGCCCATGCGATAGCCGAAGCGCGCGCCCGGAAGCAGATACGGCGCCTGGGACATCGACTCCATGCCGCCTCCGACCCCCACCTCGACATCCCCGGCGCGGATCGCCTGGTCGAGGATCACGGAGGCCCGCAGGCCGGACGCACAGACCTTGTTGATCGTCTCTGAGGAGACCTCCTTCGGGATTCCCGCCTTGATCTGCGCCTGGCGCGAGGGAATCTGGCCCTGGCCGGCCTGCAGCACCTGGCCCATCACGACGTGATCCACCTGCTCGGGCTCCACGCCGGCGCGCTCCAGCGCTGCCCTGATCGCGATCCCGCCGAGCTCGGTGGCGTCCAGCGAGGAGAGGCCTCCGCCCATCTTGCCGATCGGGGTGCGCGCGGCGCCGAGGATCACGGTCTTTGGCATGGGAGCAGCTCTCTCCTGTCGGTAGGTGGCGGGGAAGCGAGATTCCGAATGGTAGTGGACCGCCTCGCCCTCCCTCCGACGGGCCCGGGATCGGTGGCCGCCCAACCGCGGGCCGGAGCAGATCGGGACGCTGTCCGGCGCCGCCGTGGCGAGTCCGCTCCCGCGCTGGATATCGTGCCCTGACCATGCAGGTGTCCGCGACGACCAAACCGTGCCGCGAGAGCGAGGCCGACACGGTCGCCGTCGGCCTGTTCGAGGACGAGGAGCCAGGCGAGGGCCTGCCGGCGCAGCTCGGCGAGCTGGTCACCTCCGGTGAGGCGCGCAGGTCGCTCAAGGCGCTCACGGTCGGCCATGCCGAGGGCAAGCGCTGGCTGCTGGTCGGGCTCGGCGCCCGAGCGGACTTCAGCCCCGAGCAGGCCCGCGTGGCCGCGGCGGCGGCCCGCGCGCGCGCCCGCGAGATCTCAACGCGCGTGCTCTGCTGGGAGGTGCCCGCCGGCGGCGGCGAGGATCTCGCCGCTGCGCTCGTCGAGGGAACGATCCTCGGCGACTACAGCTTCGATCGCTACAAGTCCGCAGCGGAGGAGTCCGACGGCTCGAGCGCGGCTCGGCAGCCCAAGCACCTGGACCGCCTGATCATCGCCAGCCCCGAGCAGCTCGATGCGCGCATCGGCCAGGCCGCGCTTGTGGCGGAGGCCGTCAACGCGGCCCGCGACCTGCAGAACCGGCCCGCCAACGACCTCACTCCGACCGCGCTCGCCGCGCATGCCCGCCGGCTGGGCGAGGAGATCGAGGGCCTGTCGGTCGAGGTGGAGGGGCGCGAGGGGATCGTCGCCCGCGGGATGGGCGCGTTCGCCGCGGTGGCCCAGGGCTCCGAGCAGGAGCCCGCGCTCATCACCATGACCTATGAAGGGCCCGAGGCAAGGGGCCCCAGGCTGGGCTTCGTCGGCAAGGCGGTCACGTTCGACAGCGGCGGCATCTCGCTGAAGCCCGGAGCGAAAATGGCCGAGATGAAGTTCGACATGTCGGGCGGCGCGACCGTGATCGAGGCCGTCGCGGCGATCGCCCGCCTGCGCCTGCCGGTCAGCATCGTGGCAGTCGTCGGGGCCACGGAGAACCTCCCGAGCGGGCGCTCGGTCAAGCCCGGCGACATCGTCACCGCCGCCAACGGGAAGACGATCGAGGTGAACAACACGGACGCCGAGGGCAGGCTGGTGCTGGCCGACTGCCTCTGCCACGCCGCCGCCAGCGGTGCCGAGATGCTCGTGGACCTCGCCACGCTCACCGGCGCGGTGATCGTCGCGCTCGGATCCACCTACGCCGGCCTGATGTCAAATGACGATCAGCTCACGGCGCAGCTCACGGCTGCCGGCGAGCGCACCGGCGAGATCGTCTGGCGCCTGCCCTTGCACAAGGAGTACGACGAGCTGCTGAAGGGCACCTACGGCGATCTCGACAACGCTCCCGAAGCGCGCAAGGCCGGCACGATCGTCGGTGGCGCGTTCCTCGCCAACTTCGTCGGCAACCTGCCATGGGCGCACCTGGACATCGCCGGCTCGGCCTGGGATCTCGATCGCGAGTACGTGGGCAAGGGCGCGTCCGGCTACGGCGTGCGCCTGCTCGTCGAGCTCGCGCGCTCCTACGGCGCGTAGTCACGGCCCCGAGCCCGCCCGACGGCGCCGGGCGCAGGGCTCACGAGCGGCCGCGGCCTGCGTCCGCTAGCGCGTGCCCGCGGGGAGGCGAAGCCGCGCCAGCCGCGCCGTGACAGCCGCCCAGGCGCTTGAGCGAGGATCGATGTGCGCCCGGTGGCGACCGGCCACGCCCGCGATCTCCACGAGCTCCACCTCCCCACCGGCTGCTGCCGCGGCGGCCGCGTAGCTGCGGCTGAGCTCGACGGAGACGACCTCGTCGGTCACCCCGTGAACGAGCAGCGCGGGCATCTGCAGCGGCACCAGCGCAGCCGGATCGCCCGCGGCGTAGCGCTCGGGGAGCTCGTCCGGACCGCCGCCCATCAACGCGCGCGCCGCTCCGCCATGCCAACGACGGTAGGCGCGGGCGAGATCACACACCCCCGCCTGCGCGATCGCCTGGCGCAGGCGCACCGGAGGCCCGCCCGGAAGCTGCCCGGGCGCGCCCGAGGGCAGTTTGTCGCGGGCCGCGGCCCACAATGCCAGGTGACCCCCGGCCGAGTGTCCGAGAACGCAGACGCTGGTGAGGTCGAGCGGAGCGTCGACTTGCTGAAGGTGGTCGATCGCAGCGGCGACGTCCTCGAACGTGGCCGGCCATCCGCCGCCGTCGCCGAGTCGCCGGTACTCGATGTTCCAGGCCGCCCATCCGCGCCGCAGGAGATCGCCAACGAGCCCGCGCATGACGACCTTGCCGTAGCGCACCCTCCAGGAGCCGCCGTGGATGAGAACCATCACCGGATGGGGGCCCGCACGCGCCGGTATGTGCAGCTCGGCGCGCTGGGATCGGTGGGGGCCGTAGCTGTGGCTCCGCCCGCGCCTCAGGAAGTCGAGGATCAGACGCGGGTCGGCGGCGGGCACACGCGCAATCCTGTCACGCGCCCGGTCGCCTCTGGCTAGGGGCGGCCGCGGCGGTCTGTGAGAATGGCCGCCAGATGGACTTCGACCTGTCACCCGAGCACGAGCTGATCCGGCGCACCGTCAGGGAATTCGCCGAGGGCGAGGTCGCCCCGGTCGCGGAGGAGCTCGACCGTACGAAGTCGTTCCCCTACGAGATCGTCGAGAAGCTGGGCCGGCTGAACCTGATGGGGATCCCCTTCCCCGAGGAGTACGGCGGCGCGGGGGGCGACACGCTCGCCTACGCGCTCGCGGTCGAGGAGCTCACCCGCGTCGACTCCTCGGTCGCGATCACGCTGTGCGCGCACACGTCGCTCGGCACGCAGCCGATCTACCTCTTCGGCAGCGAGGAGCAGAAGCGCGAGTGGATGCCGCGGTTGTGCGCCGGTGAGCTGCTCGGCGCCTTCGGCCTGACCGAGCCCGAGGCGGGCTCGGACGCGGGAAACACACGCACGCGCGCGCGCCTGCAGGGCGGCGAATGGGTCATCGACGGGGCCAAGCAGTTCATCACCAACGCCGGTACCGACATCTCGGGCGTCGTCTGCATCACGGCGGTGACGGCCGACGACGCAAGCGATCCCGACGGCCCCAGGGAGATCTCCAATCTGATCGTCGCCAACGGGACCGACGGATATGAGCAGGGCGAGCCGTACCGCAAGATGGGCTGGAACGCCTCTGACACGCGTCCGCTGACCTTCAGCGACTGCCGCGTGCCCGAGCAGAATCTCCTCGGTCCGCGTGGCGCGGGCTTCAAGCAGTTCCTGCACATCCTCGACATCGGTCGCATCGGCGTCGCGGCGATGGGTGTCGGCCTGGCGCAGGGCGCCCTGGAGCAGGCCCTGCAGTACGCCAAGGAGCGCAGGGCCTTCGGCAAGCCCATCTCCAAGTTCCAGGCGATCCAGGGCAAGCTCGCCGACATGAGCGCGGAGATCGAGGCCTCACGGCTGCTCGTCTACAAGGCCGCCAGGGAGAAGGACGCCAACCGCAACTTCACGCTCACGGCCGCGCAGGCGAAGCTCAAGACCGGGCGGCTCGCCGTGCGCTGCGCCGAGGAGGCCGTTCAGATACATGGAGGCTACGGCTTCATCGAGGAGTACCCCGTGTGCCGCTTCTACCGCGACGCGAAGATCCTCACGATCGGCGAGGGCACCGACGAGGTTCAGCAGATGGTTATCGCCCGCGCTCTCGGGGCATAAGAAACCCTGGACATGGGAGACGCGGTAGACATGGACCGGTACACCGCTCCGGTTGACTCTGTGCGCAGCCGTCGCAGCGAGGGGGCGGTCTCGTTGTCGGATTGCATCAGCGCGTTCCTGCGCCAGCCCTCTCCTCCCTACCTGCTCGGCGCAGTGGCGCTGGCGCTGGCGTTGCGCATCGTGCAGGGCGACTGGAGCTGGCGGGACCCGCTCCTCGCCGTGGGCCTGCTCGCCGCGACTCCGTTCGTGGAGTGGACGATCCATGTCTACCTGCTGCACTCGCCGCCGATCAACGTCCGTGGGCGGCGCCTGGAGATGCTGACCGCTCGCGAGCACCGCGCCCACCATGAGGCGCCCGGCGTCCTGAACGGCGTGCTGCTACCCGTGTACGGCGTGCTCGTGTTCCTGGCGATGATCGCGCTGGTGAACTGGCTGCTGTCGTTCCCGATCGGGCTCGTCCTCGGCGGTCCGCGACTGGCGTACGCGACCACCGGCGTGCTCGTCAGCTACGCGATCCTCGCCGCCTACGAGTGGACGCACTTCCTGATCCACGCCCCGTACAAGCCACGGGGCCGCTACTTCAAGGCGATCTGGCGCAACCATCGGCTGCATCACTTCAAGAACGAGCGCTACTGGTTCGGCGTGACCTCGACGATCGGCGATCGCGTGATCGGGACGCTCCCGGACCAGCGCTCGGTCCCCCGCTCGGCCACCGCCCGCTCGCTGCACGCGGAGCCCTAGCGGGGCTCGAGGATCACCAGCGGTATCTCCCGCTCCGTCCGGCGCTGGTAGTCCTCGTATCCGCCGTACACCTCGACCACCTTCGGCCACAGGCGCTTGCGCTCCTCGGGGTCGGCGACGCGCGCGTGCACCTGGCGGCGGCGCGAGCCGATCTGAACCGTTGTGTCGGGATTCGCCATGAGGTTGTGAAACCAGGCCGGGTTCTTGGGATAGCCGCCCTTCGAGGCGACCAGGATCACGTTCTCCCCGTCGGTCGCGTACACGAGCGGGCTCGTGCGCCTCGTGCCGCTCTTGGCGCCGACGTGATCCACCAGCAGCATCGGCGCGAAGCCGGGAACCCGATGGCCGATCAGCCCGTTGGTCGCGCGGTAGATCGCCGCGTGGCCACCCATCAGCCGTCTCAGCACGGGCCAGCTGCGATCCGCCAGGTCGAGGTAGCTCATCTGCGATCCCGACCCTACTCGATGGCACGCTCCAGCGGGCTCCCCCGCGCGAGCAGCGCGGTCGCGGCGCTCGCCGGATCCAGACGGCGCTCGACCACCGCCTCCAGCAGCCGCTGGAACTCTGCGTCTTCGCTCAGCTCCTCCTCCATCCTCCTGCGCATGCGGGCCGTCGCGATCGCCAGCACCTCGCTGCGCAGGTTGCGCCCGCGCCGCTCGGCGAGCTGACCCTCCGCGAGGATGTGGGCGCGGTGCTCCTCGAGGCGCTCCACGAGCTCCTCCACCCCCCTGCCCTGGCTTGCCTCGGTCTTGACGATCGGAACGCGCCAGCGTCCACGGACCTCCTCGGCGGAGCGGTCGAGATTCGCGAGCGAGAGCACTCCGCGGATCTCCCTGACCATCGTGTCGGTCAGCGGATGGTCGGCCTTGTTGATCACGATCACGTCGGGGATCTCCATCACCCCCGCCTTGAGCGCCTGGATCGAGTCGCCCGAGCCGGGCATCAGCACGAGCACGATCGTGTCGGCGTGGTCGATGATGTCGATCTCCGCCTGGCCCACGCCGACGGTCTCGACGAACACGTCCTGCCTTCCGGCGGCATCGAGCAGCAGCGCGGCCTGCAGCGCGGCCTCTGAGAGGCCACCGAGCGCGCCGCGGTTGGCCATCGAGCGGATGAACACGCCCGGGTCGAGGAAGTGCTCGCTCAGGCGGATGCGGTCGCCGAGCAGCGCCCCCTTGGTGAACGGCGAGGAGGGATCGATCGAGAGCACTCCCACCGTCCGCCCGGCGGCGCGTCGAGCCTTCGTAAGGGCGCCGATCAGCGTGGACTTGCCGACGCCCGGCGGTCCGGTGAAGCCGAACACCGCCGCTTTGCCCGTATGCGGATAGACCTCCTTGACGAGCTCCCAGCCCTCCGGGCGATCGTCCTCGACGAGCGTTATCGCCCGTGCAAGCGCACGGCGGTCACCGTCGAGCAGGCGCTGCGCGAGCGAGCCGTCGGTCGGCGGTTGGTCGGCCATCGCGCGCAATCATCGCAGGGCCTCCCCGGGGCGATGCTGCACGAGCGCCGCTGGGCATTACGATTCGCGCGCGATGGATCCGCTGCTTGCCGAGGCCCCCCCGCCGCCCGCCGTCGCCGAGGCGCTGCGCCGCGCGCCCGAGCCCACGCACGGCGGCCCGCTCATGCTGCTGCGGTTCATGCGAGCACACGACATGCTGACGCTTTCCTACGCGCGGCTGCTCGCGCGCTACGCGCTGCTGAAGCTCCGCTTCGGCTCGCGCCTGCAGACAGAAGGCGTGTGCTTCATCTGCCCCGGGGTGCACCTGGAGATCGGCCGGAACGCCACGCTGCGGGTCGGGCGCTGGGCGTGGATCGGGCACGGCTCGAAGATCCGCGTGCACGAGGGAGAGGTGAGCATCGGCGCCAAGACGGTGCTCGGCCAGGACTGCACGATCTCCGCATACCAGCACGTCTCGATCGGGCGCGAGTGCATAATCGCCGACCGGGTCATGCTGATCGACTTCGACCACGGCGTCACCGAGGTCGACCGGCCGATCCGCCTGCAGGGGATCTACAAGCGCGACGTGCGCGTGGGGCACAACGTGTGGATGGGCTTCGGCTCGTGCGTCCTGCGGGGGGTGAGCATCGGCGATAACAGCATCGTGGGAACCAGCTCGGTGTGCACGAAGGACGTGCCCGCAAACGCCGTCGTCGGCGGCGTCCCGGCGCGCGTGATCCGCATGCGCGAGGCGCCCCGCTCGATGCGCTTCCAGTGAGCCGCTGAGCGGCCGAGGTCTCCGCGGCGCCGTGAGCTCACGGTGCGAGTAGCGAGGAGCGGTCGGCGTCGATCGCAAGGTTGCGCAGTCCCGCGGGATCGCCGTCCGGCCCCGCCCGCAACGCGCGCGCGAGCTCGCTGCGGTGCCCCTCGAAGCGCTCATGGGCATATGGGACGGCCTGCCCGCGCGAGACCATGAAGGGCCAGTCGCTCGCCTGCAGCGCGAGCAGCTCGCGGGCGGCCGCCCCGCCCGCGCGAGCCCCGGCGGCGAGGACCTCGAGCTCCGCGGCGCGCATGGCGAACGCCATCTCGGCGACCGGCGGCCCCGACCACGTCGAGAGGTCGCCGTTGACTCCCCAGCTACTCGCCGGCCGTCCGTCCTGCGAAGGATCCTCGAGCTCCGGCTCGCACCGCTCCAGCGCGTCGTCGAGGCGGATGAGCTCGAGCCCCTGCCGGCTGCACTCGTCCACGACCGCCTCGAGGAAGGCGATCCCCTCATACCACCAGTGCCCGAAGAGCTCCGTGTCGAGGGCACAGACGACCAGCCCTCCCCGCGCCGGCCGGTCCCCCTCGCGGGCGTCCGAAAGCCGCGCGATCGTGCGGGCGACGAAGTCGGCGGCGTGCTCGCCCGCGAGCGCCAGCGCACGCTCGTGCTCGTAGGGGGCACCGTCGTTGCTCCACGGGTTGTGGTGGTGGACGGTGTGGTGGTGGTAATCGCGATAGGCGCCATTCGCCGGATAGCCACCGTCGCTCCAGATGAGCGAGATCGTCGAGCGGTCGATCGGGACGAGCACGACCCCCGAGTCGGTTGCCAGCGGCCGCAGGTGCTCACGCGCCCCGATGCCGAAGCGACGTGTCAGCTCGACGCAGACCGCCGCCACGCCGGCGTCCTCGAGCTCCCGCAGCAGCGCGGGCGTGTAGGCGCACTCGGGCAGCCAGAAGCCGCCGCGCCATCCGCTGCCGAAGCGCCGCCGGTGCGAGCCCACGCCGCTGTGCACCTGCATGCGCACGCCTGCGTCCGTCGCCAGCAGGGGCAGGATCGCGTGCGTCGCCGACGAGGTCCACTGGGCGTGCGCCGCGAACGATTCGATCAGATCGCCGCCCCGGCGCTCCAGGCTCTCGAGGCCCCTGGCGTAGTCCTCCCAGGAGCGCTCCAGCTCGCGTGCGAGCCGATCGTGGCCCCCCGCCCGCAGGCCCGCGGCATCCTGCTCGTGCGTCTCACGGCGCGTGCCCTCGACGAACCTCCGCAGGCGCTCGAACACGCCGGGCGCCTCGAGCTGGTCGCACAGCACGGGCGTCAGGGACAGCGTCAGCGGGGCGCCGCCGTCGAGCAGGTCGAGCAGCGGCAGGTAGCAGCCGACGATCGCCTCCCACAGCCACTCCTCGCCGAACGGCCAGGTGCCGAATCCCTCGACGTAGGGCATGTGCGTGTGCAGGACGATCGCGAGCGCGCCGCCATCGCCGCGCAGCTCAGAGCGGGGCCGCGGCACCAGGGGAGACGCCCGACGCCTCGGCGCGCGCGTGAAGCTGATAGCCGAGCGCCTCGAGCTCGGGGCCCGCCAGCCGCTCGGCCTCGAGGATCTCCTCCTCGGAGCGGCGTCGCCGATGGATGCCGATCGACCGGCTGTGCGCCGTCTGCAGCTGCCTGCGTGTCGTCGCGGTCAGCTCCTGTCCGAGATGAGAGACGATCGCCTGCCCGGTCGCCAGCGGATCGGACATCAGCACCTCGTAGCGGACCGGCAGCACACGTCCCGACTCCTGCACGTCCGGGCGGGCCAGAAACGCCGCGCACCTGCGAACCATCGCGCGCCACATGAGGATCGCCCTTATGTAGGGCGTCGCCGACAGGAAGGCCTCCTCCTCGGCGCTCGCAACCCACCACGGCACGAAGCGATCGCCGACCTTGCGCCCGATCGGCGCCTCGTTGGTCTCGAGCCCGCGAAGCTTCTCGTCGGTCAGAACGTCATAGGAGCGAACGAGCGAATCGGCCACGTCGCGGCCGTCCCTGAAGATGTACACGAGTCGGCTGTCGGGCAGCGCTTGATACGGGAGCTCCGGCACGAATGCGAAGAACGGCTCCTTGTAGATCAGCAGGCTCTCGATGCGCACGCCCTTGGCGGCACGGCGCAGGCCGCCCGGAGGGTGACCGGTCGCCCACCACTTGCGCATGCTCGCCGCGCGAGAGAGGTAGACCGCGCTCAGCAGGTAATCCTCGAGCGCGCCTCTGAAGCTGCGCTCGAGGACGCCACGCATGTCCTCTGGAAGGTCCTGCGCGGCGAGGTGGGCGATCCCAACCGGCAGCAGGTTGCCGGTGACGCACTCTGCGCCTGGCAGCCTGCTCAGAGCGCTCATCAGGAAGGTCGTTCCCGAACGCGGAACCCCCAGCACGACGCCTCGCTCGACAATCATCGCGCGCCCAGACCGCGTCTGTCGAGGGCTCGAAGGCTCATCGAGCCGGTGATCGTAGCAGCGCCCAACGGGTTCAAGGCCGGCACACCGCCACGAAATCGAGGGCCCGATCGAGGTCGGCTTCGCCCGCCCCGCGCAGCGCGAAGTCCGATGTGGCGATCGCGGGCGTGAACCAGTCGTAGAACCGGCGGGTCACGCCGAGCCGCTCGTGGACGGCATCCCAGCCGAGTCTCAGGGCCAGCTCGTGGGCGCGCAGCTTGCGAGCGTGGAACAGGCCGTGCAGCTCGACGGTGGCGAAGCTCGCGCGACATAGCTGCTCGAACTCCGCGGCGCGATACTCGTGGACGTGCCAGGGGTTGCCCGACCGCTGCGCGCCCGTCGGCGCCAGTGTGAGCACGTTCGGAGTCGAGAGGAAGACCGTCCCCCGGGCGCCCACCAGCGCGCGAAAGTGCTCCAGCGCGCGCTCGGGGTGCTCGAGGTGCTCGATCGTCTGCAGGAACACGATCGCGTCGGCCGGCTCGGAGAAGGTTTCGACGAGATCGCGTACGAAGCGCAGGTTCGCACGGGCGTAGCGCAGGCGTGCATGCTCATGCGCCTCCGGGTTGGCGTCGACCCCCACCACGCTCGACGCCGCGCGTGCGAGCACGTCGGCGCCGTAGCCCTCGCCACAGGCCATGTCGATGACGCGCTCGCCGGCGAGGAGCGGCGCGATCCAGTCGTAGACGACGAGGTGCCTGCGGAACCAGTAGTTCTCCTGCGGTACGTCCGGAAGCGTCCGCTCGCCCGTCAGCGCGAGCGGCGGTACGCCGTCCGGTTGGTCGCGCTGGAGGTGGGTGCTCGCCATCGAGAGTTGCTCCTCGCCAGGGCCGGCCGGTCGTGCTGGTGGGCGCGCCGGCCCGGCGCGCGAGTATATGGTGCCGGTCCGTGGCGCCCACGCTCAGCCCAGGGGAGATCCGCGACGTCAACACGCGCTACCACGACGTCGTGGCCGAGCACTACGACTCGAAGTGGGGCATCGACTTCGGCCAGGTCGGTCAGGATCAGGTGCTCGCCAAGCTGCGCAAGGCGCTCGGACGCGATCCGGACCACTACCCGCGCTCGCTCGAGATCGGCGCGGGGACGGGCTACTTCAGCCTGAACATGCTGCGGGCCGGCGTGATCGGGCAGGCGACGTGCAGCGACATCTCGCCGGGAATGCTGCAGACGCTTTCCGAGAACGCGCGGGGCCTGGGCCTGGAGGTCCAGACGCGGCCGGCCGACGCCGAGCGTCTGCCGTTCGCGGACCAGAGCTTCGACCTCGTCTTCGGCCACGCCGTGCTTCATCACATCCCCGACCTCGGCCGTGCGTTCGCCGAGTTCGCGCGGGTGCTCGCGCCAGGCGGAACGGTGCTGTTCGCGGGCGAGCCCTCCCGTCACGGCGACCATCTGGCGCGCGTGCCGAAGCGCTTTGCGACGGTCGTGGCACCGCTGTGGCGCCGTGCGATCGGCGCCGCGCGGGCGGACGACGGGCAGCAGTGCGGCGCCGACGGATCGCTCGAGGGGTTCGTCGACGTGCACGCCTTCGCGCCATCGCAGCTCTCGCGGACGGCGCGCGCCGCGGGGCTCGGTGACGTGCGCGTCACCGGCGAGGAGCTGCTGGCCAACTGGTTCGGCTGGACCAACCGTACGCTCGAGGCCACGGCCGCGCCGCAGGACGTGCCATTTGCATGGCGCCTGTTCGCCTACCGTGGCTACCTCCTGCTCCAGGAGCTGGACCGCCGGCTGCTCGAGCCCCGCCTGCCGCCGGCGATCTTCTACAACCTGATGCTCGCCGCCCGCAAGCCGCCGACCTAGACTGCGGAGATGCCCGAGCGCATCTCGCGGAACTTCCCGCTATTCCCTTTGGGGATCGTCGCGTTGCCGAGCGAGAGCGTGCCGTTGCACATCTTCGAGGACCGCTACCGGCGCATGATCGAGCGGTGCCTGCGTGGCGATCCGGAATCGGTGGAGTCCCGCTTCGGGATCATCTGGCTCTCCGACCAGGAGCTCAAGCCGGTCGGCTGCGCGTGCGAGATCGAGGAGGTGCTGGAGCGCATGGAGGACGGCCGCATGAACATCCTCACGCGCGGCACGCAGCCATTCCGCCTGCTCGAGCGCCAGGACGAGCTCCCGTACCCGGCGGGGACCGTCGAATTTCTCGCCGACGTCGAGGAGCCGCCCGACGAGCAGGCCGCGAGCGGCGCTCGCGAGCTCTACCGCGACCTCGTCCAGCAGGCCACCGACCGCAGCCTGACGGCCGTGGAGCTCGGCGAGCTGGATGCCTACGGGATGGCCGCAACGGTGGAGTTCGCCGTGGACTCGAAGCAGGAGCTGCTGGAGCTGCGCTCGGAGAACGCCCGCCTGCGACTGCTGACGCTGCTCCTGCGCGCTGCGATCAACCGTCTGGAGCTGGTGGAGCGCGCCGGGGAGCGCGCCCGCTCGAACGGAAAGGTCCGCTTCGGCTGAGCCGCCCGACCTACTGGGGCAGGTGGCACACCTGCTGTGCCGTCTGCAGGACGAACAGCGCGAGGCGGCGGAGCACGGGGGGCTGAGCGGGAGAGTTATCGGCGAAGCGGACCGTCCCGGCCTCCAGGCGCACGTAGTAGCCGGTCACCGAACCGCGCGCCGGCGCGAGCGAGAGATGCCTGGAGGCAGCGTCGTGCAGGTCTTCCTGGATCGCCCGTGCCTGCACGAGCTGGGCGTCGCTCAGCTTCGGCGCGCTCACGCCGTTGCAATGGACGGCACCTTCTTCGTTGACCAGCAACGTGAGGTGCGTCCCTGCGCCGGGCCCCGTTCGATAGACGACGAACAGGTCGGGGGCGAGGATTCCGCCGCAGGCGCCGAGCAGCAGCGCCGCGCAGAGGGCGCCAAGCGACGCCGCGCGTCTCACGCACTCACCGCCACGCCTCCACGTCGCGGGTCGCCGGCGCCGGTCAGCAGCGCGCCACGGCGCTGAACGGCCTGCACGCCTCCGAAGAAGAGGTTGCGCGAGCCGAACTCGACCACCGCGCGCCCGCCCCCGAGCCCGTCCACGTCGATTCCCGGCTCCGCATAGACGACGCCGTCTTCGAAGTGCACGCGCGGCGCATCGACGGCCTCCCGCGCGAGCAGGCCGCGGTCGACCACGCCGACGATCGTCTGCAGCAGCGCGGAGCGGATGCGGTTCGAGCCCGCGCTGCCCAGCACCAGCTCGACCTCCCCCTCGCGCGTGACGACGGAGGGGGCCATCATGCTCGGCATGCGCCTGCCGGCGGGATACCGGTGGAAGCCGAGCGGGTTGAGGTCCTCCTCGCCCATCACGTTGTTGATGTGCATTCCCGTGCCCGGTACGACGATGCCCGAGCCCTCGCCGTTGGTGCAGGTGGTGCTACAAGCGCCACCGCCCGCGTCCAGGACGGAGATGTGCGTCGTCGAGCCCAGACGCGCTGTCAGGAAGCGTTCGAGGAAGCCGTCCTCCACCAGGCCCTCCACGAACGCCGGCGTGCGCTCGTCCTGGGCGGCCGACATCGCCGCGAGGACACCGGCGAGGGTCGGTGGAGACGGGCCGCGGTCGAGCAGCGCCAGCGCATAGGCGAGTAGCGTCCCACCCGCGGACGGCGGCGGGTTGGTGAGGATCTCGCGGTCGCGGTAGCCGATCCTCACGGGCTTGCGCTCGATCGCGCTGTAGCCCGCGAGGTCCTCGCACGTCATCGAGCCGCCGCGCCCGCGCAGCCACTCGCAGACGGCCGTCGCGATGTCCCCTTCGTAGAACGGTGCTGGCCCCTCGCGTGAGAGGCGCATCAGCGCGTCGCCGAGGTCGGGGTTGCGCAGGACGTCGCCCTCGCGCAGGATGTGCCCCTGCGGCGCCCACAGCGCCGCGCACTCGGGCGTGGAGGTCAGCAGGTCGGCGAGGATCTCGGCCACGTAGGCCTGTCCCGCGTTCAGCACCACCCCCTCGCGGGCGAGCCGCGCGGCGGGCCCTGCGAGCTCGTCGAGCGGTACGGTCCCCCATCGCCGTGCCGCCTCGCATACGCCCGCCGGCGTGCCGTACACGCCGCACGAGGCGGGCCCGATGTGAAAGACCTGCTCGGCATCGCCGAACGACACGTCGATCCCGCGAAGCTCGGCCTCTGAGCCGTCCCCCTTGCGAGTGGGGGCCTGCACGAAGAAGTCGAGAAGCGTGGGCTCCTGCCCGCCACCGGCCACGAGCATGTAGCCCCCCGCACCGAGGCCGGTGAGCAGCGGCTCGGTGACGAACGACATCAGCATCGCCCCGACTGCCGCGTCCACCGCGTTGCCGCCGTCGCGCAGCACGGCCGCCCCGGCCCGTGCCGTGAGCGGATGCCCGGCCGCGACGACGCCTTTCTCAGGCATGCCCATTGCTGAGCGATACCACAGTCTTCGTCGTGGCGGGGACCTCAGCGGTTGGGCATGAACTCGGGCACTTCGAGCTCATCGCCCGCCGCGCCGCGGCGCTGGCCGACGCTCGGCCGGTCCGTGCGCTCAGCCGCCCGCTTGACCCTCAACTCGCCGGCGGCCGGCTCTCGCAGGCGGTCGACGCTCTTGCGCCGGCCCTCGTCGCCATAGCCGGTCGCCACGACCGTGACCCACACCTGATCATCGAGCTTCTCGTCGACCATCGCCCCGAAGATGATGTTCGCGTCGGGATGCGCTGCCTCCGAGACGGACCTGGCGGCCTCGTTCACCTCCCACAGCGACAGGTTGGCGCCGCCGGTGATGGAGAGCAGGATCGAGCGGGCGCCCTCCATCGAGGTCTCCAAGAGCGGCGAGGAGGCGGCCTGCATCGCGGCCTCGACCGCCCGGTTCTCGCCCACGCCCATGCCGATGCCGAGCAGCGCCTTGCCGGCTTCGCTCATGATCGTGCGCACGTCGGCGAAGTCGAGGTTGATCAGCCCCGGAAGGGTCACGAGATCGGAGATCCCCTGGACGCCCTGACGCAGCACGTCGTCGGCCACGCGGAAGGCATCGACCATCGAGGTCTGCTTGTCGAGCACCGCCAGCAGGCGGTTGTTGGGGACCACGATCAGCGTGTCGACCTCGTCGGCCAGCGCGGCGATCCCGCGGTCGGCCTGCTCGCTGCGGCGCGAGCCCTCGAAGCCAAAGGGCTTGGTCACGATCGCCACCGTGAGCGCACCCAGTTCACGCGCGATCCTGGCGACGATCGGCGCCGCGCCGGTTCCCGTGCCGCCTCCGGCTCCCGCGGTGATGAAGATCATGTCCGAGCCCTTCAACAGCGACTTCACGCGGTCGAAGTCCTCCATCGCCGCCTGTCGCCCGACGTTCGCGTCAGAGCCCGATCCGAGACCCCTCGTGACCGCCGCTCCGATGTGCAGGGTGATGTCGGCGGTGGACTGCTGGAGCGATTGCTGGTCCGTGTTGACCGCGACGAACTCGATCCCGTCAACCTCCGCCTCGACCATGCGGTTGACGGCGTTCACGCCGCCTCCGCCGACGCCGACCACGCGGATGACCGGCTGACCGTCGACGCCGTTCGCGGCGGCGCCCCAGCCGCTGGGATGCTCGCGCGCGTACTCGTCCATCACACCGCGCGTGGCCGGTCGCTCCATGATGTTCTCCGGGATCTCCGACGAGAACGCATGGCGAAGGCGCTCACGCGGGGTGGCGATGCGCGGGGACTCCTCCGGGGCATCGGCGGATGCCCCCAGCCCGGGGTGGGGCAGGCCGGTCTCGCGCGGATGCGCCGGCGGCGCGGGCTCGGCGCGGCGAGCGGAGCTGGCCGCCTCGGGGTCGCCCTGCGGCGGCGCGACGGGCTCGCCCTCCTCGTCTTCGGTCTTGCGGAACAGCGCCGCCAGCGGCCCTTCGCGCATGCTCGCGCGTTTAGCGTTTGCCATGGGTGAGAACCTCCTGCGCGAGTTGCCGGTAGGACTGAGCTGCCACGCCGTCCGGCTCGTACTTGAGCACCGACATACCCTTCACGGGGGCCTCGGCGAAACGGACCGTCTTGCGGATGCGGGACGCGAACACGCGATCGCCGAAGTTT
>DATMQX010000106.1:0-3246 GCA_035567055.1 Solirubrobacteraceae bacterium
GATAGACCCCGCCATACAATTGAGGCCGTGAGCGACGAGCACTCCCCGCACCTACCCGAGCGCGACCGCCCGTGGATGATGCGCACCTACGCCGGGCATTCCACCGCAAAGGCGTCCAACGAGCTGTATAGGCGGAACATCGCGAAGGGACAGACGGGGCTGTCGGTCGCGTTCGACCTGCCCACGCAGACGGGCTATGACCCGGACGACGAGCTGGCGCGCGGCGAGGTCGGCAAGGTGGGTGTGCCGGTGGTCCATCGCGGGGACATGGCGGCGTTGATGGACGGGATACCCCTCGGCGAGATGAACACGTCGATGACTATCAACGCCACGGCCGCATGGCTGCTCGCGCTGTACATCGTGGCGGCCGAGGACCAGGGCGTCGAGCAGCGAAACCTTCAGGGAACCACACAGAACGACATCATCAAGGAGTTCCTGGCGCGCGGGACATACGCCTTCCCGCCGGCGCCGTCGATGCGATTGATCGCGGACATGATCGCGTACACGGTGGAGCACGTGCCGAAGTGGAACCCAATCAACATCTGCTCGTATCACCTGCAGGAGGCGGGCGCCACACCCGTGCAGGAGATCGCCTATGCGATGAGCAACGCGATCGCCGTGCTCGACGCCACCCGCGAGCGGTTGAACACGCTGCCCACATCACGCGCGGAGGAGTCGATGGAAGAGGTGTTCGGGCGCATCTCCTTCTTCGTGAACGCGGGCGTGCGCTTCATCGAGGAGCACGCGAAGCTGCGCGCAATGGGGATCCTGTGGGAGGAGCTCGGCCGCGAGCGCTATGGCGTCGAGAACGATCGTCACCTGCGCTTTCGCTACGGCGTGCAGGTCAACTCGCTCGGCCTGACGGAGGCACAACCGGAGAACAACGTGCAGCGCATAGTGCTGGAGGCGCTCGCGGTGACGCTCGGCCGCGACGCGCGCGCCCGCGCGATCCAGTTGCCCGCGTGGAACGAGGCGCTCGGGCTGCCACGCCCGTGGGATCAGCAGTGGTCGCTGCGCATTCAGCAGGTACTTGCCTACGAAACCGACATCCTCGAGTACCCCGACATCTTCGAGGGCTCGAAGGTGATGGAAGGGCTCGTCGAGGAGCTGCTCCAGGGCGCGCGTGCGGAGATGGCCAGGGTGGCAGAGCACGGCGGGGCGGTGCAGGCCGTGTCCTACATGAAGGCTGCGCTCGTCGACTCCCATCGCCGGCGCATCCAGCGGATCGAGTCGGGGGAGCAGATCGTGGTGGGGCAGAACCGCTTCGCCGAGACGGAGGTATCGCCACTCACCGCCGATGCCGAGGGGGGCATCCTCGTCGTGGATGCGGCCGTCGAGAAGGGCCAGATCGAGGCGCTGCGCCGTTGGCGCGCGGAGCGCGACCAGGCGGCCGTCGACGCAGCGCTTGGCGAGCTCACGCGCGTGGCCGCTTCGGATGAGGGCGGTGAGAATCTGATGGTGCCCACGATCGCGGCAGCACGAGCTGGGGCCACGACGGGTGAGTGGGCTCGGACGCTGCGCGAAGTATTCGGCAGCTATAGGGCACCGACGGGCGTTGGCGAGGCCGTCGGGGTGGCGGGCGACGCTGAGCTCACAGAGCTACAGGAAGAGGTCGAGCGACTACGGCAGGAGCTCGGGCGACGCCCGAAGATTCTTGTGGGTAAGCCCGGCCTCGACGGCCACTCGAACGGCGCTGAGCAGATCGCGGTACGAGCGCGCGACGCGGGCATGGATGTGGTGTACGAAGGCATCAGGCTCACCCCCGCCCAGATCGCCGCCTCGGCGCTGCAGGAGGGGGTGCACGTGATCGGGCTGTCAATCCTGTCGGGCTCGCACAGGGAGCTGATCCCGGCTGTGATCGAGGCTTTGCACGAAGCGGACGTGAACGCCCCGGTGGTGGTCGGCGGGATCATTCCCGAGCAGGACGTAGCGGCGCTGAAGAAGGCGGGTGTGGCGGCTGTGTACACGCCCAAGGACTTCGACATCAACCGCATCATGCGAGACATCGTTGGGATAGTGGGCGCCGGCGCAAACGGACAGGGCTCCTCCGCCAACGGCGTCGCGTGAGCAAGCAAGGAGCCGCCCTGGGAGCGCGCCTGCGCGAACGCGACCTGAGCGCCGCGCCGGCCGCGTTGAACCTGCTGGAGAGCAGCACCGAGAGCGACCGAGAGCAGGCGAGGGCGCTCCTCGAGGAGGTCTCCCCCGCCACCCTCGGCGGCGAGGCGAGGGGACACATCGTAGGCGTGACCGGGCCACCCGGCGCGGGCAAGTCGACGCTGCTCTCCGCGCTGCTGCACGCGTGGCGGGGCGCCGCCCGCGAAGCGGGCGGTCAGGGCAAGACTGTCGCGATGCTTGCGGTGGACCCAAGCTCCAGGCGCTCGGGCGGCTCGCTGCTCGGCGATCGAGCCCGTATCGAGTTCGACCCGAAGGACAAGGGCGTGCTGATCCGCTCGACTGCCGCCGGCGACCGGCTGGGCGGCCTCGCCTCGGCGACGCGCGCCGCCGCGCAGGCGCTGGCCGCCGCGTTCGACGTCGTCGTCATCGAGACGGTCGGCGTCGGGCAGGCCGAGACAGAGGTGGCCGAGGTTGCGGATACCGTCGTCGTGGTGGTGCAACCGGGAAGCGGCGACGTGCTTCAGTTCCTGAAGTCGGGGATCATGGAGACTCCCGATGTGCTCGTCGTCACGAAGGCCGACCTCGGCCAAATCGCGCTCGCCAGCCGCCGCGACCTGAGCGCGGCGCTGCGCTCGCTCGGCGACGGGGGCGAGCGGCCAACGCGCGTGCTGAGCGTCTCCTCGCTCCCCCCGGCGCAGGGGATCGAGGAGCTCGTGACGGCGCTCGAGGAGCACCGGGAGGGCATCGACGTGGTGGCGCGGCGCGCCCAGGCACGGCGTGCGGGCGCTCTGCTCGACTTCACGCGCGAGAACGGCGAGCGCGGCCTGCGGGCCCTCGGCGGCCGGCGCGCAGCCGAACGGCTGCTTGAGAGCACTCACACGGAGATTGACGAACATATGCTCGTCGCCTTCCTTGCACATGCGGTCGAACAAGGCCCAATCTGGACGGCCGCCGTGAGCGCCAAGGCGGAGGACCCGCCACCCGACGCTCCCGCGGACGAGGCCCCCAAGACCCCCATATCCCGAGAACAGAGCGAGCGGAGCTGACGGCGTGGCACGCGACCTGACGATCATGCTCGGCGCGTTCGTGCTCGCCTCGGCGCTCGCGGGGGCGCTCGGCGCGGTGAACCTC
>DATMQX010000107.1:0-35021 GCA_035567055.1 Solirubrobacteraceae bacterium
GCCGGCAGGCGCCTGGAGAGCACCTTCGACACCCCGTCGCCGCCCATCGATACGCCATAGAGCCAGTCCGCGGCCTCCATCGTGCGCTTCTGATGGGTGATCACGATGAACTGGGCGCGGTCGGAGTAGCGCCGCAGCAGCGCGAGGAAACGATCGAGGTTGATGTCGTCGAGAGCGGCCTCGACCTCGTCGAGGATGTAGAAGGGGCAGGGTCGCGCGAGGAACACCGCGAACAGGAAGGCCAGGGCGGTCATCGACTTCTCCCCGCCCGAGAGCAGCGACAGACGTTTCGTCGACTTCCCGGCAGGGGTGATCTCGATCTCGACACCGAGGAGCTCTTCCTCCTCCTGCGCCTGAAGGTCGGCCTCGGCCTCGGCCTCGGCGGCGGCCTCGGCGTCCGCGTCGGCTTCCCCGCCCTCACCCTCGGGCAGGGGCTGGCCGCCGAGCACGGGGCGCGGTGTGCGCTCCTCCGCCACGAGACTGAGGCGCCCGGAGCCGCCGGGGAAGACGTCGCCGACCAGCTCCTCGAAGTTGCGAGCGGCCGCGGCGAAGGTCTCCTCGAAGGTCGCGTGTATCTGGCGGTCGGTTTCGCGGATCACCCCGTTCAGCTCTCGCAGTGCGGTCTCCAGGTCGGTGCGCCGGGTCTCGAGCTCGTCGACGTGGGCGAGCGCCTCGCCGTACTCCTCCTGGGCGAGCGGGTTGACGGGACCGAGCTGCTCGCGGCGGCGTCGCAGCCGCTCCACCCGTGCCAGCAGCGCCTCGGCCTGCTCCTGATCGAGGGCCTGATCCTGAGCTGCGTTGGCGTACGGTCCCTCCGGGGAGTCGGGCACTGACACGCCCAGCCGTTCGGCGACGCCCCGCAGCTCGAGCTCGGCCTCGCTCGCCTGATCGCGCAGCCTCTGCGCCGCGACCTCGGCCTCGGTCACGAGCTCGCCCGCGGAGCGCAGGCTCGACTGGATCTCGGCCTCCTGTTCGGCGCATGCGCGCAGCTCCGCAGCCATCTCCTCGCCGGCGGCGCGATCGTGGGCGAGCTGCTCCTCGAGCTCCCGCACGCGCTCGGAGACCGCCTCACCGGCGCTCGCCAGGACGGCGGCGAGGCGCTCGGCCAACGGAACCGCTGCGACGTCAGCCGCACGCTGCGCTGTCAGGCGCTCGCTCCGCGCCGCGCGCTCGGCTCGCTCGCGCGCCACCCGCTCGGCCTGGCGCAGCTCGGCGGCGAGCTCGCCCTCGAGCTCGGCCTTCCTCACTGCAAGCGGCCCCTGGGCCGGCGCGGCGCGCCGCTGCTCGATCAGCCAGTCGGTGCGCCGCTTGGCCTCTTGCGCGTCGGCGTGTTCGCGTTCGGCGTCGCGCAGCGACGCTTCCGCCGCCAGCCGCGCGTCCTCGGCGCCCCGCAGCTGCTCCAGCGCGCCCTCCGACGCCAGACGGGCAGCGTGCTCCTGCTGCGCCGTGCGCTCGGTCTCGGCGAGGAGGCGCTCGCGTTCGTTGCGACGGGCCAGCACCCGCTCGGTGCCGCCCTCCGTCAGCTGGCGCACCTCGCCCCAGGACGCGAACCAGACCCGGCCCGCGCGCGTGGCAGCGATCCCGTCGAAGTCGCCCGGCAGATCCTCGAGACGCTCGACCACCCACGCGTCGGCGAGCAGCCGCGCGGCGAGCCCGAGCACCGCTGGCGGTCCGCTCAGCAGATCGAGCAGCCTCAGCGCTCCCTCGACCGGCCGGCGGGAGCTGGCCGGGAGAGCCTGATCCCGCCCCGTCGTAGCCGTGCCGACGCCGGCGAGCAGCGCCATGCCGCCATCGGGGCCGGATGCGTCGAGCAGCTCCTGCGCGCCCGCGACGTCCTCGACGACCGCCGCGTCCAGCCGGCCCGCGAGTGCGGCCGCCAGGGCGAGCTCGTATCCGTCCTGCACGCTCAGCTGCTCGCTCAGAGCCACCGATCCGCCATCGGCAGAGGTGAGATCCACGCGCAGATGGCTGCGCAGGAATTGGTTGGCCGCCGCCAGCTCGGCTCCAACCCGTGCGCTCTCGCGCCGGGCGTCCTGCAGGTCGCGCTCCGCTCCGGCCAGGCGCTCGCGCGCCTGCTCGGCCGCCTCCTCGGCCCGCTCACGCCCGGTGCGGGCCCGCGCGAGCTGCGTCTCGAGCTCCTGCGAGCGGGCGGCCTGCTGCTCGCCCGTGCGGTTCAGCTCGGCGACCTCGCGCTCGGTCTCCTGCTCGCGTCCGCTCTCGATCTGCGCGAGCTGCGCCTGCAGCGCGCCGATGCGATCCTCGATCGTGCGCTCCTGCGGGACGTCGCCGACCTGGGGCGCGCCCTCGCCGAGCGCGCGCAGCTCCTGCTCGACGCGTTCGATGCGCCTCGCCAGCGCCGCGGCGCTCGAGCCCACCTGCTCCGCTCGGAGCCCCAGGCGCTCGCGCGCAGAGCGGGCGTCGTAGGCGCCGCGGGCGAGCGCGTCGTGACGCTCGCTGCGCTCGCCCAGGGCTCGCTCGGCGAGACCCCGACGGTTGATCGTCGACTGCAGCTCGGCCTCCACCTCGGCGCGCGCTCGCCTGGCCTCGCTCACTCGCCCCTCGGCGGTCCGGAGCTCGAGCCCGCGCGCGCGCCAGGCGTCGCGGGCAAGCTCGAGGCGTGCCTCGAGGATCTGGTGCTCGAGCCGCTCGTGCAGCTCGGCCGCTTCGGCCTGTCGCTTGAGCGGTCGCAACCGCGTCCGCGCCTCGCGCTCGACGTCCAGGGCGCGATCGAGGTTCTCCTGGGTCCGCTCCAGCTTCAGCTGCGCGCGGCGCCGGCGCTTGCGGTGCTTGCCGAGTCCGGCCGCCTCCTCGATCAGCAGCCGCCGGTCGCGGGGCTTGGAGGTCACGATCGCGTCGACCCGCCCCTGCGAGATCACGGAGTGGGTCTCCTTGCCGAGACCCGTGTCGGAGAGCATCTCGATCACGTCCGTAAGGCGGCAGCGGGCTCCGTTCAGGCGGTAGCTGCCCTCGCCGGCGCGATCGAGCCGCCGCGCGATCGAGATCTCGCCAACCGGCAGGTCGACGGTGCCGTCCGAGTTGTCGAGCACGATCTCGACCTCGGCCGAGCTCCGGGCCTGAACGCCCCTGCCGCCGCCGAAGATGACGTCCTGCATCGACTGCCCGCGGACGGCCAGCGGCGACTGCTCGCCCATCGCCCACAGGACCGCGTCGGTCACGTTCGACTTGCCCGAGCCGTTCGGCCCGACGACCACGCTCACCCCTGGTCCGAAGTCAAGGCGCGTGCGTCCCGGGAAGGACTTGAAGCCCTTCAGGGTGACCGACTTCAGGCGCACGCCGCACCCCTGTTCATCCGCGGGTCCCGCTCTCGAGCGTGTCGAACGCCTCGCGCGCGGCCTCCTGCTCGGCGTGCTTCTTGCTCCGGCCGCTGCCGCTGCCGAGCTGGCGGCCGTCGACCATCGCGGTCACCTCGTAGGTCCGCTCGTGGGGCGGACCCTCCTCGCCGGTGATCGCGTAGCTGACCTCCGCTCCGCGACGCGCCAGCAGCTCCTGCAGCGCCGACTTGAAGTCGACCGGATGCTCGAGCGCTCCCTCTATCTCCGGCGCGAAGGCCTCGACGACGGCCTCCGCCGTACGCTCGTAGCCGGCGTGCAGGTAACAGGCGCCGATGACCGCCTCGAGAACCGAGGCGAGCACCCGCTCCGTCTCGATCAGCGCCGCCGCGCTTTCCCGCACGCCCGCAGGGGCCGCGGCGCGCAGTCGCTCGGGCAGCGCCAGGCGCTCGGCGACCGCTCGACATGAGACTCCCGAGACGGCCTGCGCGCGGATCTTCGTGAGCCTGCCCGCGCCGAAGCGCTCGGCCTCGAGCCGTGGATAGAGGTATGCCGTGACCGCGAGCCCCAGCACGCTGTCCCCAAGGAACGCCAGCCGGGCGTAGGAGTCGCTGCGGCGCTCGCTCCATGAGGCGTGCGTGAACACCTGTCGGGCAAGCTCCTCGGGCAGCTCGTCGAGCAGGTCGGCCAGCAGCTTCATCGGGGTCCTCTCCGTCCGCGCATTCGCCGGCCCTATGCATGCCTGGCGTCATCGGTCCTGCCGTCATGGGCGAGCACGAAGTCGACCGCCTGACCGACCGTCAGGATCTGCGCCGCCTGCTCGTCGGACATCTGCACGCCGTAGGTGTCCTCGAGCTCCTGCACGAGCGTGTAGAGGTCCAGCGAGTCGGCCTCGAGATCCTCCTTGAACCGTGTGCCCTCGCCGATCGCGTCGGGATCGACGTCGAGCTCGTCGGCCAGATGCGAGCGGATCAGCTCGAAGATCTCTGCGCGCGTGGTCATCGCGCCCCGCCTCGGCGACCGCGCTCGATGGCGGGCGCGGGCTCGGCGACGGCAGGCCGCAGCATCCGTGGTGGCGCAGGTTTGACCCTCATCCTGTGTGCGGCAGGCTAGCGGCCCGCGCGGACACCGGAGCCTGCCTGAGCGCTCCGGCCTGCTCGAGCGCGCGGTGGGTTCGCCCCACGAGATCCTCGCGCGCGCCGCGCTCGGCGCGGAGGATCGCCTGAGCGAAGCCCTTGCGCGTGAAGCTTCCGTGTGGCACGACACCCAGCCGGCGCATCCCGAGCAGGTAAGCGCCTCCCTGCGCCTCGGGATCGAGCTCGTCGCGAAAGCCCCTGAGCGCCCGGCGCAGCAGCAGGCCGCCGAGCCTTCCGCGAGGGGATGACATCGCCGCGTCCCTCACGGCCCCGAGCATCAGTTTCGAGACGCCCTCGGTCAGCTTCAACGCGATGTTGCCGGTCAGCCCGTCGGTGACGATCACGTCGGCCGTCCCGCCGACGACGTCGCCACCCTCCACGTTGCCCACGAAGGCGAACGGTCCCGCGCCACCGGCGCTCCGCTCGAGCAGCTCCGCGTGGGCCTCGCGGAGCAGGATGCTGCCGCGCTCGGGCTCTTCGCCGTTCGAGAGCAGGGCGACGCGCGGGCGCTCGACCCCGAGCACGCTCTGCGCCAGGGCCGCGCCCATGAACGCGAACTGGACGAGATGCTCGCGGCGGCACTCGGCGTTCGCTCCGACGTCGAGCAGCGTCACCGGCCGATCGGGAACGGGCAGCGGAATCGCAAGCGCCGGGCGGTAGATGCCGGGCGCGCGTTTGATGTTGAAGGTTCCGGCCGCGAGCGCCGCGCCGGTGCCGCCGGCGCACACGAGCGCCTGCGCCGCGCCCTGCGCAACCGCCCGGGCGGCCTGCACGATCGATGCCTCGGGCGTCGCCCTCACCGCGCTCGCGGGGTCGGCGCTCTTGGCGATCGACACGGGCGCGTCGACGACCTGCACCCCGGGCGGGAGCTCGCCCAGCTCGGCTGCGGGCCCGAACAGGATCACGCGCGCGCCCTGGCGGGCCGCGATCGCCGCGCCGGCTGCAACCTCGGCGGGGCCCAGGTCCGCGCCGTTGCAGTCAACCGCGACGGTCATCGCCGCGGACTGCTGGGGCTCCGCGGGCGGCGCCCCGGGCGAGGAGCCCGGCGCCACCTGGGCGCTACTCCTCGCCGTGCTCGTGATCGTGATCGTGCGCTCCGGGCACCGCGACCTCGCGGCCGGCGTACGTGCCGCACACGGGACACACACGGTGCGGTCGGCGCGGGCTGTGGCACTGCGGACACGCGTTCAGCGTGGGCGTCCCGATCTTGTGCTGGGCGCGGCGCTTGGCGGTCCGGCTGTGCGACTGCTTTTTCTTGGGAACGGCCATCGGAAGGCGACAAGGCTACCAGCCCGAAGGCTCCCTACTCGAGCTTCAGCTCGCGCAGCTTCGCCCAGCGTGGGTCGGGCGCCTGATCGTGATGGTGATCGGGCCCCGCCACGTTCAGGTCGGCCGCGCACACCGCGCACAGGCCGGCGCAGTCCTCGCGGCAGAGCAGCTTCACCGGCAGCGCCAGCACGAACGCGTCTCGGGCCCAGGCCGCCAGATCGAGCGTCTCCTCGCCCACGTACGGGCTGTCGAGCTCCTCACCCCCTCCCGGCCTGTCGACCTCGCGTGCCTCGACCTCGACGATCGGCCGAGCGTCGTTCAGGCAGCGCATGCAAGGCCCTCGAAGCCTCGCCGCGAAGCGCAGCCTCAGGGCATAGCCGTCCCCGGTCATCCGCGATACGTCGAGCTCGACGGGCACGCTGGAGGACGTCCCGTCCGCGCGTTCGACCGTGTATCGCTCAGCGCCCAGCACGAGCGGCTCGATCGGCACCTCGAGCTTCAGCCGCCGGCCCTCGCCCGCGCTCAGTCGCATGCCGGCCAGATCGAAATCGTGCGTCGCAGCCGCCATGACTCTCAGGCTAGCGACGCCGGGCGGGGGCTCCTACTCGTCGGCCCTGAGCACCCGCTTGAGCACCTTCCCCGTCTCGTTTCGCGGCAGCTCCGCCACGAACACCACGTCTCTCGGGACCTTGAAGCGTGCGAGGTTGTCGCGCACGTAGCGCTTGACCTGCTCCTCGTCGAGGCTGGCGCCGTTGCGCCGGACGATGAACGCCTTCAGGCGCTCTCCGAACTCCTCGTCGGGCACCCCGACGACCGCGGCCTCTTCGATCGCCTCGTGGTGGGCGAGCAGGTCCTCGACCTCACGCGGGAACACGTTCTCGCCCCCGCTGACGATCATCTCGTCGTCTCGACCGTCGACGAACAGCCGCCCGTCGCTGTCGAAGTGACCGACGTCGCCGGTGCTCATCAGGCCGCCTACGATCTCCTTCCCGCCGCCTCCGGTGTAGCCGTCGAACATCATCTCGTTCGCGACGAAGATGCGTCCGCCCTGCCCCGCGCCGACCTCCCTGCCCTGGTCGTCGAGCAGCTTCACGACCGTCCCCATGGGTGGTCGGCCGGCGGTGCCGGGAGCCGCGCGAAGGTCCTCCGGCGTCGCGATCGTCGCCCACGCCACCTCCGTGGAGCCGTACAGGTTGTAGAGAACATCCCCGAACACGTCCATCGTGCGGGTCGCCAGGTCGCCGGGGAGCGCAGAGCCGCTGAGGGCGATCACCTTCAGCGCGTGCATGTCGTAGCGCGCGATCGTCTCAGGACCGAGATCGAGGATCCGCTGCAGCATCACCGGGACGAGCGCCAACGCACTCGCCCTGTGGTGCGCCGCCGCACGCAGCGTGTCCTCGGGGTCGAACTTCCGTCTCAGCACGATCGTCGAGGACAGCGGCAGCGCGAGCGTGAAATGGGCGAGCCCCCACGAGTGGAACATCGGCGCGGCGATCATCGTCGCCCCCTGCGCTCTGAGGGGGATCTTCGACAGCATCGCCGCCATCGGCTCGAGCGAGTCCGGCTCCTTGCGTTCGGCGCCCTTCGGCGCACCGGTCGTGCCCGAGGTGAGGATCACGACGCGACCCTTCTCCGCGGGCGCCGCGAGCTCGGATGGGTCTCCCCGCGCGATCAGGTCCTCGAGCAGCGGATCGCCCACGGCCGCGCCCGGCTCATGCCAGGCGACGAACCGCTTGCGACCCTCGGCGCCCGCGCGGACGAGGCCCGAGAACTCGTCGTCGTAGATGACCGCGGCCGGCTGCTCGCGCTCCAGCACGTCGGCGAGCTGAGGGCCGGCGAAGGCGGTGTTGAGGTAGAGCGCGCTCGCCCCGAGCTTTGAGCAGGCCACCGTCGCGTCGATGAATCCCCTGTGGTTGCGGCACATGATCGCGACGCCGTCGTGTTCGGAGATGCCAGCCCTCGCCAGCTCCGCGGCGAGCGCGTTCGTGCGCGCCTGCACCTCCGCGAACGTGAGCGTCCCGCGATCGTCGACGATCGCCGCCCTGTCCGGGTAGCGGATGGCCGCGCCCGCATATGCGGCGGCCGGCGTGGGCCCCCAGCGCCGCAGCGCGGCGGCGGAGCGCAGCGCCCTGTCGGGACGCGTCGGCCTGAGCATCCCGGTGGCGAGCAGCGTCCGCGCGACGTGTGCTTTGTAGAGCGCCTGCCGCGTGAGAAGTTGAGGGTTCATGCTGGTCCTCGATCTCCGATCGGTCGAATGCTGATCGGTCGAACGATCACTGCCCGGCCAGCAGGCGCCTAGCTGACTTCCGCGGGTTCGTCCTTGCCCTGCAGCCGCTCGCGGCCTCGCTGGACCGCGGCGATGAACTTCGACAGGTTCACCTCCAGCGTGTTGAGGATCTCGTCCGCGTAGTCCTCGGCGCCGAGCCGAATCTCGCGCTCGCGCGCCCGGGCGTCCTCGACGATGTCCTCCGCGGCGCGCTCGGCCTGCTTGGTGACCTCCTCCTCGCCGACCAGCCGCTCCTGGCGCTCGCGTGCGTCTTTGATGATGCGCTCGGCCTCCTTCTTGGCCTCGGCGAGCATCTCCTGGCGCTCCTTGACGATCCACCGCGCCTGCTTGATCTCCTCGGGGATGGTCGCGCGCATCTGGTCGAGGATGTCGTAGATCTCCTCCTTGTCGACCCTGACCTGGTCGGTCAGCGGCACGGGCTTGGCGTTGTGCACCAAGTCGTCGAGCTTGTCTATCAGTACGAGGACGTCCATCTAGCAGCCACCTCGGCGGGGCATCCGGCCCCGCTGTCGGTCAGTGAGGTTCGCCATCACGTCTCCTGTCATTTCGTCAGCGCCTGAGCTCTTCCTGCAAGCGCCTGGCCACCTCTCCGGGGACCAGATCGTCGATCTTTCCTCCAAAAGTGGCTAGCTCCTTGACGCCGCTGGATGAGAGGAAACTGTACTGCGGGCTCGCCATCAGGTAAACCGACTCGATCTCGGGGTCCTGGCGTCGGTTGAGCTGGTTCATCTCGAGCTCGTACTCGAAGTCGGAGATCGCCCGCAGCCCCTTGACGATCGCCTTGGCGCCCACGAGCTTGGCGAACTCGACGACGAGCGTGCTGAACGGCTCGGCGCGAACGCTCTCGAGGTCGGCGGTCGCGCGTTCGATGAATCCGACCCGGTCGTCGATCCCGAACAGCGAGCTGCTCTTGCGCACCGAGCGATTGACGACGGCGACCACGACTTCGTCGTAGAGGTTCGCCGTGCGCCTGATCACGTCCAGGTGCCCGTTCGTCACGGGGTCGTATGAGCCCGGGCAGACGGCTATCGACTTCTCAGCTCGCGTCATATATGGCGGTGGATTGTGATGGAAGTGTCGCCGTAGCGCCGCTGGTGGGAGATGTCCATGTCGAGCTCGAGCGGGGTGCGCCGGTCGCTCTCGACGACGACACGGGCTGCGGGTTCGAGCAGCGGCGGCAAGAGCGCCGACAGCTGTGGGCCCCAGTCGGGCGCTCGCCTGTACGGAGGGTCAATGAAGACGAGATCGTATTTCTCTGAGCGCTCGCGTGCGCTCTCGAGGGCGCGGAGGGCGTCCCCGCGCCGCAGCTCGGCCTCGCCGGGCGCGATCCCGAGTGCCGCGAGATTGTCCTCGAGCGCGCTTGCCGCGCCCGTGTCGCGCTCGACGAACACCACGCTCCTCGCCCCTCTCGACAGCGCCTCGATGCCCAGCGCGCCGCTGCCGGCGAACAGGTCGAGCACGCTCGCGCCGTCGAGGTCGCCGAGTATCGAGAACAGCGCCTCCCGCACCCGATCGGACGTCGGTCTCGTCGTCCTACCGCGCGGCGCCTTCAGTCGCCTCCCGCCGAGCCGTCCCGCGATCACCCGCATGCTAGGCGGGAATCGGCTCGAGAGCCTGCGCTCCGAAGCGCAGCTCGAGCGCATCACCCAGCAACACGTGCTCGGGTGTCCGCAGCTCCGGGTCCTGCGCGATGATCGCCTCGGCACGGGCGCGGGCCCGCTCGAGCAGCTGCGCATCCTCGGGCAGGCTCGCCACCCGGTAGTGGACGAAGCCCGACTGGCGGGTTCCCACCAGCTCGCCCTCTCTGCGCAGGCCGAGGTCTATCTCGGCCAGGCGGAAGCCGTCGGAGTGCGTCACGAGCGCGCGCAGCCTTCCCGATGCGTGATGCCCGGCCTCCGATCCGCCGGCTGGACCCACCAGGAAACACACGCCCGGATGCTCGCCGCGCCCCACGCGTCCCCGCAGCTGGTGCAGCTGCGAGATCCCGAACTGCTCGGCGTTCTCGATCAGCATCACGGTCGCGTTGGGCACGTCGATGCCGACCTCGATGACGGTCGTGGCCACCAGCACCTGGGCCTGTCCGGATGCGAACGCGGCCATCGCCTCCTGCTTCTCGCCGGAGCGCATCCCGCCGTGCAGCAGCGCGAGCTCATAGCCCTCGAGCTCGCCCGCGCGCAGCCGCAGCAGCTCCGCCCTCGCCGCCCGGCGGACGGACTCCGCCGGCGCGGCCCGCCCGCCAGCCGCGCTGTCTCCCGCCCCCGGCGCCTGCTCGGGATCCTCGATCAGCGGACACACGACGTACGCCTGACGGCCGGCCCGGAGCTGCTCGCGCAGGTGCTCGTAAGCGCGCGCTCGCGCCTGATCCCCGGCCACGAGACGCGTGTCGACGGCGGTGCGGCCGAGCGGAAGCTCCCGCAGCGTGCTCACGTCGAGGTCGCCGTAGCGGGCGAGCGCCAGCGTGCGCGGGATCGGCGTGGCGGTCATGTGGAGCACGTGCGGCGGCCTGGCGGGGTCCCGCTCTTCGAGCGCCGCCCGCTGGCGTACGCCGAAGCGGTGCTGCTCATCGACGACCGCGACGGCCAAAGCCCGGAAGCGGACGTCCGGCTCGATCAGCGCGTGCGTGCCCACGAGGAGCGACAGCTCGCCGCTCGCGAGCTTGCCAAGGGCGTCCTTTCGCCGGCGCGCCCCGGTGGAGCCGGTGAGGAGCGCCGCCGTCAGGGGCTCTGCGCCGATCAGCCGCTGCAGCGTGGCGAAGTGCTGCTCCGCGAGGGTCTCCGTCGGCGCCATGAGGGCGGCCTGGCATCCGTGCTCGACGGCCCGCAGCATCGCGTAGAGCGCCACCACGGTCTTGCCGCTGCCGACCTCGCCCAGCAGCAGGCGCTGCATCGGGCGCGACTGCGCCAGATCCGCGCGGATCTCGTCGATCGCCGCGAGCTGGTCGCCCGTCGGTTGGAACGGGAGCTCGCGGCGCAGCCAGCGCTCGCTGAGCGAGGGCTCCTCCCCCAGCGCCCAGCCGCCGCCCTGGGCGCTGCGCCCGGCGCGACGGCGCAGGAACACGAGCTGCTCCAGCAGCAGCTCCTCGAAGGCGAGCCGCTCGCGCCCGGCCCGCGGGTCGCCGGAGCCGCGCGGGAAGTGCATCGCCGCGAGCGCGCAGGCCCGGTCGGGCAGCCGCTCGCTCACCCGGGTCGCCGCCGAGAGCGGCTCGGGCACGTCCGCCAAGGCCGCGCTCGCGTCGCGCACGAGGGTGAGGATCTGGGTCGATGAGATGCCCTGCGCCGCCGGGTAGTGGGCGACGCTGTCGCCCGAGCCCTCCGAGGGCTCACGGTCGCCGGCCGCGGAACCGGCGCCGTCGTCGCCCGCGCCGGCGAGGAGCTCCGCATGGTGGGAGACCCGAAAGCCCTGACGGTCATCGGCCTTGCCGTGCAGCAGCAGACGCGTGCCCGGCGCGTAGCGCTCGGCCAGCCACGGCTGGTTGAAGAAGGTCGCTCGCATCGTGCCGCTGGCGTCGAAGACCGTCGCCTCCACGAGCGGGCGCATACGGCGCCGGCGCACGGCTCGGGCGGCGATCGCCCTGACCTGCACTGCGACCGTCGCCTGCTCTCCCGCCCGCAGGGCCGCGATCGACCGCGCCTCGCGGATGTCGCTGGGGAGATGCTCCAGCAGCTCGCCGACGGTTCCGATGCTCAGCGCCTCCATGCCGGCCGCCATGCGCTTGCTCGCGGGCTCAAGGCTCGCCCGCAGGCGCGAGGGCCTGGGCCAGCGCACCGGCGCGGCCAGGAGCTCCTCCCTGCTCAGGCTGCGACCGGACGCGAACGCCCGAACGCTCGCAGCCGCCAGCCGGTTGGCGGGCCGTGCCGTGGAGGGCACGCTGTCCGGCTCCTGGGTCCTCATCGCCGGCATGGGCTGCGCATGATGATGCGCATGGCGGTCATAACCGCCGTTCCGACGGGGGCTACTCGGCGGCGAGCAACCACCAGTAGGCGGTCTGGCCGCCGTGGCGCAGCTCGAGCTCGACGTGGTCGTCCGCCATCTCTTCGACCTCCCCCAGCCCGAGCGGCGCGCCCTCGCCCGCCAGGACGCTGATCAGCTCGGGTGCGTCTGCGCCGTCCTGGCCCGCGGCGAGCGCAATCAGCACCGCCTGCAGCGTCTCGCCCGGATCGCCCCAGGCGAGCACGTCGTCCTCCACGAAGCCGATCGCCTCACCGCGGCTGAAGCGCCCCTGGGCGTCGTCACGCGCCGCCTGCGCGACGGCGCCGGTGCGGACCCGCGAGACCGCCTCCAGCAGCGCCTGGGCGTTCTCCTCGAGCGACCGGTCGTCGCCCAGCGCGACGGCCGCGGCGAGCCCTGCCTGCTGGCTGGTGGTGGGCGCGACCAGCACCTGCTTGTCCGACAGGCGTGCCGCGTGCTCGGCCGCCATGATCACGTTGGCGCTGTTGGCGAGCACGATCACCTCCTCCGCGGGCACCTCGTGGATCGCGGCGAGCAGGTCGTAGGTGGATGGATTGAGCGTCGGGCCGCCGTTGACCGTGTGGACCCCCAGCTCGTGGAAGAGCTCGCGCAGCCCGTCGCCACTGACCACCGCTACGGCGCCGCAGCGCACGCGCCGCCCGCCCCGCTCGGGCTCGGGCTTCCCGTTCCCGGACACCGAGGACTCGCCGGTCAGGCGCCCGTCGCGCTCGGCCACCTGCTGGCGCATGTCCGCGACGTCGATCCGCGAGACCTCGCCGACGCCGTCGAACAGCGCCGTCGCGCGTTCGGGCGCGTCCGTATGCAGGTGCACCTTCAACGTCGTCTCGTCTCCGACGACCAGCACCGAATCGCCGAGCGCCTCCAGCGGGGCGATGAAGCGGCCCGGGCTCAGCCCGCTGCCGATGACGGCGAAGTTCGCGCAGAAGCGGAAGGTGGCCGAGCTGTGCTCAGGATGCGTAATGCGCGCCGGCGCATGATGGTCGAGCTCCGGCGGCTCGTCGCCGCGCAGGGCGGCAACCACGCCGGCGAAGATGATCGTCAGCCCGTAGCCGCCGGCATCGACCACACCCGCTTCGCGCAGCGCCGCCAGCCGCTCCGGTCCGCGCTTGACCGACTCCTGACCCGCCACGACGGCACTCTCGAGCGCCTCGGCGATCGCGACGTCCTGCTCGCGCGGCTCGGTCGCCGGCTCCAAACGCGGGTTCTCCGTGCTGTGGGCGACGTCCGTGACGATCTTGTGCGCCATCTCGCGCGCGACGGTGAGGATCGTTCCCTCGGCGGGGTCGCGCACCGAGGAGTAGGCCCGGTCCGCCGCGTTGGCGAGCGCAGCTCCGAGCAGCGGCACATCGATCAGCTGGCCGGGCCGGGAGACGAGCTCCTCCGCGGCGCCGCGGATCAGCTGCGAGAGGATCACGCCGGAGTTGCCGCGCGCGCCGAGCAGCGCCGCCCGCGCAACCGACTGGACGATCTCCTCGCGGCCGATCTCGTCGATCGTGCGGTCGCCGTCGGAGCCCAGCAGGCGATCGAGCTCCTCCAGCACTGCCCGCAGCGTCAGCGCCATGTTGTCGCCCGTGTCCCCGTCCGCGACCGGGAAGACGTTCAGCTCGTTGACCTCCTCGCGCCGGGACTCGAGGTGGGCTAGCGCGCCGGCCACCGCGGCGCGAAATCGGACCAGGTTGGGATCTGTCACCGCGACACGTCTATCACCTTACGCCCGCGGGGCGTAGCCCAGCGGTTCGGCCGGGCAGGCTCAGAGGGCCTTCGTCACCTTGCCGGCTTTGAGGCAGCGCGTGCACACGTACACGCGGCGTGGCGCCTTGCCGACGAGAATCCTCACCTTCTGGAGGTTCGGATCGAAACGCCGCTTCGTTGCGACCATCGAGTGGCTGCGGCTCTGGCCGAAGGCCGGCCCCTTTTTGCAGCTGTGACATACCCGTGCCATCGGCGGCAGTCTAGCTGCTCGCGAGCTCGCCACGAAGCCGTGCCATGGTGAGCACCGCGTCCGCCGCGTGACGGCCCTGGTCGCGCCGGTCGCCTCCCGAGCGCGCGAGAGCCTGCTCCATCGTCTCGCAGGTGAGCACCCCGAAGGCGCAGGGCACGCCCGTCTCGAGCTGCACGTGCATCACACCGCGTGCCGTCTCCGCGCAGACGAACTGGTAGTGATCGGTCTCGCCCCGGATCACCGCCCCCAGGCAGGCGACGCCTGCGTAGCGGCCCGTGCGCGCGGCATAGGCGGCGGCGAGCGGCAGCTCGTATGCGCCCGGCACGTCGAACACCTCGACGCCGGTCACGCCCGCCTCTGCGAACGCCGCCATCGCACCCGCCAGCAGACGCTCGGCGAGCTCCTCGTAGAAGCGGCCCACGACGACCGCGTATGAGTCGCTCATCGCTCGTCCGGCTCGGCGGCCGGATCACCGCCGGACGGTCTCTGCGGCAGGCCGCCCGCGGCGCCGTCGACGCTCCCGCCGGACGCGGTCGCCTCCTCGCCTGCGGCGCGGTCGCGGCTACGCTCGGCGTGCAGCAGCTCCTCGTCGAGGTTCAGTCCCTGGTGGTGCAGCATGTGACCCATCCGCTGCGCCTTCGTGCGCAGGTAGGCCTCGTTGTGCTCGTTGGGGGCATGCTCGATCGGGATCTGGGCCGTCACGGACAGGCCGTATCCCTCGAGGCCCCTGATCTTCTTCGGGTTGTTCGTGAGGATCCGAATCGAGCTGAGCCCGAGGTCGACGAGGATCTGGGCCCCGATGCCGTAGTCGCGGAGGTCGGCCGGAAGGCCGAGGCGCTCGTTGGCTTCGACGGTGTCCAGGCCGTCCTCCTGGAGCTTGTAGGCGCGCAGCTTGTTCAACAGCCCGATGCCGCGTCCCTCCTGGGAGAGGTACAGGAGCACGCCCTGATCGGCGCGGTCGATCATCGTGAGCGCGGAGGACAGCTGTTCGCCGCAGTCACATCGGAGCGAGTGGAAGACGTCGCCCGTGAGGCACTCCGAGTGCACGCGTACGAGGACGTCGGACTTCCCGGCGACGTCGCCCTTGACGAGCGCGACGTGATGCTTGTCGTCGACGAGGGACCGGTAGCCGACAGCCTGGAAGTCGCCGTACCCCGTGGGCAGCCGCGTGCTCACCACCCGCTCGACGAGCTTGTCGTGGCGGCGGCGGTAGGCGATCAGGTCGGCGACCGTGATCATGCTCAACCCGTGCCGGGCGCAGTACTCGACCAGGTCGGGGACGCGCGCCATCGTGCCGTCGTCGTTCATGATCTCGCAGATCACGCCGGCGGGATTCAGACCCGCCAGTCGCGCGAGGTCCACGGCGGCCTCCGTCTGTCCAGCGCGCTCCAGAACGCCGCCGGAACGGCTCTTCAGCGGGAACACATGCCCGGGCTGGACGAGGTCGCGCGGAGCGCTCTCGGGGTCGATCGCCACCTGGATCGTATGTGCGCGGTCGTGCGCGGATATGCCCGTGGTCACGCCCTCGCGCGCCTCGACGGAGACGGTGAACGGTGTTTCGAACGCCGACTCGTTCTTCGCCGCCATCAGGTCGAGGCCGAGCTCGTCGCAGCGGTCGGACGTCAGCGAGAGGCAGATCAGTCCACGACCCTCCTTGGCCATGAAGTTGATCGCCTCGGGCGTCGCGAACTGGGCCGCGAGCGTCAGGTCGCCCTCGTTCTCGCGGTCCTCGTCGTCGCAGACGACCACCATCTTCCCCTGGCGGATGTCCTCGATCGCCTGCTCGACGGTGGCGAAGGGCGTCGCCGTTGCCTGTCCGGTTTTCGATTCCTCGCTCATGTGCGTGCCTCCATCAGCCGCTCGACGTGCTTGGCGAGGATGTCCACCTCGATGTTCAACCGCGCACCCTCCTCGACCGTCCCGAGGTTCGTGCGCTGCAGCGTCTCGGGTATCAGCGATACCGCAAAGCGGCGGCCGTTCAGGGCGCTGACGGTGAGGCTGACGCCGTCGAGCGCCACCGAGCCCTTTTCGACGAGATAGCGGGTCAGGCCCGGATCGGTCTCGATCTCGAGCACGCGCGCGAAGCCGTCCTCGCGCGCCGCGGTCACGACGCCCGTGCCATCGACGTGTCCCTGCACGACATGTCCTCCCAGGCGGTCCTCGGCGCGCAGCGGCAGCTCGAGGTTGACGGGCGCCCCGGGTTGGAGCTCGCCGAGCGAGGACCGCTCGAGCGTCTCGATCATCGCCTCGGCCTTGAAGGCGCCGACGTCGACGTGCGTCGCGGTCAGGCACACGCCGTTGACGGCGATCGAGTCACCCGCCTGCAGATCGCGCGCGAGGGGCGTGCTGACCGTCACGGTGGCGCCGCCGTCGCCGTGCTCCAGCGCCGTCACCGTGCCAAGGTCCGCGATCAGGCCGGTGAACATGGACTCGCTCCTGAGCGCATCAGCTCACCCTCACCACTCGCGCACGCGCGCCGACACCAACAGGTCCTCGCCGATGCTCTGGCAGTCGAAGGAGATCGCGCGCAGCGCCTCGGAGATGCGCTCCACGCCCTCCCCCTCGAGAGGATCGCGGGCGGCGCTGCCGCCCAGCAGCAGGGGAGCCAGGAACAAGCGGATCTCGTCGATCTCGCCGGCGTCCAGGAAAGCGCCCGCCAGGTGCGGCCCACCCTCGAGAAGGATCGAGCTCACGCCCAGCGCGCCGAGCTGGTCGAGCGCCGAGCGCACGCGCGCCGGCTCGTTTTCGCCCGTCGCGACAAGGACGCTCACGCCGGCCGCCTCCAGGGCGTCGGTCTCGACGCGCGCCGCGGCGCGCGATACGACCACGGTCAGCGGGATCTCAGCCGCGGCAACCACCAGCTGTGAGGAGGTGGGCAGCCGGGCGAGCGAGTCGAAGACCACGCGGCGCGGCTGCGCGCCCGCCTCGGCCATCAGCCCGTCAGGGCGGGCCGTCAGCTGAGGATCGTCGGCGAGCGCCGTGCCGATGCCGACGACCACCGCGTCAACGGAGGCGCGCCAGCGGTGGGCCAGCTCACGGCTGTCCGCGCTCGAGATCCACTTCGAGTCGCCGCTGCGGGTCGCCACCTTGCCGTCAAGCGTCATCGCCGACTTGAACAGCACCCACGGGCGCCCGACTCGGGCGTGCTTGCGAAAGGCCTGGTTGAGCAGCCTGGCGCTCGCCGCGAGCTCGCCGTCGGCGAGGATCACCTCCACGCCCTCGTCGCGCAGGATGCCGAGGCCGCGGCCCGAGGCCTTCTCGGTCGGGTCGTCCGAGGCGACGACCACGCGCCTGATCCCGGACTGCAGGATCGCGTCGGTGCAGGGCGGCGTCTTTCCCTCGTGGCAGCACGGCTCGAGCGAGACGTAGAGCGTCGCCCCGCTGAGGTCCTCGAGGCCGCACGCCTCGATCGCGTTGACCTCGGCGTGAGCGCCGCCGAACTCCTGGTGCCAGCCCTCGCCGAGCGTCTCGCCGGCGCGCGCGACGACGGCTCCGACGATCGGATTCGGCTTGACCGAACCAGCGCCCCTGCGCGCGAGCTCGATCGCGCGAGCGAGGTGTGCCTTGTCGGTGTCGGTGCAGGTCTCCATGTGTCCCACCCAGGATAACCCTGCCCCCGGGCTCAGCCTGGGCGCGGACCGGCACGTGCGGCCGCCGACAGGGCGACTGGCTACGCTAGCGATGCCGCGCGTCGCCTCACCGGCGCGGACCGCATGAACGGAGCATCGCTCCGTCGCACCGTGCAATCGATCGGAGAGCCTTGGCACTCGGTACTGAGCATTCGCGTCTGCTGGCCGTCGCCGCGGCATCGACGGCGCTGCTGCTGAGCCTTGCGCCGACCTCGGGCTCCGACGCGCCGCCGCAAACGCCGGGTGGGCGAGCCGCGAGCGCCCAGGAAGTCCTCGCGCCAACTCCTCAGGCGGTCGGGCAGGCGACATGGGGCCCGTCCGAACGCTACGCCCTGGGAGGCAGCTGGCTGTTTCGCTTCGACCGCGGCGTCGGTCTCAGCAGGGGCTTTCAGAGCTCCACCTCCACCGCTAGCTGGTCTGCCGTGACGGTGCCGAGCGCGTGGAACGCGACCGACCAGAGCAGCGCGAGCATGACGGGCACGGTCGCGTGGTACCGGAAGGACTTCGAACTCCCCGCGGCCGCGGCGCAGAGCACGTGGATCGTGCGCTTCGACTCGGTCAACAACCGCGTGCGGGCGTGGCTGAACGGGCAGCCGGTCGGCGCGCACGCCGGCGCGTACCTGCCCTTCGAGCTCGCGCTGCCGAGCTCCCTGCTGAAGGCGCATGGCGCCAATCACCTGGTGCTGAGGGTCGACAGCCGCCGCGCCGCCACCGACCTCCCGAAGGTGGGCCTGTGGTGGAACTACGGCGGGATCCTGCGCACGGCGTATCTGCAGAGGGTGGATCGCGTGGGCTTCGCCGCGGTTCAGGTGCTCCCGCGACTGCCCTGCCCGACGTGCGACGCAACCGTCGAATACAGGGTGATGCTGCGGAACTATTCGAGCGTCGCGCAGAACGTGCGCCTGCGCAGCGACTACGGCGGGGTGGCGGTGGACCTCGGGACGGCCAGCATCGCCGCCGGCGCCACTCACACCTTCATGGCGCAGGCGACGCTCGCAAAGCCGCAGCTGTGGTCGCCCGCGAGCCCGCACCTGTACGACGTGACGCTCGATGAGACCGTCGCCCAGCAGGCGGGCTCCGGCGAAGAATGGGCGCACGCCGGCCACTACTTCCTGCGCAGCGGAGTGCGCTCGATCCAGGTCTCGCGCGAAGGCGGGCTGCTGCTCAACGGCAAGCGGCTCAACTTCCGCGGCGTGGGCCTGGTGGAAGACTCGAAACAGCTCGGCGCGGCTCTGAACGAAGCGACCGAGCGCCGCCTGATCGCGCGGGCCAAGGATCTCGGCGCAACGGCGATCCGCTCCCAATACCCGCTCGACGAGCGCCTGGAGGAGCTCGCGGACGAAAACGGCCTGATGCTCTGGTCGGAGATCCCGGTCGACAAGATCGCTCCCAGCTACCTCGCGATGAGGTCGGTGCGCGACCGCGCCCTCGCGAAGCTGCGCGAGAACATCCTCACGAACTCGAGCCACGCCTCGATCATCGTCTGGTCGATCGCGAACGAGCTCGCGCCCGCGCCCGACGCCGCACAGGGCGCCTACATCGCCCAGGCGGTCTCGGCCGCGCACGCGCTCGACCCCACACGCCCTGTGGGGCTCGCGGTCGCCGCCTATCCGTCTGTCGGCTGCCAGGCCCGCTACTACGCGCCCCTGGACGTGATCGGCCTGAATGACTACTTCGGGTGGTACCCGGGCCCGGTCGGCGATCTGAAGAACCGCAACGGGCTGTCGGGCTACCTCGACGCAATGCGCGCCTGCTACCGGGGCAAGGCGCTCGTCGTCACCGAGTTCGGCGCCGAGGCCAACCGGCAGGGCCCGGCCAGCGAACGCGGTACCTACGCCTTCCAGCAGGACTTCGTCTCCTTCCATCTGAAGGTGTTCGCGACGAAGCCGTGGCTGGGAGGCGCGATCTACTGGGCGCTGCAGGAGTTCCGCGTGAGGCCGGGCTGGAACGGCGGCAACCCGAGACCCACGCCGCCGATCCACGCCAAGGGCCTGATCAGCTTTAGCGGGGCCTTAAAGCCCGCCTACTACGATGTCCGAAATCTTTACCGAGCCACGACGCAACTGGGCGCGCCCTGATGCGTTTACGAGCAACGGCGCGAGCCCAGGCCCTTGAAGGCCCGCCAGCACCGTCCCCCACAGCCGTCCCCGAGCCCATGCCCCGGACACGCCTGATTCTTGCCGCTCTACTAACGCTGGTCGCCACCGGCGCCATCGCTCTGCACACGAGTGCTCTGGCCAGCTCCTCCGGCCACGCCCGCGCGCACGCGGCGTCGCGGCTGCTGGTCGGCATCTCGGACAACCAGTCCACGACGTTCGCCGATCCTCGCTTCCGTTGGCTGGGCATGAGCGCCGCGCGGCTCGTGGTGCCCTGGGATGTCGTCAAGCGCAAGTCCGAACTCGGATGGCAGAGCGTGTGGCTCCAGGAAGCCCGCGCCCACGGGGTGAAACCGCTGATCGTGTTCGACAAGGATCCCAGCAAACCCACCCAGCTGCCCAGCCTCGCCGCATACGGCAAGGCCGTGAAGGCGTTCATGACGCTGTTTCCGTGGGTGCGCGACTACAGCCCGTGGAACGAGGAGAACCACTACCTGGAGCCGACCTCGCGCGACCCCCAGCGCGCCGCGCAGTACTTCAACCTCCTCTCGCTGCTGTGCCGTCGGTGCAACGTCACGGCAGCCGACGTGCTCGACATACCGAACATGTCCGAATGGACCCAGAAATTCCTGCGCTTCGCCCACCATCCGCACCTGTGGGGCCTGCACAACTACGCCGACCTCTCCGCCGGCAGCCACGAACGGACCTCGCTGTTCCTGAGCATCGTCCCCGGCGCGGTCTGGTTCACCGAGACGGGCGGGGTCGTCTGGCGCTATGAACACCCCAACAGCGGGCACAGCGGCTACTACATCGTGCACTCGGAGTCCTTCGCGGCTGAAGTCGCCGGGCACCTGCTGGCGCTAGCCCGCATCAGCTCGCGCGTGACCCGCGTCTACTACTACCAGTGGCGCGTGCCGCACAGCGTCGGGTGGGCGAAAGCGCACGGAAAACTCTCCTGGGACAGCGGCCTGCTCCGCCCCGACTGCTCCATACGGCCCGCCTTCGGAGTGATCGCCCGCGCGATGGGGCACAACCCCTCGCGGGTCCCTCGCTACAAGCGCGACCGGAGCGGCAACTGCGTCTCGCTGACCCCTCCGCCCCCTCCGCCGACTCCGCCATCGACCGAAAGCACCTCGACCACGACCACGACAACGCCGGCGCCGGCAACCCCGACCGCTCCCGGCGGCTCCTCGGGCGGGTCCGTCGCACCTCAGTAGCCACGCGGCTCAGCAGCGCCCGCCCGACAGGCGGTAGACGACCATCTGCGGCCCCGGACGCTCGTAGGCGAGCGGGTAGTAGTCGAAGCTCCAGTCGAAGCCGAACGGAACGGGGCCCTGCCCCGACCGGTAGGGGGACACGCGATACACGGCGCGTGCCTGCCGCGCCAGCGCCCGGTAATAGGCGATCGCCTGCGGCACGGCCCGAGGGTCGGCGAGCGCCCGCCCCGACTGCGTGGAGCCGCTCACGACCCAGCAGTAGCCGTGCTGCTCGTAGTAGGCGATCAGGGCGGGACTCAGCGTCCGCTCGTAGTCCTCGGGGCGCACTTTTCGCCCTTCGCCTTCCGGCCTGCCGCTCGTGGGGCTGACCACGGCCCGCAGCGAGGGGTACTTCAGCCATCGCGGTTCGCCGCCGGGCGTGCCTGCGCCGATGTCGGCGACCCAGCCGTTCGGCACGACCGGCTCCACCACGATGCGACTGCCGGCGGGCACGTGCCCGACCATCCAGGCCCGCGTCAGGTTGCGGGTGTCGGCACGCGAGAGCACGAGGCTCGAGTGGACGCTGTAGAGGAGACCCTGCCCGCAGAGGGCCGCCACGGCGAGCACGATCGCGGCGGTCCGCATGCGCGGCCTGCGGTCGGCGATCGAGCGCGCCAAGTCCAGAGCGAAGAAGGCGGCCAGCAGGCACACGATCGGGAAGATCGGCAGCAGCCAGCGTCCGAAGTACCGCCCCTGGGCGCCCATGAAGAGCAGGAAGAGCACCGCGGCGGGCACGAGCAGCCAGCCGAGCGCTCGCTCGCGGCGCCATACGGTGATCGCCCCGCCGAGCGCCGCCAGCGACGGCACCCAGCCCAGACCCCAGGTCAGCGACCACAGGTAGTACGGCAGTCCGCCGCCCTTCGGCGCCCCCAGCTTGCCCTGCGCTTCCCCCGAGAGCGCGGACTGGTGCACCAGCCCGCGATGGAAGCCCTGATAGTCGATCAGCGAGTAGGGGTTGGCCAGTAGGAACGCCGCGAGCGCGGCGACGCCGGCGAGCGCGACACCGACGAGCACCGGAGGGCCCGGCGCCGCGCGCCCGGCGCCCGCCGCCGGCTGGCGCTCACGCCCCAGGTACCTGCTGGCGATCGCCGCCAGCAACGGGAGCAGGACGATGCCCGCCGTGTACTTCGTCGCGCAGGCGAGCCCGAGCCCGATGCCGGCGAGGAGGTAGTCGAGCGCTCGTCCGCGGCGCAGAACGCCGGCCGTGCCCAAAAGCGACAGCGTCAGCGGGGCCAGCGTCGGCACGTCGTTGAGCGCCAGGTGCGCGTAGAACACAGGCAGGAACGCGACCGCCTCGATCGCTGCGGCGAGCAGGCCTACGCCGCGACCGAACAGACGCGCGCCGACGAGATACAGCAGCCAGACGGCGGCCGAGCCGAGCAACGCGGTTGTGACCCGCGCGAGCACGTACACGTCTTCGGGGTGATGCGCATAGGCGTGCGTGACGCCGCTCGAGCCCCCGAACCAGAGCGCGAACAGGAAATGCAGCAGGTAGGTGAGAGCCGGCGGGTTCGCGAAGTAATGCGGGTCCAGGCCATGCCGGAACATCGCCACGGCGTGCGGGACGAAATGATCGCTCTCGTCGAGGTTGTAGACGTAGGGAAGGCCCTGGCCGACCCCCCACAGCCGAAGGCTTGTGGCGGCGGCGAGCACGCCGGCCAGCGCCGGCCACGCCCACCGGCGCTCGCTGATGCTCACCGCCGCAGGTTACATCAGGACGCCCGCGCCATCAGGACACGCGGGCGTCCCGGGAACCGCTCAGTACGCGCGGATCGGCGGACCGTTGTATGCCGTCCGACTCGGGCTACGCCACTGCACGCGCCAGGCGCTCCCCCGGGTGGAGGAGCTGAGGCTCCAGTAGCCGGAGCTGTTCGTGGTGATGACCCTCAGCTTGCGCCAGCGCCGGGAATGCGGTGGCTGCACCAGCACCGTCAGCCGCGTCGTGCCGGCCGCGGGTCGCACGAGACCCCACAGCGAGTAGCCGCGGCCGCTCCTGGAGACGACTAGCGGCAGCGGGAAGCCGAAGTACAGCGGCTTGGCCGTGCCCCTGACGTACATCAGGCCCGTCTGGAAGCCGACGCCGCCGGTCACGCCCGAGCCGGACAGCGGGTCGTCCTTGAGCAGGTACTGCGAGAAGGAGGCGACCCTCGGGTTCGAGTAGGCGATGTGCTCGGAGATCGCGTCGTACTCGGCCTGCTGATTGGCGGGCACTCCCAGATACTTGTTCGGCTTGCTCTGCACGCCGAACTCGGTGAGGTAGACGGGCAGATGAGCGGGGATCGCGTGCGCGCGGGCCGCGAGGTCGAGCGCGGTGGTCAACCGCGAGAGCACGGCGATCGTCACGCTCGCCGGCCGCGATGGGTGTTCCAGCGGGCCGCTGGCGTTCGCGTAGGCGTGGTGCGCATAGCCGAACGCGGGAAGCTCTTCGCACGATCCCGCTTTCCGGTAGTGGCTGTTCAGGCACAGCGCTTCCCTGAGGAACACCAGGGGTGCCACGGCCGACTGCGCGCCGCTGTGCGGTCTGACGCGTTCTTCTCCCCCCGGCGCGGTTTCGCCCATCAGCACCTTGGGATTGGCGATGCCAGCGGCCTTCAGTCCCGCATAGCCCGCCTGGTAGAGCCCGCGGTAGATGCGCGGCGAGGCTGGCGTTCCGTTGGCGTTGAACTGCGGGCGCAGGAAGCGGAAGTGGTTGGGCTCGTTCCAGATGCCGTAGAGCCCCACCTGCGAGCCGAAGTGGCGCGCGACCGCGGTCATGAACTGTTCGAACTGCTGTGGATCCGGACGGGTCACCAGGAACCGGTCGTTGTGCCCGGCTGTCGCCCACTTCGGAACCGGCGAGGTGACCGTCAGCAGCACCTGCCAGTGCAGGCGCTGAGCTTCGGCGAGGAGCGGGTCGTACTGGCCCCAGTTGTAGGCGTTTGGGTTGGTGGCGTCGAAGCTGGGGCGCTGGGAGCTGCTCGCGCCCGGGGCCACCGAGTACCAGTAGAGCTGCACGCGCAGGGCGTTGACTCCGAGGGCCTGCAGTTTGACCATCGTCGCCGCGCGGGTGCGGGCGTTCAGCAGTTCTTTTGGCGCCTCGAAGTACACGAGCTCGCTGTGCGAGGCGAGGGCGGGCGTGGCAGCCGCGACCCCCACCGTCGAGCACATGAGCAGTGCGCAGAGAAGCTTTCGCATGGGCAGCATCGAGTCCTTTCCTTCTGATCGCATTCGGTGCGCCTGTCGCGCGCGCTGCAGCCTACGGGGAGGGGTAGACGGCGGGCGCCAGGGAGGCGTTCGGGGTAAGACACGTGCGAGCTGGCAAGGTTGCGGTAAGCACGCGGTACCCCCGACGGCTGGGGGCGCCCGTCCGCGCTCCAGCGCTTGTGACGATCCGCTCAACAGTTGGAATAGACAGCCATGTAGCGGCTCGTGTAGATCAGCGCGAATCCCTTGAGCGGCACCTGATCGCGCGGGTCGTCGCCGACGTCGACGATCGCGTCGACGAACACGGCGGTGCCGAGTGGGTAGACGGCGATGCTCCCCCGCCGGATGCGGTTCTCGAGCGCGTGGCTGCCCTTGCCCACGTCGGCGCGGGCCTGGCTGCGGGCGACGATGTTCTTCTGCCCGGTGCTGTCGAGGATCCAGCGCGCGTCGGGGGTCAGCTTGTTGTTCGGCAGCGACAGCAGCGGGCAGCGCGCCAGACGGCCCTTGACGACCGGGTCGGCCAGCGCGACGGCGAGGCCCTTGTGGAATTCCTCATGGTTGGCCAGGGTTCTACGCAGCGTCGTGAGGTTGAGCGTCGTCGCCGCCGAGAATGCGCCGTAGGCCACGAGCGCGGCCGCCCCGAGCATCCAGATGCGCCGCGCGAGCGAGCCCGGGCGCAGCATCGACCAGCCTCCGATGGAGACGGCGCAGAACAGCAGCAGGATCGTGGCCGCGCCGAGGAAGTAGCGGTCGATCACCGACGCGCCGGCGGCGCCCTCGGCCACGAACACGGCGAGCAGCCCGAGCAGCGCCGCGAGCGGCACGACGGCACGGCGGGGCACGAGCCAGACGGCGAGCGGGATGCCGGCGAGCGCGCCGATCAGAACGGGCACCTTGTCGATCCGTTCGCCGAACGTCCACATCGAGGCGATCACGCTGCCGAGCCCCTGCGTGCGTTCCAGTTCCTGCGCGAGGCCGGCCGTCGCATTCAGCGAGTAGAGCGGGTTCCCCGTCACGATGGCATCGACGAAGCACCAGACGAGCGGGCCGACCGCCGCGATCGCCAGGTAGAGCAGGCGTGTGCGATTGTCGGCTCGCCAGGAGCACCACAGCCAGTAGAGGCCGCTCAGCACCCATGCGTCGGGGCGCAGCAGGCCCGCGGCCGCGAGCAGCGCCAACACGGGCGCACCACGACGCGGCCGTTCGACCTCGAGCACGACCGCCCAGACGATCAGGGCGATGTAGGAGATGTCGAGGTAGCCCTGCGAGGCGAGGCTCTCGACGAAGAAGCGGCTCAGGACCAGCAGCGCGGCGGCGAGACCCACGACCGGGCTGAAGCACAGGCGGCCGAGGCGGTAGGTACCCGATACGACGGCGACGAACGAGGCGATCGAGCCGAGCACGACGAGCCGAGCGCCGCCCTGCCCGAAGATCGAGCAGAGTGCCCCGAAGGCGATCGCGAGCGGATGCTCGGTCGGACCGCGATAGACCCTGAAGTCCGGCAGGTGCAGGTGGAGCACGTCGCGACCCCACAGCAGGGCGTAGAAGGAGTCGTAGGTCGGATACGTCGGATAGGCGAAGTAACCGATCAGCGCGAGCACGCACATCACCGCGAAGCCGGCCTTCGCCCACGTTCCCGCGGGCACGGCACGCAGGCGTGCCAGCCTGATCGTGCCCGGCCGCAGCCGGGTTAGCGTCGCGCTTTGCATCTAGTCTTGGCCATCGGGGCCCTGCCGGCCCGCCCCACGCGCTTGGCGCCAAGACCGTGGCCTTCGCTTTGGGATACTGCCGGGAGCCAAGTCTAGGCAATCATCGCCGATGAAGCTCATCATCCAGATCCCCTGCTTCAACGAGGCGGACCAGCTCCCGCAGACGCTCGCGGACCTGCCGCGGCAGGTGGACGGCTTCGATGCCGTCGAGTGGCTGATCGTCGACGACGGCTCGACCGACGAGACGATCGCGGTGGCGCGGGCGCATGGCGTCGATCATCTCGTGCGCCTGACGAACAACAAGGGTCTCGCCACCGGGTTCCAGGCGGGCGTCGACACCGCGCTGAAGCTCGGCGCGGACGTGATCGTCAATACCGACGCCGACAACCAGTACTACGGTCCGGACATCGCCAAGCTGGTGGGGCCGATCCTCGAAGGACGGGCCGACATGGTCATCGGCGACCGCGAGGTGAACGGCATCCAGCACTTCTCGTGGCTGAAGAGGTCCCTGCAGAGACTCGGCTCATGGGTGGTGCGCCAGGCGTCCTCGACGTCGGTGCCGGACACGACCTCGGGCTTTCGCGCGTACAACCGCGAGGCGGCAATCCAGATCATGGTCGTATCGAAGTTCACCTACACGCTCGAGACGATCATCCAGGCGGGCAAGCTGCTGGTCGCCGTCGACCACGTCCCGATACGGACGAATCCGAAAACGCGCGAGTCGAGGCTGTTCCCGTCGATGGGCGCATACGTACGCCGCAACGCCGTATCGATCTTCCGCATCTACGCCCAGTACGAGCCGCTACGGGTGTTCTGGAGCCTCGCGCTGCTGATCGGCCTGATCTCCGTCGGGGTATGGATCCGCTTCGCCGTCTCCTACGTCGAAGGCAACGGCAAGGGCCACGTCCAGTCGCTGATCCTCGGCGCGGTCCTGTTCATCGCCGCCGTCGTCCTCTGGGCGCTGGGCGTGATCGGCGATCTGCTCGCCGCGCAGCGCGCGATGACGCAGAAGACCTTCGAGCGCGTGCGGCGGATCGAGCTGGAGCTTGGCGTGGCGCCCTCTCACTACGAGCCCGGCGGCGTCACGGGCGCCGGCCCTGGCGCCGCCGCCTCGGCGAAGGGCGAGACGAGCCCGAGCGGTCCGGGCGAAGCGAGCGATGCGGACGCCGACGAGGCGCGTCGGCGTCGCGAGGCGGTGCGGCTGTGAGCGGGGTGACCGTCTCCGACAGCGGCATCATCACCGGCAACACCTACGACAAGTACGGCTCGAGCAACCCGCTGGTCCGCCGTCTGATGAGCGGGTTCGAGCGTTCGCTCGATGCGCTGCTCGACCAGGCGGCCCCGCGGTCGCTGCTCGACGTCGGCTGCGGCGAGGGGGTGCTCGTGCACCGCTGGGCGGGGCGGCTCGGCGACGGCCGGCGCCTGGTCGGAATAGACCTCGAGGAGGAATCGATCCAGGCCGGCTGGGCCGAGCATCAGGCGCCCAACCTCGAGTACCGGGTGATGCAGGCGGAGAACCTGCCGTTCGCCGACGGCGAGTTCGACCTCGCGAGCGCGATCGAGGTGCTCGAGCATCTGCCCGACCCCGAGCACACGCTGAGCGAGATGGCGCGCTGTGCGGGGCGCCACCTGCTCGTCTCGGTTCCGCGCGAGCCCCTGTGGCGGATGCTCAACATGGCCCGGGGCGCATACTGGCCGGCGCTCGGCAACACTCCCGGCCACCTCAACCACTGGTCAAAGCGCTCGTTCGTCGAGCTGCTCTCGCGTCACGGCGAGGTCGTCGAGGTTCGTTCGCCGTTCCCGTGGACCATGCTGCTTGTCCGGCTCTAGCTCCCCTCGTCGGCCGCCTTCGAGCGCGACCCGGTCGTACACGCGGGGGGCGCGCATACTCTCGCTTGGGATCGCCGCCACCGGGCTGCTGACGCTCGGCTACTTCGCGATCGCGAGCCACGTCCTCGGCGAACAGTCGGCAAAGCGCATCGACCTGCTGTGGTCGGTGATGTTCGTGATCATCTCGGTGATCTACCGGCCCGTGGAACAGCTTCTGTCACGGACGATCGCCCAGCGCCGCGCTCGTGGCCAGGTCGAGCAACCGCTTCGGATACCGGCGGCGATCCAGGCCGGCTTCGCGCTGTTGTTCCTGGCGGCGGCGCTGGCGCTGCACGAACAGCTCATCGACGACGTCTTCGAAGGCTACGCCGCCCTCTATGACGTGCTGGTCGTGGGCACGCTCGCGTACGCGGCGAGCTACTTCGCGCGCGGCTGGCTGGCCGGACACGAGTACTTCGCCCTCTATGGGGGCCTCGTGCTGATGGAGGCGTTCGCACGGATCTGCTTCCCGCTGGCGGTGGCGGTCGGAATCGCGAGCGGGCAGACCGCGGTCGCAGCCGGAATCGCTGCGGCCCCGCTGCTCTCGCTGGTCGTCGTGCCGGCTGCGTTCGTACGCGAGCGCGAGGAGCGCCGTCAGGCGCTGGACGCGGTCCCCGGACCGGTTCACGAGGCCGACGCGACCCTGGCGGAAGCACCGATAAGCACCGACGAGGCCGAGGCGGCGCTCGCGGGCCCGGGCGCCGAGGGTGTGCAGGAGGCCGTGGCGCACCGCGGCGAGGAGCTCTCTCTGCGTAGGGGGACCGGATTTGCCGGGTGGGTTGCGGGAATCATGCTCTCCGAGCAGACGCTGCTGAACGCCGCGGTGCTGACCGTGTACGCAAGCTCGAGCACCGCGCTGGCCGGGATCGTGTTCAACGTGCTGCTGATCGCCCGCGCGCCGCTTCAGCTCTTCCAGGCCATCCAGACGTCGCTGCTGCCTCACCTCACCGGCCTCGACGCAACCGAGAGCCACGCGGCGTTCGATCGCGCCGTGCGCGTGACGGTGCTCGCGATCGCCGCCTTCGCCGGCGCCGTTGCGCTCGGGCTCCTCGCGATCGGACCGTTCGCGATGTCTCATCTCTTCGGTCAGCACCACTCCTACAACCGCCTGGGACTGGCGCTGATCGGCGTCGGCATGGGCCTGCACCTCGCGTCGGGGACCCTCAACCAGGCGGCGCTGGCGCGCAATCGGGCGCGCGCCGCAGCCTGCTGCTGGATGATCACGGCCGCCCTATTCCTCGCCTGGATGCTCTCCCCCGTCGTCGGCGACCAGCTGCTGCGCACGGAGATCGGCTATGCGGGCGCCACGGCCGTGCTTGCGAGCCTTCTCGCCGTGGTCTACCGCCGCTCGGAGGGCCGCGCGGGAGCCTCAGCGCCGGCGGGACCTCAGTCGGCGCCCACCGACCGCGCGATCGCCAGGTAGGCCTCGCCCGGGTCGCCCGAGGAGAAGATCGCCGAGCCGGCGACGAACAGGTTCGCGCCGGCGCGCAGGCATTGAGGCGCGGTCGAGGCGTCGATGCCGCCGTCAACCTCGACGGCGACCGCCTCGCCCACGGTCACGCGCACGGGGCCGAGCTTCTCGAGCGAGTGCGTGATGAAGGGCTGGCCGCCCCAGCCCGGGTTGACCGTCATGCAGAGGGCGACATCCAGCTCATGCGCGATGTCGGCGAGGATCGGCGCCGGGGTGGCCGGGTTGATCGCGACGCCGACGGATGCGCCGAGCTCGTGAAGGAGGTTGGCCGTGTAGGCGACGTTCGGCGTGGCCTCCGCGTGAAACGTGACCGAGTGGGCTCCGGCCTTGACGAACTCGCCGACGTGGCGCTCGGGGCGCTCGATCATCAGATGCGCCTCGAGTATCGCGCCGGCCTCCCGAACGCGCTCGGCCAGGGCCTCGACGATCAGCGGACCGATCGTGATCGGCGGGACGAAATGCCCATCCATCACGTCCACGTGGATGATGCGCGCGCCGGCCTCCAGCACCTCGCCGACCTGCTCGCGCAGCCGCCCGAAGTCGGCGGAGAGGATCGACGGCACGACGCGAACGCCCATCAGCAGTTCGCTGTCGGAGGCGCGCACGCGCTCGCTCATACAGCCTGGAGCATCGAGTCGCCGCAGTTGTTGCACTTGAGGATCGCCGTGGAGGACATCCTCACGATCGTCGAGTGCTCGCCGCAGTTCGGACAGACCGACGTCAGCTCGAACCGATGCAGGCAGTAGACGCAGCGATAACGACCGGGGAGGTTCGTGGGCCGCAGCCAGGGCTCGCCGCAGTGCGGGCACTGGGGGCCGAGCTCGATCGCCCCCCTGGCGGGTGCCTCGTGCTCGCCGTCCATCACACTCAGCTCCTGCGCAGCCTGGCGATGAAGAACCCGGCCGTGCGGTCCCTGTGCGGCAACGTCAACAGGCATCGCGCGCGGGTCTCGGCCGCCCGATCTCCCGCCCGACCCGAGCCGCCCGCGGCGAAGCGTGGCCGCTCGGCGGCGAGGTCGTCGATGCTGAACTCGGGATGGGATTGCAGGAAGGCTGCGATCAGGCGCTCGTTCTCGGTCGGGGAGATCGTGCAGGTAGAGTAGACAAGCAACCCGCCCGGACGTAGGGCACCGGCGCCGGCGGCCAGGATTCGCTGCTGTTCGAGCGCCATCTCCTCGACCGCCTCCGGGGTCACGCGCCAGCGCAGATCCGCGCGTGCCTGCAGCGTGCCGAGCCCTGAGCAGGGGGGATCGACGAGCACGCGGTCGAACACGGCGCCCTCCTCGCGAGGGCTCGCCGCATCGGCGATCTCGACGCGCACGTTCGCCGCTCCGAGCCGCCGGGCCGCGCGCACGAGGGCGCCTGCCCTGCGCGGATTGCGCTCGACAGCCACCACCTCGCCCTCGCCCTCCATCAAAGCCGCGAGGTGTGTGCTCTTTCCGCCGGGGGCGGCGCACAGGTCGAGCACGCGCTGGCCCGGGCCGGGAGCGAGCGTGTGGCCCACGAGCATCGCGGCACGGGACTGCGCGATGAAGGCGCCGGCCCGCCACAGCGGCGAGGCTTGCATGTCGAATGGCCCGTCGAGCACCAGCGCCTCGGGGATCTCGCCGTCTTCGTGGCTCGCCACGGGCAGCTCCGCCGCCAGGGTCGCGGCGTCGGTACGCAACGTGTTGGCGCGCAGCGCGACCTCGCTCGCCTCGTTGTCGTGGGCCATCAGCGCGCGTGCATCGGCCGCGCCCAGCTCCTCCCACCAAAGACGGGCGATCCACTCGGGGTGGGAGTGCATGATCGCGGCCTGCTCCGGCGTCTGCTCGGCGAGCTCACCCAGCAGCGCGTCCGATCCTTCGCGCGCGGCCCGCCTCAGCACGGCGTTGACGAGGCCGTGACCACCGCGCCCGTTGGCCTTGGCGAGCTCAACCGTGTCCGCGACGACGGCGTAGTCGGGGGCGCCGGCGAGGTAGAGGAGCTCGTAGAGGCCCAGGCGCAGCGCAGCGAGGATCGGCGGATCGAGGCGCGCGGCGGGCCGCTCGGCAAGCCGCTCGATCACGTGGTCGAGAGTGGCCCTGCGCTGCACCGCTCCGTAGGCCAGGCGCATCGCGAGCGCACGGTCGCGCGGATCCTCCTGCGAGCACTCGGCCTGCAGCGCCTGGTCGGCGTAGGCCCCGCGCTCGAACACGCGCCGCAACACCGCGAAGGCGCAGCGGCGGGCAGGGGCGGGCTCGACGGTGGCGCTTGGCCCGGGCACGGTTGACATGATCGACTATCCGCTGCGGCTGGAACGGGCCGGAGCCATGACCTCCGCGAGGTCACCCGCGAAGCGTGCCGCCTCCGGCTCGGACAGCGTCGCGATCGTGACACGAATCGCAGGCGGGGTCCCGGGAAGACGGTATGGCGCTCCCGGGGCGACGACCCAGCCACGCTGTAGCAGCGCGCCGACCACCGTCGTCTCCTCGTCGACCGGCACCCACACGTTGAGACCCGAGGCTCCGAGCGCACGCACGCCCGCAGACCGAAGGCACGCGAGCAGGCACTCGCGCCGCTCGGCATAGGTGAGCGCTGCCCGCGTGACCAGCTCTGCCACCGAGCGGTCCGTCCACAGGCCCACGACGAGCGTCTGCAGGATGTGGCTGACCCATCCCGGACCGCACTGCTGGCGCCCCTGCACGCGCGCGACGGTCTGCGGATCTCCGGCGAGCACCGCCAGGCGGAGGTCTGGCCCGAGGGCCTTGGCCACCGATCGTGTCGCCGCCCATCGCTGACGGCCGCCGACCGTGGTGTGCAGCTCGCAGCCGGCGATCGGACCGAGATGGTCGTCCTCGATCACGAGCGTCCGCGGGAAGGCGTCGAGGACGCCGCCAAGCTCGCGGACGCGGGCGCCGTCGAGCGCCGCACCGGTGGGGTTCTGTCCCCTCGGGGTGACGATCACCGCGCTCGCGCCCCGCCCGAGCGCGCCCCGTAATGCATCGGGGCGCATACCGCGCTCGTCCATCTCGACCGGCACGAGCGTCAGGCCGCGCGCCCTCAGGAGGTCGAAGAGGGCCGCATATCCCGGCGTCTCGACCGCGACGCGATCGCCGGAGCGAAGATGCGCTTCGAGGACGCGCTCGATCCCGTCGAGCGCGCCGCTGACGACGCACAGATCCTCGCCCGGGACTCCGTCGGCTTGAAGCTGCTCGCGAGCGAGCGCGGTCAGCTCGGGAACAGCCGCAGGCTCTCCGTAGAGCCGTACCGGAAGCTCGATGCGGGATAGGGCACGCGCGAGGTCCGGCAGCAGCGCCGGGTCGGGGTTGCCCCGCGAGAGGTCGCGCGCACCCGGCGGAACCGGCATCGGCACCCTCAGCGAGCTGATCGGCGGTCCCTGGCCGATTCGCGATCCGCGCCGCGGCTCGGTCACGACCACGCCGCGGCGGCGCAGCTCGGCCAGAGCAGCCGCGACGGTCACCGGGCTGAGCCCCACCTCGAGCGCGAGACGCCGCACGGAGGGCAGCCGATCGCCCGGTGCCAACGCGCCGCCCGCGACGCCCGCCTCGATGCTCTCGACCAGCTCGGCCGCGCTCGCGGCCCGAATCCGATACTGTGTCAGCTCAGCCATCCGACTGTACTATGGCAGATAGGAGAACGGCCGTGTCTGCTCAGCCAACATCCGATCGCGTCCGGGTGCGACGCAAGCGCGAGCGGGGACTGTACGAGCGCGAGATCATCGATTCGATCCTCGACGAGGCGCTGATCGCACACCTGGGGATCGCCGACGGGCGCGGTCAGCCGTTCGTGATTCCCACGTTGCACGCCCGTCGCGGCGATGTCGTCTACTGCCACGGATCGGCCGCCAGCCGGACGCTGCGCGCGCTCGCCGCGGGTGCCCCGGCGTGCCTGACCGTGACGCTGTTGGACGCGCTCGTGCTCGCCCGCTCGGCGATGCACCACTCGGCGAACTACCGCTCCGTCATGCTGCTCGGCGAGGCGACGCTCGTGGTCGAGAAGGAGGAGAAGCTCGCCGCGCTCGAGGCGATCGTCGAGCACATCGTCCCCGGCCGCTGGGCCGACGTGCGCTGGCCGACGGAGAACGAGGTCAAGGCCACATCCGTCCTGGCCATTCCGATCCAGGAGGCCTCGGCGAAGATCCGCAGCGGACCGCCGCTCGACGACGAGCAGGATTACGAGATGGACGTGTGGGCCGGCGTGATCCCGCTCGCGAGCGAGCCGATGGATCCGGAAGCCGATCCGCGGCTCGCGGCCGGCATCGCCCCGCCGGACTACGTCAGCGGCTACCGGCGTCCCGGCAGCTCGTGACCGCGTAGGTAGGCCGCGGCGTCCATCGGCCGCCCGCCGGGAGGTTGCACGACGAGCAGCTCGAGCGTGCCCTCGCGACAGACGAGCAGCAACCGCTCTCCGCTCACGCGCAAGCCGAGCTCAGCTCGAGGCGACACGTCGTCTGCGAGCCCCGCGCGATGCACCCCCAGCAGCGTGCCATCCGGCAGCTCCACCTGCGCGCGGACATGCGGATGCAGGGCCCGCACGACGCGCTCGAGCTCGGCGGCCGGCCTCGACGGGTCGAGCAGCCGGTCGGCCGGGGAGATCTTCTCGGCGTAGGTGACGCCGTCGGCGGGTTGGTCGATGAACGGTGGAGCGTCGTCGAGGGCGCGGAGGATGAGCTGTCCACCGAGCTCCTGCAAGCGCGTGGTGAGCGAGCCGTAAGTGTCGTCCGGCCGGATCGGCTCGCCGGCGGCGAGGCACACAGGACCGCTGTCCAGCCCGGCTGTGAGGCGCATGATCGACACGCCCGTCTCCTGGTCGCCGGCCATGATCGCGCGCTCGACGGGCGCAGCGCCGCGCCATCGGGGAAGCAGCGACGGATGGACGTTGAGAATCGAGTGTTCGGAGAGCAGCGGCTCCTTGATCAGCGCGCCGAAGGCGCAGACCACGATCGTCTGCGGATCCGCGTCCCCCCCAGAGCCCCTGCCCACGGAGCCCTCGTCCGAGCGGCCGGCCTGCGCGATCAGCGCCCTCGCGTCGGGGTCGTTGACGCGCTGCGGTTGCGCCAGCGCAAGCCCGAGCTCCCTGGCGCGGTCGGCCACGGGTGGAGCGGTCGCCCGCCGGCCACGCCCCCTCGGGCGATCGGGCCGTGTCACGACAAGCGCCGGGCGGTGGGCTTCGCTGCGAGCCAGGCGCTCGAGGATCGCCGCTGCAAACTGCGAGGTCCCGAGGAAGACCGTGGCCAAGGCTCGCTTGACCGCGCCGCGCTGCCGCTAGGCGGCGCTCGCGGGCCGATCTCCGACGGGGTCCTGTGCCTCGCGCATCGCGCGCATCGCCTCCTTGCGAGCCTCCCTCGAGATGCGGTCGAGGATCAGGACGCCGTCGAGGTGGTCGATCTCATGCTGGATCACCCGCGCCTCGAGCCCCTCGGCCTCGACCTCGATCTCAGCGCCGGTTCCGTCCTGGGCGCGCACCCGCACACGAGAGGGACGCTCGACCTCGACGTGCACGAAGGGAAGGCTGAGGCAGCCCTCTTCGGCAACCTCGAGCTCCTCGCTCGTCCACTCGAGCACGGGGTTCACGAGCGCCGTGAGTGGGTCCTCGGCATGAGCCCGGTAGACGAGTACGCGGTGCAGGACGCCGAGCTGCGTCGCCGCCAGCCCGACGCCGAGGGCGTCGTGCATCAGCTCCCCCATGCGCGCGATCTCCTGCGCGAGCTGCTCGTCGAAGCGCTCGACCGGCAGCGCCTTGGCTTTCAGGACGGGATCTCCGAGCTTGCGCACATGGCGCAGCGCCGCGTCGCGGCGGGCCCTTGTCTCGGCGTCGAGCTCAGCTACCGGCGGCGCGTCCTCCTCGCGCTCGACCTCGACGTCAGCGTCGTCGGACGCGGGCGCCTCGAGCTCGTGCAATGCGTCTTCGTCGGCCATTTCTCCGAGGAGTTTA
>DATMQX010000108.1:0-4970 GCA_035567055.1 Solirubrobacteraceae bacterium
CATCGCACCCGTTTCACGGCCGGTCCGCCATCCAGTCCACGACTCACATGACGACCACCTGATGTCAACTGGCGTTCGTTACACAGCGTGGCAACTCAACGGTCGCGCGGCACGCGATATCCGCCGTTCTGCATCCGATTGGGGGCCTGATCAGGGTGGCGCCCATGCCGCGCGCGAATGGGTGATCTGCGCGCCGCGCTGATCAGGATCGCCGGCCAGGTTTCGGGGCGCATGGTAAGGGTCGACATTGCGATGGGTTGCCGAGGACTCCCTTCTTGTGAGAAAGGGAGCCGGCCTAAAGAGCTCGGGTCCTGCGAACCCGAAGGCCCGCGGGACCCGGCTCGGAGAGGATCGCAGCCGGCGAACGCTTTCCGGCTGTCTGCGGCTGGTCAGGCTTTTCGGCCGGCGAGTTCTGGGCGCAACTCCGGCCGGCCGGCCGGCTGGCGGAGGAGGAGGATCGTGCGTGTCCAGCTCGGCATCCACCAGTTGGCGTTGCCGAGTAGTCGCATGAGCGCGGGGACGAGCAGGGCGCGGATGACGGTGGCGTCGAAGATGATCCCGCCGGCGAGCGCGATCGCGAATTCTTTGCTCTCGTAGCCAGGGCTCGTGGACAGGAGGAGGAACGCGAACATGAGGATGAAGGCGGCGCTGGTGACCAGCTTGCCGGTGCGCGCGAGGCCGAGCTCGATCGCTTTGTGTGTGGAGCCGGTCTGGTCGTAGGCCTCGCGGATCCGGGTCAGCATGAAGACCTCATAGTCCATCGACAGGCCGTAGAGGAAGGCGAAGATCATCAGCGGGATCCAGGGGGTGATCGACTGGGTGGCGCCGGTGCTCCAGATCGCCGAGCCGTGGCCCTGCTGGAAGACGAAGACGACGATCCCGAACGCCGCCGCGAGCGAGACGAGGTTCAGCAGCACGGCCTTGAGCGCCAGCACGATCGAGCGGAATGCGCGGGCAAGCAGCAGCAGCGTCAGGACGAGCACGAACGCGAGCAGGTAGGGGAAGTTCGCGTACAGGGTGTGCAGGAATTCCTGATCGACCGCCGCCACGCCGGTGAGCGTCCCGTCGCCGCCTGCCAGCGCGATCTTGACGCGGTCGATGGTGGCCGCGGCGCCGGGAGCGGACCCGTCGGCTGCGGGAAAGGCCTCGAGCAGCGAGTCGGGGCCACGGCGCCAGTTCGGGGGAACACTGACGCCGGCGATGCCCGCGACGGTGCGGAGCTGCGAAGCGATCGCGTCGGCGCTGCCACCGCGTTCGACGAGCACGTCGAGCGGCTCCATCACCCCGGGCGAGATGCCGGCGTCCGCGAGCATCTGCCGGCCCGCGATCGCGGTGCCGCTGCCAGGGATGTTCCTCAGCTGCGGCTCGTGCGGGTTCAGCTGCGTGCCGAGCCCGGCCAGCGCAGCGACGATCACGATGCCGGCGAAGGCGATCAGTCGCGGGCGACGGAGAACGAACCGCGCCCAGTGGCCCCAGGCACCGTCCTCGGGATGGCCGCGGTCGACGAGTCGCTTCGGCAGCACGCGAACGCTGTTGATCCGCTCGCCCAGCACCGCCAGGAGCGCTGGGAGGAGCGTGATCGCCGCCAGCACCGAGACGGCGGGGATGAGCATGCCGCCGATGCCGATCGAACGGATGAACGGCACCGGCAGCACGAGCATCGAGAGCAAGCCGACGGCGACTGTCGAGCCGGAGACGATCACGGACCGGCCAGCGTGCGTCACGGTCTGGACGAGCGCCTGCTCGACGTCGCGTCCGGCGCGCAGCTCGTCGCGGAAGCGGAAGATCATCAGCAAGGCGTAGTCGACCGCGACCCCGAGCCCGACGAGCGCGATCAGGAACTCGACGACGATCGAGACGCTGGTGACGTAGGTGAGGGCCCAGACGAGCGTGAACGTGTTCAGGATCGCCGCCGCCGCGACGACGAGCGGGATCAGCACGGCCGGAAGCGTTCCGAAGACGAACAGCAGGATCACCAGTGCGCCGAGGCCGCCGACCAGGGCCTCGATGAGGACGCTGGAGCCGCCGCTTGATCCGTGCGTCGATGCTTCCTCGAGCGGATCGTGGCCGGTCACGTCGACCGTGATCCCGGCGGGCAGCCCGCTCGCTGCCGCAGCGCGGATGGCAGCCGCACCGCTGTTGGTGGTGATGGTTCCCGGCCCGGGCGGGTAGAGCTCCATGAACGTGGTATGGCGGTCGCGCGAGACGTAGGCCGGGTTGTGCGTCGAGAAGTAGGAGCTCGACAGCGAACCTGGCACCGTGGCGGCCGCGCGGCGCATCGCCTGCGCGATTGCGCGACTGTTGGTCGCGTCGCCGACGGTGTGGAAGACGACGACGCTCGGCGGACGCACTCCCGCGCCGAACGCCCCCAGTGTGCGCTGGCCAGCCTGGTAGGCGGACTGGCCGGGAATCGAGAAGCTCTGGTACCAGCGCGTCGACACCTTCCCGGCGGCGAAGCCGCCGACGACGACCAGGACGAGCCAGCAGCCAATCACCGCCCAGCGGTATCGGACGGTCACGTGCGCAACGCGGGTGAGCATGGGATTCTCCTGTTCGCTGTGGCCGGGTTCGATCACGGATGACACGATTCGCTGGCCGGCCGGACACCCGCAATCGGGCACAGGTCGAATCCCCGGGGCGACCAAAGTGGGTGCACGCATCGACTTCGGCCGGCTGTTCAGCCGCGCTCACCCTGCCTACGCTGGGCGGCATGACTCGCCTCCGCCTTCTCCTCAGCAGCCTCGCCGGGCCGGAGGCGGACGAGCCGCCACCGGCACGGCGCTCGCGGCGCGACTGGATCGTCGACAGTGCCCTGTTCCTGCTTGCGGCGGTGTTCGGCGCTGCGGGCCTGAGCAGCGACCGGCATGGGCTCCATGGCCCGCTGCTCGTCGTCGATGCGATCGGGGGAGCGGGGCTCTGCCTCGCGCTGTGGTGGCGCCGGCGCTGGCCGTTGAGCCTCGGCCTTGTCTCGCTACCGGTCCTCGCCGTTTCCTCTTCGGCCGGCCCGGCCGGCGTGATCATCCTCTACACCGTCGCCGCCTACCGCCGCTGGCAGCTGGCGGTCCTGGTCGCCGCGGGGCAGGTCGCGCTGCTACCGGTCGGGCGCGTCCTGCACCCGGCCGGAGCCAACGCAGCGGTACTTCACGTAGGCAACTCCCAGGCGGCGTACTACCTCGCCTGTACGCTCGCCGCGGCGGTGATCGTCGCCTGGGGCATGTTCCGCCAGGGGCGCCGCCAGTCGCGCTGGGAGCGCGCGCGCCACTCCGAGACCGAGCAGCAGCTGCGCGTCGAGCAGATCCGGTACGCGGAGCGCACGCGGATCGCGCGGGAGATGCACGACGTCCTCGCGCACCGGATCTCGCTGCTGAGCCTGCACGCCGGCGCGCTTGAGTTCCGCCCCGACGCGGCGCCGGAAGAGATCGCCCGGGCCGCCGCGGTGATCCGCGCCAGCGCGCACCAGGCCCTCGAAGACCTGCGCGCGGTCATAGGCGTCCTGCGCGACGGGGCCGACGGCGAGACGCCGCAACCGCCGCAGCCGACACTCGCGGCACTGCCCGGGCTGCTCGACGAATCACGTGCGGCCGGCATGGGTTTGCACGCCGACCTGCGCGTTGCCGACCTGGCTGCCGTCCCGGACCCCATCGGCCGCCATGCGCTGCGAATCGTCCAGGAGGCCCTGACCAATGCACGCAAGCACGCAGCCTCGGCACCGGTCGACCTGCGCATCGAGGGAGCCCCGGGAAACGGGCTTACGATCGAGGTGCGCAACCCCGCGCCGGTCCTGGCCGCAGGCGGACCCAAGATTCCCGGGTCAGGAGCCGGGCTCGTCGGCCTCGCCGAGCGCGCCACGCTCTCCGGCGGCCACCTCGAGCACGGACTCGACGAGAACGGCGAGTTCCGGCTCCGCGCCTGGCTGCCGTGGCCGCCATGAGCGAGCAGATCCGGGTGCTCGTCGTCGACGACGACGCGCTCGTCCGCGCGGGGCTGTCGATGCTGCTCGCGGGCGCCGAGGACATCGAGATCGTCGGTGAGGCCGCGGACGGCAGCCAGGTCGCGCGGGCAGCCGCCGAGCATCGCCCCGACGTGGTGCTGATGGACATTCGCATGCCTGGCATGGACGGCCTGGCCGCCACCGAACTGCTCCGCGCGCAGGACGGTGCGCCCGAGGTCATCGTCCTTACGACCTTCGAGGCCGACGACTACGTCCTGCGCGCTCTCCGCGCCGGTGCCAGCGGGTTCCTGCTCAAAGACACGCCGCCAGCCGACATCGTGCGCGCTGTCCGGACCGTCGCCGCCGGCGAGCCGATCCTCTCCCCCACGATCACCCGCCGGCTGATCGGCCACGTGACCGACAGCGAGGGCGACGACCGGACGCGCCACGCCCGCGGACAACTCGACCGCCTCACCCAACGCGAACGAGAGGTCGCTATCGCGATCGGACTCGGCAAGTCCAACGCCGAGATCGGCCGCGAGCTGTACATGAGCGTCGCGACCGTCAAAGCGCACGTCTCACGCCTGCTCGAGAAGCTCCACTTCAACAACCGCGTCCAGATCGCCCTCCTCGCGCATGACGCACGCGAGGCGTAAACGCCTGAGCGCACCGCCCCGGCATTTGCCGCGTTAGTGCGGTTTCCGAAAACATGCCCCCGACAACAGGCCTAACCCAGACGTCCCGGAATGTCAGAAAGCCCGCCCAGCCGACCCCCGCGATCTAGAGCGCACCCTATCGCGGGCTTATGGCACGCATTACAAGCAGAATTGGACGATCTGCACTATCGTTCGCCGTCAAGCAAGCACCACCCTTACCAGCGCCGATTCGGCGATCTGAAATTGTTTGAGTCAAAGACAATGTGTCCGCTTATAGCGGTACGTGACCGCGAGGAACGCTAGCCGGGCCTGGCTTGGCCATGTGGATCAGGGTCAATGTGACCTATCGGGTACAAGACGGCATGTACGAAGGCGCTGAGAAT
>DATMQX010000109.1:0-5549 GCA_035567055.1 Solirubrobacteraceae bacterium
GGATTGGGGGAGCGCTTCGCCCAGGCCACGAGCCTGCTGGAAATCGACATCGTTCTGCAAGTTCTGCTCGACGTTCGAGGCGCGCGAGGCCCGCTGACCAGGAGGGTTGACACAGCAGCGTCGACGAGGTTCAGTAGAACCGACGCCCTGGAGCCGACCCAGATGGAAGACCTGCCAATCGCCTGTACGCTCACCGACGATGCGTTGCGCGCTCGGAAGAGCGGTCTACTCGCGCAGATCGCGATACTGGCGACAAACAGGGCGAAGTTGACGGCAGGCTACCGGCTCGAATTTCCGCCGACGTCTGAGGCGCTGACGCGGATCACTGCAATGATCGATGCCCAGCGGCAGTGCTGCAGATTTCTGCGGTTTACGCCAACCGTTGAATCGAATCCCGGGGCGATTGCACTCGAACTCAGCGGACCGGAAGGCACGCGAGAGTTCTTGGAGGCGTTGTTCGAGCCCGCATGACGGCGCTATCGGCGTTCGGCTTGTTCGCGGTGACCGCCATGCTCGTCACGTACGCGTTCGAGCAGCGTCGTCCGTCGTTCGTGCTCGCGTTTGCAGCCGCGTGTGCTCTCGGCTCAGTGTACGGCTTTTTGCAGGGCGCTTGGCCATTCGGTCTCGTCGAGGCGGTCCGGTCCATCGTGGCGCTCCGGCGTTGGTGGAACGCGACACGATCATCAGCACCGCCGATCCAGCGGCGTCGGGGCTGAGGTCTTACGGCTGCTGCTGCCGTTTCGCTCCAGCGGCGTATTTGACCACGCGGACATTCTCGACGGTCACCAGCGCCCCTCCAGTGATCATCTCGTCGAGAATCGGCAATAGGCGCTCGACGTGCGCCTGATCGTCTACCACCTCGATCACGACGGGGAGGTCGGTCGAGAGCTCGAGGAGACTGGCCGTATGGATGATGCTGCTCGCGCCGAACCCTGCGACGCCGTGCACAACCGTCGCGCCGGCGAACCCTTCGGACCGCAGTCGGTCCAAAAGTGCGCGCGCCAGAGGCTTGTGGCGCCAGGTGTCTGATTCCCCAAGGAAGACTCGCACTAAACACTGAACGCCATCGAGGACGCGCATCGTCTCTACTCCTTCAACGGCCCAGGACCGCGCGGGTTGTCAGCAATCCGAGCCACCCCGCAAAGGCACACCCGACGAACGTCAACATGACGTTCGCCAGTCCTGTTACAGGTGCGCCTTCCTCTACAAGCCGCAGCGTGTCGTAGTTGAAGCTGGAATAGGTCGTCAATCCGCCGACGAACCCAATGGTGAGCGCCGCCCGAACCGTCGGTGACCACCCGAGAGTCATCCCCGCCTGCATCAACACGGCAATGATGAAGCAGCCGACGACATTGACGATGAGGGTCCCGTAAGGGAAGACGCTGCCGAGCCGCTGTGCAGCCCATTGCGCAACCAGGTACCGAGTCCCGGTGCCAAGAGCGCCTGCGAAGCAGATCCAGAAGAGTCGCGTCATGCCGTGTCGCCTTTCTTGGGACGCCGCGACATGAGATCGGAGACTCCCACGGCGAACCGCAGGAGTCATTGGCCGTCATTGACGGCGGTTGAAGGCGGACTCCACCGCCCGAAATTCTCTCCACTGTGACGCGTCGGAAGAGCGGTGTCAAACCTGCCAGCGTCGACTGCCGCCAGCCTTTTCGCGCGGCGAAATGCTGCGTGCAGTTGTAGTGGCTCGGCCCGATCGTGATGATGGCGGTGATCCTGGGCCTGCTGGTGGTGGTGACGCAAGCTCGGACGTAGCACACCGTTCATCTATGCGCGGTTCCAACAGGACGGGGGACCGCCTCACTGTCGCACCCCCCACGTCGCTCGACCCGAGTGCTCAGCAGGCGCGACAGCCGCTGCACTTCCTGGCGGATGCTCTTCGGCTCGAAGGCCGTGTAGCCGAAGACCAGCCCAGGCGGTTGCGGCCTGAAGGCGTACGCCGCCAGCGGCGGCACGTCGAAGTCACGCGTGCGCAGCCGGCGGGACAGACGCACGTCGTCGACGCCGGCCGGGAGCCTGCCGAGCAGGTTCATGCCGCCGTCGGTCTGGGAGAAGCGCAGTGGAAGACCCGCCCGACGCGCGGACTCGAGGAAGACCTGCTGGCGCTCGGCATAGTGACGGCGGCAGCGCCGGATGTGCGTATAGAAGGCGCCACTGTCGATGAACGCGGCGAGCACGGCCTGATCCACGAATGGCCCGTGATCGTCGACAACGCTGCGTAACGCGCCGAACGGCTCGACGAGCGCGTGCGGGAGCACGACGTAGCCGATCCGTAGCGACGGGAACAGCACCTTGCTCATGCTCCCGACGTAGATCACGCGGCCGGCGGTGTCGAAGCTGTGCAAGCTGGGCGTCGGCGGGCGGCCGTAGCGGAACTCCGAATCGTAGTCGTCTTCCACGATCCACGTCGCGCGGCGTCGCGCGTAGGCCAGCCACTCCAGACGTCGCGACACCGGCAGGCACGCTCCGGTCGGGAACTGACGTGAGGGCGTCACGTAGATCAGCGCCGGCTTGAGGCCGTCGAGCGTCGTCGGAGACACCAGCCCCTGCTCGTCGATGGCCACGGGCTCGAGCGCGGCGCCGCGTTGCAGCCATGCCTGGCGGGCGCCGGCATAACCCGGGTCCTCCATCACCACCGTCGATCCGGGCCGGACCAGAAGCTGCGCGAGCAGAAACAGCGCCTGCTGGGAGCCGCTCGTGATCGCCACCTGTCGCCAGCCGCACTGAACACCGCGGCTGTCGCGCAGGTAGGAGGCCAGCGAGCGCCGCAGCTCCGGCAGGCCCAGCGCGAGGTGGCTCTGATACTGGAGAAGTCGCATGCCATCCGTTCGCAGCCGGCGCGCGCGCAATCGGTTCCAAAGCGCGAGCGGGAACAACCGCACGTCGGGCTGACACGGCCGAAACGGCAGCGGATCCAGGAGGGGCTCAACGTCCCCGACATCGGGCGCGGGGTGCACCCGTGGTCTGTCCGAATGCCGCGGCACGGACGCAAGAGAGGCGCTGACGAACACACCCGAGCGCGGCCGCGATTCGAGGTAGCCCTCCCCGACGAGACGGTCGTACGTGGCCATGACCGTGTTGCGCGACACGCTGAGGTCCTCCGCGAGCGAGCGGCTCGAGGGCACGGGCCGGCCCGGGCGCAGCGTGCCGCGCTGGATCAGCCGCTTGAGACCGAGCCAGAGCTGCTCCTGCAGCGACGCTTCCGCTCCGCGATCGAGGACCAACGCTTCCAGCAGCGGCGCCACCATGTGGTCTGGATCTATTGAGCGCACAGAATCTGGATCTTTACTAGTACCACAAACCCTGCGTATCGTAACATCCGCCGCCAGCCGCTGCGGCCCTTTCCGAGGAGGTCCGGACATGCTCGTGCTCGAGTCGTTTCGCGCGCTCGCGACGCTGGCGGTGCGCGCATGACGGCCGCCGTCGAACCAATGGACACGATCCGCGGCGCTTGCGGCCACGACTGTCCCGACACGTGCGGCTGGGTGGTCGAGGTGCGGAACGGCGCGGCCGAGAGACTGTCCGGCGACCCGACGCATCCGTTCACGCGCGGGACGCTCTGCGCCAAGGTCAACCACTATCTCGAACGCGTCTACCATCCCGACCGCGTGCTGCATCCGCTCAAGCGGGTCGGTGCGAAGGGCGAGGGACGCTTCGCGCGAGTGAGCTGGGACGAGGCGCTGGCCGACATCGCCTCGCGCTGGCAGGCGATCGTCGCGGAGTCGGGGGAGGAAGCGATACTGCCATACAGCTCCGCCGGCGTGCAGGGCCTGATCCAGCAGGCCTCGCTCGACATGCGGCTCTTCGGCTCGATGGGAACAAGCGGCCTCGACCGCAACATCTGCGGCGCGGTCGCGGCGGCCGGACTCTCTTCGACACTCGGCGTCGGGACCGGAATCGATCCCGAGGACGTTGTCCACAGCCGCTACATCGTGCTGTGGGGCACCAACACGATCGTGACCAACCTGCACTTCTGGCCGCTCGTGCGCGAGGCGCAGGGCCGCGGCGCCAAACTGGTGGTCGTGGATCCGATCCGCACGCGCACTGCGGAGGCGGCCGACTGGCACCTCCAGATCAAGCCCGCGAGCGACGCGGCGCTGGCGCTGGCGATGATGCACGTCATGGTTCGCGACGGGCTGGTGGACCTCGACTTCGTCACGCGGCACGCGATCGGCTACGACGCGCTGGCGGAGCGGGTGCAGCAGTATTCGCCGGCGCAGGTTGCTCCGATGGTCGGACTGCCGGCGGACGTCATCGAACGCTTCGCGCGCGAATACGCGACCACGCAGCCTTCCCTGCTGCGGCCGCTGATCGGGATCGAGCACCACCGCAACGGCGCCATGCAGTTCCGGACGCTCGCCTGTCTGCCGGTGCTGAGCGGCGCCTGGAGGTACCGTGGCGGCGGCCTCGCGCGCTCGACCCACGCGCTGCACTTCGGCGTGCTGGCGATGGATCGAGTGCTGATGCCCGAGGTGTACAAGCCGGACGTGCGCGTCCTCAACATGCGCGATCTGGGTGTGGACCTGTGCAGCCACGAGCTGCAGCCGCGCGTGCGGGCGCTCATCGCCTACGGCGTCAATCCGATGGTGAGCATGCCGAATCAGAACCTGATCCGGCAGGGCCTGCTGCGCGAGGACCTGTTCACCGTGGTATCCGACCTCTTCGTCACCGACACGGCGCTCTACGCAGACTACGTGCTCCCCGCCACGAGCCAGATCGAGCATCTCGACCTGTCGCCGGCGTGGGGCCATCTGTACCTCGCGCTCAACCGTCCGGCGATCGCGCCGCTCGGCGAGTCGGTCCCGAACACCGAGCTGTTCCGGCGCCTGGCCGCGGCCTTGCGTCGCACGGACGAATGGCTCTTCGAGAGCGACGAGTCGATGTTGCGCGCGGCGCTCGCGAGCGGTCACCCCTGGCTGGAAGGCATCACGTACGAGAGGCTGTGGCGAGAAGGATCCGTGCGCTTGAACCGACCGCCCGACTGGCGGCCATTCGCGAACGGCGGTTTCCCGACGCGATCGGGAAAGGCGGAGCTGTATTCGGAGCCGCTGAAGGAACGCGGACACGACCCGCTGCCGGCGCCGGGCCACATTCCCGCCGGTACCGGCCTGCAACTGATCACGGGCAAGACGCTGCACTTCCTGAACTCGGGCTACAGCCACATCGATCGTCACCGCCGGCGCAGCGGAGAGCTGTTCATCGAGATCCACCCCGAGGATGCCGACCGGCGGCGGGTCGCGGCGGGGGATGCGGTGCTCGTGCGCAGCGAGCGCGGCGAGGTCCGCGCGCTCTGCCGCGTTTCGGACCGAGTTCGGCCCGGCGTCGCCTGGATGCCTTTCGGCGGGCTCAGCGACGCGGGCGGTGCGCGGCGCTCGGTCAACGCGCTCACGGCCGAGGAGCCCACGGACTGGGGCGGCGGGAGCGGTCTCTACGACGCGTTCGTCGAGCTGACACCGCTCGGCGCCGGGACTGACCGGTGACGCGGCCACGCTCTTCGCCATCGGTGGTCCTCCTCGTCACGTCCCGCCGATCGCGTCGTTTCAAAA
>DATMQX010000110.1:0-15056 GCA_035567055.1 Solirubrobacteraceae bacterium
CCGCCCATGCATGAGCCCGGCAGCCGTGAGACGGCGCTCGTCGAGCAGGGGTCGCTCGTGCTCGTGTGCGACGGCCAGCGCCACGAGCTCGGCGAGGGCGACTGCGTCACCTTCGACGCCGATCTTCCCCACCACTTCGAGAACGCCACCGACGCGGAGGCCGCCTTCCTGGCGCTCGTCTCCGCGGGACTGCGCAGGAGCTAGTGAAGGGCGCAGACCGACCCATCCGGACCCCGGAAGGGGTCTCCTTCAACGAAACCACCACCACTCGCCACGAGAGAGACCGATGACGATGTCAAAGACGCTGTTCGAGAAGATCTGGGAGGCCCACGAGGTAGCCGACGGCCTGCTCTACATCGACCTGCACCTCGTCCACGAGGTGACGAGCCCGCAGGCCTTCGACGGGCTGCGCCTGGCCGGTCGCACCGTGCGCCGCCCGGATCGCACGCTCGCCACCGCCGACCACAACACGCCCACCGACGGCACACCCGTGGCTGCGCGTATCAAGGACGAGCTCTCCCGCGTGCAGGTGCAGACGCTCGAGCGCAACTGCGAGGAGTTCGCGATCCCCGTCTATTCGCTCGGTTCCGACCGCCAGGGGATCGTCCACGTGATCGGCCCCGAGCTGGGCGTCACGCAGCCCGGCATGACGATCGTCTGCGGGGACTCCCACACCTCCACGCACGGCGCGTTCGGCGCGCTGGCCTTCGGCATCGGCACGAGCGAGGTCGAGCACGTGCTCGCGACCCAGTGCATGGTCCAGAGCAGACCGCGCTCGATGCGCATCCGCTACGAGGGCGAGCTCGGCTTCGGCGTGAGCGCCAAGGACCTGATCCTGGGCACGCTCGGGCAGCTCGGCGTGGGCGGGATGACCGGCCACGTCGTCGAGTACGCCGGCCCGGCTATCGAGAAGCTGTCGATGGAGGGCCGCATGACCGTCTGCAACATGACGATCGAGGGCGGCGGACGCGCCGGGATGATCGCCCCCGACGACACGACCTTCGCCTGGTTTGCCGACCGATCGGAGATCGGCCAACCGAGGCCCGGCGCTCCCAACGGCGCCGAGCTCGACGCCGCGATCGATGCGTGGCGCGAGCTGCGCAGCGACGAGGGCGCGAGCTTCGACACCGAGGTGCTGATCGACGCGTCCGCCATCTCCCCACAGGTCACCTGGGGCACGAACCCCGGGATGGTCCGCGCGGTCACCGAGCGCGTGCCGTCGCCTGCGGAGTTCGAGAGTCCCGCGGCCCGCGAGGCGACCGAACGCGCTCTCCACTACATGGCGCTCGAGCCGGGCACGCCGATCGATCAGATCGCGGTCGACCGGGTGTTCATAGGCTCGTGCACGAACTCCCGCATCGGCGACCTGCGCGCCGCGGCCGAGGTGGTGGCGGGCAGGCGGGTCGCGGACGGCGTCAGCGCGATGGTCGTGCCCGGCTCCCAGCAGGTCAAGGCGCAGGCGGAGGCCGAGGGCCTCGATCGCGTCTTCCGCGACGCCGGCTTCGACTGGCGCGTAGCGGGCTGCTCGATGTGCCTTGGCATGAACCCGGACATACTCAAGCCCGGCGAGCGCTGCGCCTCGACCTCGAACCGAAACTTCGAGGGCCGCCAGGGACGCGGCGGGCGCACCCACCTGGTCTCACCGCAGATGGCCGCCGCCGCGGCGATCGAGGGCCGCTTCGTCGACATCAGGGACTGGCAGTGAGCGGCCACACCCACAGAGCGGCCTGGCAGCAGCCGCAGCTCGTGCACACCTTCCTGTCCGAGCGCCAGCAGCTGCTGCCGTTGCCCGACGTGCAGGAAGAGCTCGTCGAGACCCTGTTCAGGCGCAGCGACAGACCGCTCGGGCGGTTCCTCGACGTCGGCGCCGGCAACGGAGCGATGACGCAGCTGCTGCAGCGCGTAGCCCCGTCCGCCGAGGCGGTGCTCGTGGACTACTCCGAGCCGATGCTCGCGAGCGCCGCCGAGCGGCTGGGAGCACCGGGCGAGCGCTGGCAGGCGGTGCGCGCCGACCTGCGCGACCCGTCCTGGCGCGATGCCCTCCCTGCCGGCGGCTACGACGCCGCGGTGTCGGGCTACGCCATCCACCACCTGCCCGCTGCGCGCAAGCGCGAGCTGTTCGCGGAGATACGTGAGCTGCTGGAGCCGGGCGCGATGTTCGTGAACATGGACTTCGTGGCGATCGCCGGCCCGCTCGCCGGCCTGTTCGACGAGCGGATGCTCGCCAACTCGATAGCCATCGAGCACCAGCACGGCGGCGCGCGCAACGACGAGCAGCTGCGCCACGATCTGCTCGACGAGGACACCGACGACCAGCCCGACACCGTGCAGGACCAGCTCCGGTGGCTCGCCGACGCCGGCTTCCAGGAGCCCGAACTGCACTTCAAATGGGCCGAGGCCGCCGTCTTCGGGGGGGTTTCGCCGGCCGGGGAGCAGTCGCGATGAGACGGCTGTTCGAGCTGGCCCAACCGTCCCGGCCGACACGAGGTCGGAAGCTGAAATCAAAGGCCGCGCGGGATCTCCCGCCGGCCAAACTCAAGGAAAAGCCGTGGAACCCATAGAGACCATAGTCGGCCGCACCACCCACCTCGACCGCTCCGACGTCGACACCGACCAGATCATGCCCAAGCAGTTCCTCAAGCGGGTCGAGCGGACGGGCTTCGGCGAGTTCCTCTTCTACGACTGGGCAAAGGAGCCGGAGTGGGACCTGCCCGCCAACCCGATCCTCGTGGCGGGCGAGAACTTCGGCTGTGGCTCCTCCCGCGAGCACGCTCCTTGGGGGCTGCAGGACTACGGCTTCCAGGCGATCGTCGCGCCGTCGTTCGCCGACATCTTCTACTCCAACTGCACGAAGATCGGCCTGCTGCCGATCGTGCTGGACGACGAGCACTGCCGGGCGCTCGCGGCGGCAGGCGAGGGCCAGGTGGACCTGCAGGCACGGGAGGTCCGATACCCCGGGCCCGACGGCGAGCTCGTCTCGGTCGCCTTCGAGATCGACCCCGAGATCCGTCGCCGACTGCTGGCCGGCCTGGACGACATCGGCGTGACCCTCGGCGATGAGGCCCGAATCGAGGCCTTCGAAGACACGCGCGAGCGCAGCGGACCGGTCACGACGGCGCTCTGACGCGCCCGGGCGAGCGCTTGCAGCAGGGCAACTCCGGGCCTCGCGATGGGTTCTGAAGGGCGAGACCCCATCCCTCACCGAAGGAGACACCTATATGACCCTGCGTAGACGTCTGTTAGGCAGCGTCGCCGTTTTGACGTGCGCGATCTCCCTTGCTGTCGCCGGCATGGCCAGCGCGGCGGCTCCCAAGGCCGGCGAAAGGACGTTCCAGCAGACGTTCCCACAGGCCTCGAAGGTCTGCGCCAACGTGGCAGCCGGCACGGAGAGCAAACACCTGAAGAAGTTCGCCGCCCAGATCCTCGCGAACTGCACCGCGCTCCATACCGCGTTCACCGCCGCGCAGACCACCGTTCTCGCGGCTCGCACCACGCTGACCGCGCAGATCGTGGCGGACCGCGCTGCGATCAAGACGGCCTGCCCGACGCCGAAAGACACAGCGGCGCTGTGTCTGAACACCCGCGCCGTCGATGGCCCCGCGATCAAGACGCTGAGAAGCCAGCGGCTGCTTGCGGTGCGCACCTTCTACAAAACCGTCGAGGCCAGTCGCGAGGCCTTCTGGAAGGCGTTCCGCGCCCTCCCGGGCGAGGGCCACGCGCACGCGGACGACCCGATCAAGGTGCAGAGCGCCTGAACCATCCTGCGCCGCGATCTCGCAGTGAGGTCACGGCAGGAGCGCCCGCCCGTGGACGACGCGGGCGGGCGGTGGCGGGCGTCGTGGCGTCCACGCCCCGCCGGCCGGTAGCGTTCGCGCGCTGATGGCCGCCCACATAGTCACGCTGCCCGGAGACGGGATCGGACCCGAGATCATGGCTCCGACGCTCGAGCTGCTGAGCGCGCTCGGCGAGTTCGAGTTCGAGGAGCACCTGTTCGGGGGAGCGTCGATCGACGCCCACGGCACACCGCTGACCGACGATGTCCTCGACGCCTGCCGGCGAGCGGACGCGGTGCTGCTGGCGGCCGTCGGAGGGCCGAAGTGGGACACCACCGATCCGCACGCGCCGCGACCCGAGGCGGGGCTGCTCGGACTGCGCAAGGGCCTCGGTCTCTACGCGAACCTGCGTCCCGTCAAGCCGCTCGCGGCCCTCTACGACGCCTCGCCGCTACGGCGGGAGCGGATCGAGGGCACCGATCTGCTGGTCGTGCGCGAGCTCACTGGCGGGATCTACTTCGGCGAGAAGACGCGGACCGAGCGCTCGGCCTCGGACGTCTGCTCCTACACGACCGACGAGATCGAGCGGATCGCCCGCACCGCGTTCAAAGCGGCGCGTTCGAGGGTGACGAGCGTCGACAAGGCGAACGTGCTGGAGACCTCCCGCCTGTGGCGCGAGGTGGTGAGCGGGCTTCACTCGCGCGAGTTCCCGCAGATCGAGCTCGAGCACGTGCTGGTCGACAATGCGGCGATGCAGCTGATCGCCTCGCCGAGCCGCTTCGACGTGATCCTCACCGAGAACATGTTCGGCGACATCCTCTCCGACGAGGCCGCGATGCTCACCGGCTCGATCGGCCTGCTGCCCAGCGCCTCGCTCGGCGAAGAGGCGCCCGCCGCCGGGTCGCCCAGCACCGGCAGCCCCGGCCTGTTCGAGCCGGTGCACGGCTCCGCGCCCGACATCGCCGGGCAGGGCGTCGCCAACCCGCTCGCGATGTTCCTCTCCGCGGCGATGCTCCTGCGCCACGGGCTCGCCTTGGAAAGGGAGGCCACGGCTGTAGAATCGGCCGTTGAAGGCGCGCTCGAGGCGGGCCTGCGCACCCCCGACCTGGGCGGTGACGCCGGCACCGCAGAGGCCGCGCGGGCAGTACTGGAAAATCTCGACTAGGAGCGCAACGAACGTGGAGCCCACCGACCTCATCTGGATGAACGGAGATTTCGTCCCATGGGAGGACGCCAAGGTCCACGTGCTGACGCACGGCCTGCACTACGGAACGGGTGTGTTCGACAGCATGCGCTGCTACGACACGGAGCTGGGCCCTGCGGTGTTCCGCAACGCCGAGCACATCGACAGGCTGCTGCGCTCGGCCGAGCTGTACTACATGCCGGTGCCCTACTCTGCCGAGCAGCTGCGCGCGGCGACGCTCGAGCTGGTTGCGCGCAACGGCCTGCGCTCCTGCTACATCCGCCCGATCGTCAACCGTGGATACGGCCAGATGGGACTCAATCCGCTGGAGGCGCCCGTCGACGTGACGATCGCCTGCTGGGAGTGGGGCTCCTACCTCGGCGAGGAGGGCAAGCTCAACGGCGTCCGCGCGAAGGTCTCCTCCTGGCGGCGCATCAGCCCCGACTCGCTGATCCCACACGCGAAGGCCTCGGGCCAGTACCTGAACAGCGTGCTCGCCAAGGTCGAGTCGCTGAAGGCCGGCTACGAAGAGGCCATCCTGCTCGACTCCCACGGTCACGTCTGCGAGGGGACGGGCGAGAACGTGTACATCGTGCGCGACGGCGAGATAGCCACGCCGGGACAGCACAACTCGATCCTCGATGGGATCACCCGCCGCTCGCTCATGCAGATCGCTCGGGACCTCGGCTACAAGGTCGTCGAGCGCAACGTCGCACGCGCCGAGATGTACCTGGCGGACGAGATGTTCCTGTCCGGCACCGCGGCGGAGCTCGTGCCCGTGCGCGAGGTCGACGACCACATGATCGGCACGGGCAAGCCGGGCGAGATCACGCGCGTGCTGCAGGCCGCCTTCGACGACGCGATCCACGGGCGCTCCGAGCGCTACCGCGAGTGGCTCGACGTCGTGCACGTGACGGCGCTCGAGACGCCGACGGGCGACGGCCCGGCGCCCAGCGCACAGACGACCGCCGCGGGTTAGGCCGATGGGCGACATACAGCTATACGACGCCACCCTGCGCGACGGCATGGGGGGAGGCGGCCTGACCCTCACGGCCGAGGAGAAGGTGCGCGTGGTCCACGCGCTCGACGAGCTCGGCGTGGACATGATCGAGGCGGGCTTCCCCAGCTCCAACCCCAAGGAGCAGGAGCTGTTCAGGCTGCTCTCACGCGAGCAGCTGGAGACGGCACAGGTCGTCGCGTTCGGGATGACCCGGCGCCGCGACACGAACGCCAAGGACGACGACGGGCTCAGGATCCTCGCGGACTGCTTCGCGCCGGCCTGCACGCTCGTCGGCAAGTCCTCGGTGCTGCACGTCGAGAAGGTCGTGCGCGTCTCGCGCGAGGAGAACCTGGCGATGATCGCCGACTCCGTCGCCTTCCTCGTCGACGCCGGCAAGCGCGTGCTGTTCGACGCCGAGCACTTCTTCGACGGATTCGAGCTGGACGCGGGCTACGCGCTCGACTGCCTGCGGGCCGCGTCCGGCGCGGGAGCCGAGCGCGTGGTGCTGTGCGACACCAACGGCGGATCGCTGCCCCGCCAGATCCGCACCGCCTTCGCCGTCGTGGGAGAAGCGCTCCCGGGCGTCGCACTCGGGATCCACACCCACGACGACTCCGGCTGCGCCGTGGCGAACACGCTCACGGCCGTCGAATCGGGCGCCACGCAGGTGCAGGGGACGATCAACGGCATCGGCGAGCGCACCGGCAACGCAAACCTGGTGACGATCATCGCCGACCTGCAGCTGAAGATGGGCCACCAGCTGCTGGCACCCGAGCGGCTCGCGCGTCTGACCGAGACGGCGCACTTCGTCGATGAGCTGCTCAACCGCTCGCCGGACCCCGCCCAGCCGTATGTGGGCAAGCACGCCTTCGCGCACAAGGCCGGCCTGCACGCGGCCGGCGTCAGCGCCGACGCGCAGACCTTCGAGCACGTGGACCCGGAGGTCGTGGGCAACGGCCGCGACGTTCTGATCTCCGAGCTCGCCGGGCGCGCGAGCATCGTCGAGAAGGCACGTCAGGCGGGCATCGCCGCGGACGAGAAGTTCGCAGGGCGCATGCTCGAGCGGGTCAAGGGCCTCGAGCACGACGGCTTCCAGTTCGAGGCGGCCGACGGGTCCTTCGAGCTGCTGATGCGCAGGGAGGCGGGCGAGTACGAGCCGCTCTTCCGCCTGGAGTCCTGGCGGGTGATGGTGGAGAAGCGCGCCGACGGAAAGGTCGAGACGGAGGCCACGATCAAGATCTGGCTTGGGGGCGAGCGCTACGTGCGCACCGCCGAAGGCAACGGGCCCGTGAACGCGCTCGACAAGGCCCTGAGGGACGCGATCGCCGAGATCCACCCGCACCTGCGGGATATCGATCTCGTGAACTTCAAGGTGCGGATCCTTGATGAGACGAAGGGGACGGGCGCGGTCACCCGTGTCCTGATCGACGCCTCCGACGGACAGGACGTGTGGGGTTCGATCGGCGTCTCGGAGAACCTGATCGCCGCCTCATGGGACGCGCTGGTCGACTCGCTCGAGTACGGGATGCAGCCCGGCAGGCGAGGAGCGTCCGAGTCGCCGCTGAGCTCCACCGGCAGGGTTTAGTGCCACCGGCCGACGGGCGGCCGGCGCCCCGGCCGGAGATCCCTCAGCGAGAAGCACCTCCTGCGGAGGTGATCCCCCTCGCGCGGCCGCTCATCGGCGAGAGCGAGGAGCGCGCGGTCATCGACGTGTTGCGCTCGCGCCGTCTGTCGCTGGGCCCCCGCGTCGAGGAGTTCGAGCGCCGCTTCGCCGCCCGCGTCGGCGCTCCGCTCGCGAGCGCCGTCAGCAGCGGGACGGCCGCCCTGCACCTGGCGCTGCGCGCCGTCGGCGTGGGGGAGTCCGACGAGGTGGTGACGAGCCCCTTCTCCTTCGTCGCGTCGGCCAACGCCGTGCTCTACGAGAACGCACGGCCGGTCTTCGCGGACATCGACCCGCTGACGCTCAACCTCGACCCCGAAGCCGCCGCCGCGGCTGTCGGGCCGCGGACGAGGGCGCTGCTGCCCGTGCACATCTTCGGCTACCCGGCAGACATGCCCGCCTTCGAGAGCCTGGCCGACCGGCACGGGCTGGCGATCGTGGAGGACGCGTGCGAGGCGCTCGGCGCCCGGCATCGCGACGGGTCCGAGGTGGGGGGGCGCGGGCATCCTGCGGCGTTCGGCTTCTACGCCAACAAGCAGCTGACGACGGGCGAGGGGGGAATGCTCACGCTCTCGAGCCCCGCGCACAAGCAGAGGATCGACTCGGAGCGCAACCAGGGGCGGGCTCCCGACATGGGCTGGCTCGATCACGACAGGCTCGGCTTCAACTACCGGCTCTCGGACATCGCCTGTGCGCTCGGGATCGCGCAGCTGGAGCGGCTCGAGCGGATGCTCGCAGAACGGGCGCGCGTCGCCGGGCACTACCGCGAAGCGCTCGAGGGGATCGACGGTCTGCGGCTGCCCTGTGATGACAGCGACGGAGATGTGCGCGGCTGGTTCGTGTTCGTCGTGCAGCTTCCCGCCGACGTGGAGCGCGACGAGACCGTGCGGCTGCTCGCGGCCGCGGGGATCCAGAGCAAGCCCTACCTCCCCGCGATCCACCTGATGAGCTTCTACCGCGAGCGCTTCGGCCATCGCGAGGGAGAGTTCCCGGTGTGCGAGGAGGTGGCGGCCCGCTCGCTGGCGCTGCCCTTCTTCCCGGAGATGAGCGAGGGGCAGATCGCCCGGGTCGCCGAGGAGCTACGCGCGGCGCTGCGCTCGTAGGTTCGCCCGCCGGCGAGCGACGCGCGCTCTCCACGGCTGCTCGCCGGGGCACGGCCCTAGACTGGTCGCCCATGTCGCGCTTCAGCGAGCAACAGCATCCGGACTTCCGCAGGATGAACTCCTCGATCAGCTTCGACCGCCGCCTGTGGCCGCAGGACATAGCCCAGTCGCGGGCGCACGTGCGCATGCTCGCCGAGCGGGGGATCCTCTCGAGCGAGGACCGGGACGCGCTGATCGCCGGCCTCGACGCCGTCGCGTCCGAGCTCGAGGCTGAGCGGTTCGCGTTCCGCGAGGACGACGAGGACATTCACATGGCGATCGAGCGGCGTGTGACCGAGATCGCCGGTTCGGTCGGCGGCAAGCTCCATACAGCTCGGTCGCGCAACGACCAGGTGGTGACGGATCTCGCGATGTACACACGCGAGCGCTCGGCCGCCGCGCGTGAGGCGATCAGCGGGCTGATGCGGGGGCTGATCGCGCGGGCGGAGGACCACATCGACTGGCCGCTGCCCGGCTACACGCATCTGCAGCGGGCCCAGCCGGTCTACCTCGGACACCATCTGCTTGCGTACTTCTGGATGCTCGCGCGCGACCGCTCCCGTTTCGCGTTCGCCGAGCGGGAGGCCGGCCGCCTGCCGCTGGGCTCCGGCGCGCTCGCCGGCGTCAACTTCGACACCGACCGCCTCCAGGTTGCCCGCGAGCTCGGCTTCTCCTACGTGGCGCCCAACTCGATCGACGCTGTCTCCGGGCGGGACTTCATCCTCGACTACCTGGGCGCTGCGGCCACATGCTCCACGCACCTCTCGCGGCTCGGCGCGGAGCTCGTGCTGTGGTCGAGCGCCGAGTTCGGCTTCTGCGAGCTGCCGGACTCGTGGAGCTCGGGCTCGTCGATCATGCCGCAGAAGAAGAACCCCGACGCGGCCGAGCTGCTGCGCGCCAAGGCGCCGCGCGTGGTCGGCCACCTCGCCGCGTTCCACGGCGTGATGCACGCGCTTCCGCTTACCTACAACAAGGATCTGCAGGAGGACAAGGAGCATCTGTTCGACGCCGTGGACACGCTCGAGCTGTCGCTGGCGGCCGCCACGGGCATGGTCGCCCGTGTGAGCTTCAACCGCGAGCGGATGCGGGAGGCGGCCTCCGACGAGCTGATCGCGGCGACCGACGTGGCCGACCTGCTCGTGCGCCTGGGCACGCCCTTCCGCGAGGCGCACGGGATCGTCGCCGGCCTCGTGCGCACGGCGATCGACAGCGGCCGCACGCTCTCGCAGCTCACGCCGCAGGAGCTGGCGGCGCAGAGCGCGACGCTGGCGGAGCACGCCGATGAGTATCGAGAGGTGCTCTCTCAGAGCTCCTGGCTCGAGTCGAAGGTCTCCGAGGGCGGCACCTCGCTCGCGCGCGTCGGCCAACAGCTCGCCCTGGCGAAGACCGTGCTGGATGAAGCCGCTCCCGCCTGACTTCTACGATCGCCCGGTGCTCGAGGTCGCACGCGAGCTCATCGGCTGCACGGTCCACTACGGTGGCGCGTCCGGGGTGATCGTCGAGACGGAGGCCTACCACGAGTGCGAGCCGGCCTGCCACGCGTTCGCCGGGCTGACGCCACGGACCGTGACCCTGTTCGGCGAGCCGGGCCGCGCGTACGTGTACCGGTCCTATGGCATACATGCGCTGCTGAACGCCGTCTGCGAGCCCGAGGGCACGGGAGCAGCCGTGCTGATACGAGCGCTCGAGCCGAGCGTCGGCATCGAGGAGATGCGCGCCCGCCGCGGGCCAATCGGAGATCGCACGCCGCGAGATCGCGACCTGTGCTCGGGACCCGGCAAGCTGACGCAGGCGCTCGGCATCTGGCTGGGGGAGAACGGCGGCAGCCTGACCGACGGGCCGGTGCGCATCGCGGGGCGCTCACGCGAGTGGCGCGCGCCGGCGGTGCTCGTGGGAGCCCGCGTCGGGATCAGCGTCGCGATCGACCTTCCCTGGCGCTTCTGCGCGTCCGGCAACCCGAACGTCTCGCGCCCGCGACCGCTCGCGCCGGAGACGGAGCGGCGGGGCGTGCGCCGCAGCGGCACGGCGCTCGAGACCGCGTAGGCCGAGCTACCCGGAGGGGCTCACGCCACCGGTGGGCGAGCCGCCGCCCGAGGACGGCGGGGATGAGGTGGGGGGCGTGGCAGGGGTCGCAGGCGGCGCGCTCGACGGTGGGCTGGGCGCGGAGGCGGGCGGCGGCGTGGGCGTCGCGGGGGCGTGTTCGGGGCTCGGCGCGGGCGCGCCAGCGCCGGCTTCCTTGCCACCGCCGCTCGGCGTCGCGCCCTTGCCGGCGCTGGAAGGCGACGGTGTCGAGCCGGTCGTTCCCGTCGAGGGGGCCGCCGATTCGCCGCCGCCGGCGGCTGCTCCCTGCTGGCCATTGCCGGCGTGGGCGGCGGCGTTGTGTTCCGCTCGTGCCCTGTCGACCTGCAGCGCGGCCGTCATGAAGTCGTGCCAGATGAGCGCGGGGAACGTGCCCCCCATCACCGGCTTTCCGTTGAACTCGGTGGTCATCGGAACGAGGCTGTTGGGGTAGCCGACCCATACGGCGACGGTGTACTTGCTGTCCCAGCCGATGAACCACGCGTCGCCGAAGTTGGTCGTCGTGCCGGTCTTGCCGGCCGCGAACTGGCCGAGGGCCGCCGCCCGCGCGGTTCCGTACTGGAGGACGGTTTCGAGCATCGACGTCTCGGTCGAGGCGACCGCCGCGGGCAGGATCGGCTTGGTGACGACCTGGTTGCGGTCGCGGTGATGGCCGTCGGGCAGCGCCGAGCCGCCCGCGTCGACTTCCTGGATCCCGACGGGCGCTTCCGATTCGGCCAGCGAGCCGCTCACGCGGCGTCCGCCGTGGGCGATCGTCTCGTACGCGTGCGCCATGTCAAGCGGCGTGACGCCGACGGTGAGCCCGCCGATCGTCATCGCCGGGTTGGTCGACACGGGAGTGTTGATGCCCATCCGCTGGGCCAGCTGTGCGATCCGGGCGGTGCCGACCTTGAGGCCGACTTCGGCGTAGACGGAGTTATCGGAGTAGGCGGTGGCGCCGGTCAGCGTGTTCGACCCCGCATACGCGTTTTCGTCGTTGTGGACGACGAATTTTTCGGTGCCCCTGGCGCTGGGGACGTAGAAGGTCTTGATCTTGGAGCTCCATACCGATTCGGGTGAGATGCCGTCCTCGAGCGCCGCGGCGAGGTCGAAGGCCTTGAACGACGAGCCGGGCTGGCGCTCGCCCTGCGTGGCCAGGTTGAACGGGCTTTCGTCGTAGTTGCGTCCGCCGACCATCGCGCGGACCTCGCCGGTCGAGTTTTCGATCGCGACCAGCGAGGCCGTCGGGCCGCTCGGGTTGGCGAGATACGAGCTCACGGCCTGTTCGGCCGCGCGCTGCAGTTCGAGGTCCAACGTGGTCGTGATCCGCAGGCCCCCGTCGAACGCGCGCGGGGCGCCGTAGCGTTCGATCACCTGCTGTCGCACCCAGCTCGTGAAATAGCCGACGTCCACGCCTTCGACGTGCTGCTCGTGCGGCGCCTGCACGTCCTTCGCCGCCGGCAGCACCTGGTTGACGCTTTCTTCATAGACCGGCCTTTCCAGATAGCCCTGGTTGAGCATCTCGCGAAGGACGAGGTCTCGGCGCTGCTTCGCGGCGACCGGATGGTTCGCCGGGTCATAGGCCGTCGGCGACTGGATGATGCCGGCGAGCAGTGCCGCCTCCCACGGTTTCAGCTGTTCGACGCAAAGCTGATGCTGGGGCGTGCCGCATCCGATGTGGTTCACGTCGGCGCCGAAGTAGGTCCTGGCGGCCGACTCGATCCCGTAGGCGCCGTTGCCGAAGTAGATCGTGTTGAGGTAGGCGGTGATGATCTTGTCCTTGGACCACTTGTGCGAGAGCTGATAGGCGAGCGCCGCCTCCCTGAGCTTCTCGAAGATCGTCCGGTGCGACTGCGCCTGGAGCGCGTTCTTGATGAACTGCTGCTCGATCGTGGAGGCGCCCTGGACGGTGCCTTTGTGCAGCGTGTCCTGGATGAAGGCGCGCGCGATGCCGCGGATGTCGATGCCGCTGTTGCTCTCAAAGCGCTTGTCCTCGATCGAGATCACGGCCTCCTTGACGATCTGCGGGATCTGGGGGGGCGTGACGATCACGCGGTTCTGCTGGCTGAGGATGCCGATCGGATGACCGAGATCGTCGAGCAGCACCGAGCTCTGGGCGTCTTTGAGCAGGGCGAACTTCGTCAGCGACGGCAGGTCCGAGGCGACGGAGATGAAGATGCCGAACACGAACGAGACGAGCCCGAGGAGCAGGCCCGAGAACAGGATCGCCAGGAAGCGGAGGCGTTTCAGTCGCGGCTTGGGCTTTGGCGGCGCCGGCGGGGTCGCGGGGCGAGGCTCGTCGGTGATTCTGCTCGCAGTGGAAATCGTCGGCGCCTTGTTCAGCATCTGCGGGGCAGAGCCACCTCGCGGAGAAGGGGTGGGCCGCAATGGCGCTCGCCTCCATCACGCGGAGCGGTGGGACCCACCGAGGAGCGAGAGTCTAGCATTGCGCTCCCATGCCGAACCCCGATGAGGGCGCCGCCGAGGCGGCCGCCGAGCTCTCCAGCCGGCTGGCGAGTGGCGCCGTCGACAGCCTCCCGAGGGGCGGCTTGGAGGAGAAGCTTCTGATCGCGCGCCGCGAGCAGCGCCCGCTGCGCGTGAAGCTCGGCATCGACCCGACGGCGCCTGACATCCACCTCGGCCACGCCGTCGTGCTCGGCAAGCTGCGGGAGTTCCAGGACGCAGGCCACAGGGTGGTGCTGATCATCGGCGACTACACGGCCCGCGTGGGCGATCCCTCCGGGCGCTCCGAGCAGCGGCCGATGCTGTCGGAGGCGGAGATCGACGCCAACGCGGCGACGTTCCAGCAGCAGGCGCTCAAGATCCTGGACGGCGACTCGGAGCGGCTGGAGGTGAGGCGCAACAGCGAGTGGCTGGACATGCAGATGGGCGACCTGCTGAGGCTGGTGGGGACGACGACTGCTGCACAGCTGCTCGAGCGCGAGGACTTCGCCAAACGGCTGGCCTCCGGACAGTCGATCTCGATCCTCGAGCTGCTCTACCCGCTGCTCCAGGGCTATGACTCGGTCGCGATCGGCGCGGACGTCGAGCTGGGGGGGACCGATCAGAAGTTCAACCTGCTGCTCGGCCGTGACATCCAGCGGGCCTACGGGCAGGCGGAGCAGGCGATCATGACGATGCCGATCCTCGTGGGCACCGACGGCCACCGGAAGATGTCCAAGTCGCTGGGCAACGAGATCGGCATAACCGACCCGCCGCAGGAGATGTACGGCAAGACGATGGCGATCCCGGACGAGGCGATGGCCGAGTACCGCCGGCTACTGCTGGATCCGCGATCCCGGGGCCGCGAGGCCGAGCGCGACGGCGGGGTGGAGGGGCTGTCCGCGCGGGATGCCAAGCGGGCACTGGCGCGCGAGCTGGTCACGTGGCTTCACTCGGCCGACGACGCCGCCGCCGCCGAGCGGCACTTCGACCGCGTGTTCGTCGAGCGGGAGGCGCCGGAGGAGATCGCCGAGGCGACGTTCGACAGCGACGGCGGGCTCGTGCACCTGCCGCTCCTGATCGCCGAGCAGTTCGGCGTCTCGCGCTCCGAGGCGCGGCGGCTCATCGACCAGGGAGGCGTGACGCTCGGCGAGGAGCAGCTCGCGGCCGGCGAGCACGACGTGGCCGCCGAGCGGGCCGACGGACAGGTGCTGAAGGTCGGCAGACGGCGCTTTCGGCGGCTGCGCAAGGCGTAGGTTCCGCCGACGGCGTCAGCTATAGTTCTCGGGCGGTCGGCAGACGTCTCGCCGGCCGTTTCGGCGGGTTGGATCCGTTCGATGAGGCGAGCGCGTGTCTCGATTCGCGCTATACTCTCCGGTCGGCCCGCAGGCGCCTCCGGGCGCCGGGTCGGATCGGGCTCCTCTGAAGGAAGCACTTTCGGCGAGGCTTGGCGGTCTTTGAAAACTCAACAGCATGCGCATCTACGATCGACCTTCGATCGTGGTGTGCGTCCAGGTTCGACCCGCCAACGGGAGCGCTTGTCGTTTCCCGGTTGGCGGACAAGAGTCAAGTAGAGCAGTACCCCGTCATGGTTCGGGACCACGGTGTATGGGTCCCGGCCGCCGAGCGGGTCCGGCTTTGGCCGGTTCCGTGAGGTACGCCATGACAGCTTTTCGTGAAGTTCTTCACGGAGAGTTTGATCCTGGCTCAGGACGAACGCTGGCGGCGTGCTTAACACATGCAAGTGGAGCGACGAACCAGGGCTTGCCCTGGGGCAGAGCCGCGAACGGGTGAGTAA
>DATMQX010000111.1:0-12027 GCA_035567055.1 Solirubrobacteraceae bacterium
GCTGCAGGACGTAGCCGAGCCTTTCCTCATCATCGCGCGCCGCCCGGGCAAGGATGGGCAGTGTCGAGCCGACTGTTAGCGCGGGTATCGCAATCAGTACCGATATGACCGTGAATGAGGTCGCGTAATAGCCGGTCTGCAGCTTGCTCGCGAGCAGCGAGACGAGCACGACGGTGACGCGCAGGTAGACCGCGCCGATAGCGACCGCAGCGGCGAACGGCAGAACCGCTCGAAGGAGGTGTGCCCACTCAGCGCGCTCGAAAGAGGGCCGCAACCGCACCGTTCCGTAGACGAGCAGAACCGTCGCCGCGAGTACGATCACCGCGACCGGAACCGTGAGGGCCAGGAACGCCAGCAACTTCGCGCCGGCGAGAACCAGGATGACGATCCCCGCGACGCTCAGCACCTGTCGAAGCAGATCGAGGGCCGTGATCCAACCGAGTCGAAGCTGCGCCGCGAGCGGCACGGCGAACGTCCCTTGGACCACGGTGAGCACCATGCCGATCCCGGCGAGCAGAGTTCCGAAGAGGACCGCGTGCCCGTAACCGGCAACGGCTGCGAACGCCGTCGCCAGCGCAACGCCAACACCGGTGAGCGCCAAGCGAAGGCCCATGAGGTTGCGCATCATGCGGATGCGGTCCTGGCTGGAGCGGGTTGCGAACTCGCGAACGCCGATCTGACCGAGACCGACGTCGGTCACGCCCTGAACGATTGTCACCAGGGCGATCACGGTGACGTAGCGACCGTATTCGCTGAATCCAAGGTGGCGAATCAGCAGAGGGACTGCCACGAGGCTGAGCAGCACCCCCAAGAGGTAACCGAGCACGCGCACCAGGCTTCCCCGAATGGCCGTCGGGCCAGCCTGTGGCGTATCGAGCAGATCGGGCTCGATGAGCAGATCGGGCTCTATGGCCACCGGGAGGGTCGGCTCGTTCTCCGTGACCATCTCGCCGAAGGAATATCATCCTCTGATCGATCGTCAGCCCGAGAACAAGCTGCACGGCAAGCGCGTGCTCGTGACCGGCGGCTCCGGCTTCCTCGGCACGCGCGTGCTGAACACGCTGGCCGAGCGCGAGGTCGCGGCCGTCATTGCACCGCGCTCCGCCCAGTACGACCTGCGCGACCGGGATGCAATTCGCGCCGTCCTGAACGACACGCGTCCCGAGGTCGTGGTGCACCTGGCCGCGGTCGTGGGCGGGATCGGGGCCAACATGGCCACGCCCGGCCAGTTCTTCTACGACAACGCGATTATGGGGATCAACCTCATCGAGGAGAGCCGGCTTGCGGGAGTCGAGCGGTTCGTGTGCGTTGGCACCGTGTGCGCCTACCCGAAGCACACCCCGGTGCCGTTCAGAGAGGACGACCTCTGGAACGGCTACCCAGAGGAGACGAACGCCCCCTACGGCCTTGCGAAGAAGATGCTGCTCGTCCAGCTGCAGGCCTACCGGCAGCAGTACGGATTTGAGGGCGTCTATCTGCTCCCCGTGAACCTGTACGGCCCGCGGGACAACTTCGACGAGCGGACCTCGCACGTGATCCCGGCCCTCATCAAGAAGTGTTGCGAGGCGCTCGACGGCGGCGCGGACTCGATCACCTGCTGGGGCACCGGAGCGGCGTCGCGCGAGTTCCTCTACGTGGATGACGCCGCGGATGGGATCGTCGCCGCCGCAGCTAGCTACACGGGAGCCGAGCCAGTGAACCTGGGCTCCGGCCAGGAGATCACGATCGCGGAGCTGACGGGGCTGATCGCAGAGCTCGTCGGCTTCGGGGGCGAGATCGTGTGGGACAGGACCAAGCCCGACGGCCAACCGCGCCGCTGGCTGGATACATCGCGGGCAGAGCAGGAGTTCGGATTCCGAGCCGGCACCGAGCTGCGAGACGGCCTCGAGCGGACGATCGAGTGGTACCGCTCGACGGCGCGCGCGGGCGCAAGCCCGAGCCTGCAATCAGCCTCGGGCCGCTGACGGCTGGGCGCCCGCCAACCGCCGCCAGCCCCAGACCATCCCGTAGCCGTCTTCTCCATGCCAGATGGGCGCCGTCTCGAGACCTGCCTGTTTGAGCGCGCGATCTGCTGCTGCTCGCGGATCACCGTCTGGGCACCCCTCGGGGTGGTACTCGAGCACAACGACTTGGGGAGGATGCGTGGCGAAGCGGGGGTCGCTCAGAATCGCCCACTCGCCGCCCTCGATATCCATCTTCACCAGGCCTGCACTCGCTACCTGCGGCAGTACGTCGCACAGCGGCACGGTGATCGTCGCCTCGCCGCTGTCCCGGTCCTCGTCTGCGATATGTGACGCCACGTTGAGCCCGGACGCGAACCGTACCTCGCCGTCGCGCGAGCCTGCGGCTGCGCGGACCAGCTTCCAGCGATCGGCAAGCCCGTTCGCGGCGATCGTGCGCTCGTGCGAGTCGGCGTTCGCGGGATCCGGCTCGTAGGCGAGGATCTGGGCCTTCGGCCAGCGCGTGACGGCGAACGCGCCGAAGAGACCGATGTTGGCACCGAGATCGAGGATCTCGGTGGGTTCGCCCAGTGGCCCAGCAACCTCGTCGGGGGCCTCGTAGTAGCCGTGGTAGAACACCTCGGCCAACGTCGCTGCATCGACTCCCGCGTGGCGAATCGCCACCCGGACACCGTTGCTGCGCAGGCGGTACATGTGGATGCCGGGCGGACGTAGCAGCTCCCTGACGAAGAATCTCAGGGACTCCCTAACGGCGCGTGCACACAGGACACGCGCGGCGACGGGGAGCATCGCGCGACGCCCGCCCAACCAGCGCGCGGGGGCAATCAGACGGGAACGCATCGCCCGATGACTCAGGCCCCTTCTCGGGGCGGGGTCTGGGCGCGGCGGATGAACTTGATCAGCCCACGCAGAGGAGCGGCGGCCGGCCGCAACGCGATAAATGCTTCCGACTTAGCTCGGAGGTGCTTCGCTGAGCGAGCGGGGCGAAGGCCATCTGGTGTCAAGACATGACTGGCGTTTGACGGAGTATGGAGGTACCGCTCGAGCCAACCACCTAGCTTGCGGTTGCGCTGCGCCTCCGGGCCCTCCCAATCTGACCCGAGACGGTTGGCGACGTGCCCATAGTCGTGATTCTGGTGAATGACCGTCACGCTGGGGGTGAGGTCGATCAGCGGGAGGCCCAGATCGAGCGTGCGCCCGATGATCCAGTTGTCCCAGCCGGGCCGCCCGACGGCGAAAGCCGGCAGGCCAAAGTCCGTGGCCCTTGGGTAGACGAAGTAATCGCTACCGCGACCGAGGTCGAGCGTGCCGTTCTGCCGCGCCCAGAGTGACAGCGCGCTGACGTCGGATGAGAAGTCGATCGGTGACCGAACGTCACAATCCCACCGCTGGCCGATCGACAAATGAGCCTCGCGCGGAAGCCTTCGCACGGCAGCGAGAAAGTCGTCGAGGACGATGATGTCGGCGTTGACATAGCAGAGCAGATCGCCCGATCCGCGAGCCGCCGCCTGCGCGAACGCCCAGTCAAGCAACGGCGTGCCAAACTCGTTCGTAGCGGGGTTGCCCACGTGTGTCGCCCCGAATTCGCGTGCCGCCTCAGCCACACCGGGATCGTCGCCCATCACAAGGACCTCCACCTCAGGCCCCAGGGCTCGCCAGCTCGCGAGCGCATTTCGCTGGATCAGCGACACGTGGGGGTCGGAGAACCCCTTCGGGATGGTGAAAAGCGTCAGGTAGGGCATTGGAGCGGGGTCGCCGCGGGACGGGGCAGAGGCTCAGCGAGACCCGGCCTGTACCGACGGCGCATACGGTAGCGGGCAAGACGCGAGCCGCGCGCAATGCCGCCGCCGCACGTGGAGCTCGCGCCTTACGACGTGCTCGCTTATCGCTCCCAGACACGAACGGTATTTGAGAAGCCCGCGGCAAAAGCGTAGTCGGCCTCCGCTTCAGAGAGCACGCGGAACTGGTAGTGGACGGGCCCGGGAAACCTGAAGCGGTAGGCGGCACGGTAGAGGCCGCGCGCGTTCGCGCGGATGACTTTGAACTCGAGCCACGCGCCGCTGCGCGAGCGTGCCTCGAGCACCAGCTGCTTACCGCCGTGCGGAATCGACCCCCCGAGCAGCCGCCCGCTGAGAACGATGCTGCCTCCGACGCTGGCCGAGCGCGGGGTGACGCTCAGGACGATGCTCGCTCGCACGCTCAGGGTGAGCGTGCGCACTGCGACAGGCAGCATGTCGCCGAGGTGGCTGCGATACGCAAATCGCAGCGTTCGCGATGAGACGCCGCCTGGTAGACGCAGACTGAAGCTTCCATCCGGTGCGGTGACGGGACTCGTCATGGTCGTCGACCGCGCGCCGGCGTAGGCGGGCGTGGCGAGCAGGTCGATCTCTGCTCCGGCGATCGGCACGCCACCCGGCCCCGTGAGCCGGCCGATGACGGTTTGAGAGCGGCCGTAAGCGCTCGTCTGCCGTAGGCTCGTGGTGCCCTTCCAGTGCGCCGTGAGCGTCGCATACGCAGAGGCATTCGATCCGTTGGGGCCATTCGCTCCATTCGCCCCGTTTGTCCCGTTTGTCCCGTTTGTGCCGTTCGTGCCGCTAAGTCCGTTCGCCGGCCCCGACGCGCCTGGCAGCCCCGCGTTCGTGACCGTGATACTCCGGTCGAGCACAGGTGCGGCGTTTCCCGCGGCGTCGATGACATTCACGACGAGGTGGTGGCTGCCGTCGGCCACCTTCGTGGTGTCGAACCCGGCACCAGCGCTCAGCGACGCGAGGCACGGTTGCACGTACAGAAAGGCTGGCAGCCCGTCCGTGGTCTGGCCGACGTTCCTGCAGCGCCCTCCGTTGTCGTTGAGCACAGCGGTCTGTACGACGTGTCCATCGACGCTGAACACAGCCTCGTACACGCCTGAGCCGGGATCGGTGGCGCTGAAGGTCACATCGCTAGTACCGCTGACCGTCGCTGCCGTCGCCAGTTCGCCGCTCACGTTGCTCGCGGACGGACCGACGTTCTGTTCGAGCGTCAGGTCCGCGGCGAAGAGATAGACGACGGCTGCGTAGCCGTTGGGGTCGCCGAAGCCGCTCTTGCATTCAACTTCAGGAAAGCCCGCCGCACACGAGACATTCATGTACAGGTGAGAGCCGAGATTGACCCCAGGGACCGCGAGTCGATTAGCTGTGGCGAATGGTTCAGCCGAGTCTCCTTGATGGCTGCACCCCAGCGTGTATATGCATTCGTCAAAGACCTTCGTAGGTGTGGGACCAGAGAACCAAAACTGATACGTGGCGTTTTCGCTTGGAGCGCCGTGGAGTCTTCCCGCACGCCAAAGCATCGCGCCAACCGTCGTCTCGTTGGGCGGCGTGGTAAAGGACCACGATGCTAAATCGACGTTGGATAGGTGGCTTGTCTGTTCACCCAGCGCTGCGATCAGCGCACCTCCTTCGGGGCAGGTGTTCTTGACGTAGTCGTCATAAGCGCTTCCTTTGGCGAGCGACCCACTCCACCCATCCACGGGTGCACTCTGTCCCGACGGCATCCGACACGAATACACGTGGTACTGCCCGGCCTGCGCGGCGGCGGCGCTCGCCGCGAGCGCCAGCACCGCCGCTAATGCAATTTTCGAGAGTCGCGTAGTCATGGCCTGATGTCGCGGGAAGGGCTTGCTAAACCCCCCCTGCGAAATCATTCCGTCACTACGAATCTCAACCGGCCGGCGCGGCGAAAACCCCAGAAACTAGGGCCTCAGATTGCCGAAAATGTCTCTGACTGCTGTGCTGTCTTTGACCAGTCGACTCTACGCCGCGACGGCACGGTCGACAAGACCGAGCCCTCAGACGGCGAACTTGATCGGCAGCTCGGCCAGCCCGTAGATGCCTGAGACGCTCTCATAGACGGGCTCGCCGTCGAGCTCGAGGCCCTTCAGGTGCTTGGCGAGGAACGCAAGGCCCTCCTGCAGCTCGAGTCGCGCCAGGTTCGCGCCGAGGCAGTAGTGCACGCCCGCGCCGAACGTCAACGCGCGTGCGCGGCCGCGGTCGGCTGTGATGTCGAAGCGTTCCGGGCCGCCCGCTCCGCGCTCATCCTCGGTGAGATCCCGATTGCCGTTGAAGGCGGACACGAGCACGATCGTCCCCTCGGGGAACGTCACGTCGCGATATGACACGTCCTCGATCAGGATCCTCGCCGTGAAGGGTGTGATCGGCTCGAATCTCAGCGCCTCCTCGACGGCCGCCTCGGCGAGCGAGGTGTCCTCTTCAAGGAGCAACCACTGCTCGGGATGTTCGGCCAGGAGCCGGATCGCGTGCGCGAGCTGGCTCTGGCTCGTGTCGACGCCGCCGACCAGCACGTTGAACACCAGGTTGATGCACTCGACGTCCGAGAGCCTGGGTGGGTCGGTATCGGTTTCCTCCGCCTCGATCAGCTTCGAGATGAGGTCGTCGCCGGGGCTCTGCCGACGCGCACGCACGAGCGCCTCGGCGTACTCGTAGAACTCCTGCACCGCCTGCTCGATTCCCTCCCGCTCGTTGGCCATGCTGCCCGCGTCGAACTGCCTCTGGATCCAGTTCGACCAGTGATGCAGCCTCGGCGCGTCCTCGAGCGGCGCCCCCATCACGTCCGCGATCACCATCGACGGGTATGGCTTGGCGAACGCCTCCACGAACTCGCAACGCACGGTCCCATCGCCGCCGCCGCCGGCCGTCGCCCGCGCGAACAGCTCTCGCAGGAACTCCTTCATCGCCGGCCTGTAGCGCTCCACGGCGCGCGGCGACAGCGCCGGGTTGACGAGGCTGCGCAGGCGCGTGTGGTCGGGCCCGTTGATGTGGAGGATGTTCCACTTCATCTCCTCGTACAGCGGACCCTCGGTGACGCCGAAGATCTCCGCGATCTTCATGCCCGGGAAGATCGCCGAGCGTGTCCTCAGGAAGAACTCGGCCGACTCCCGGTCGAGCACCACGTAGCCGAAGGGGTCCTGCGCAAGCCAGCCCTGCGAGCCGAGCTCGCGCATGACCTCGTGAAAGCGATCCCCGCGCAGCGACTGGTCCGTCGAGTCGAAGGCGGGAAGCTGAAGCTCGCTGACTAGCGCCATCCCAGCACCATCATCGCTTCGGGCTGACGGCCTGCTTCAGCGACGCACCTGCCGCGAACTTCGGCGCCTTTGAGGCTTTGATCTCCAACTGCTCGCCGGTGCGCGGGTTGACGCCCTGGCGGGCGGCACGTTGGACGACCGAGAACTTGCCGAAGCCGGTGATCGTCACCTCGTCTCCCTTCCTCAGCGTCCTGGCGACCGTGTCCAAGAACGAGTCGATCGCACGAGCCGAGTCGGTCTTCGTGAGGCCGCTGTCGGCGGCGACGGCCTCGATCAGCTGGGACTTGTTCATGCGCTTCCTCTCAATCGGATCTCGCCGGCGACGGGGCAGGGTACCTTGCCAGCTTCTTCCCCGGATTCAGGAGGTCCTTCGGGTCGAACACACGCTTAATCTGCTCGTGCGCCTCGACCGCCCGCGGGTGCCATTGCAAGGCCAGCAGCCCACGCTTGGACCAACCGATCCCGTGCTCGCCCGCCACCGATCCGCCGAGCGCGACCACGAGCGCGAACAGCTCCTCGCCCACGGCCTGCGCCGCCTCGAGCTCCTGCTCGCTGCCCGGGTCGACGAGCACCGTCGCATGAACGTTCCCGTCGCCGCCGTGACCCCACGCGCATGAGCTCAGAAGATGGGACTCCGCGATCTGCTCGAACCGCTCGAACCCCTCGCGGAGACGCTCGAGCGGGAACACGACGTCCTCGCTGACCTTCATCCCGCGCCGCGCCGTGACGACGCCGTTTATTCCGTCTCGCCAGCGCCAGAGGGCCTCGACGTCCGCCGGCTGGTGAATCGCGACGGCCGTGTCGGCGAACAGGTCCGTGAGCGCCTCGCGCCCCGCCTGCGCCTCGGCGAGTGTGCCGTCCACCTCCGCGATGAGCGCGAATCGCGTCTCGGACGGCACGCCCGCGGAAGCGCCCGGCGAGCCCTCACCGGGATAGCCGCCCGCGACGATCTCGAGGGTCGCGGCATCGAGGAAGTCGAGCACGGACGGCCGCACGCCCGCCGCAAAGACCTGTTCGATCGCGCCGCAGCCCTCCTCGCGCGAGCGCAGGAAGACGACGAGCGGTATCGCCGCCTCGGGCGCCGGCAGCAGCCGCAGCATCGCTGCGGTGATCACGCCGAGCGTCCCCTCCGAGCCGACCAGCAGACTCTTCAGGTCATAGCCGGCGACGTCCTTGCCGAGCCAGCCGCCCAGCTGCACCAGCTCACCCGGCGCGAGCACGACCTCGAGCCCCGCCACCCAGGCCCCCGTGACCCCGTACTTCAGCGCATGGGGACCGCCCGCATTCGTCGCGACGTTTCCGCCGATGTGCGACTGCTCGGCGGCGCCGGGATCGGGGGCGAAGAAGAGGCCGTTCTCGCGCGCCAGCCGCTGCACGTGACGCGTGCTCACGCCCGCCTCCGGGAGCATCCGCCACAGTGCCGGCTCGAGCTCACGCACCCTGCGCAGGCGCTCGAGCGAGCAGACGACCCCGCCGTGCATCGCGACCGCCCCGCCTGTCAGCCCGGTCCCGCCCCCGCGCGGGACGATCGGCACGTCGTGGGTGTAGCACCAGGCCACGACCGCAGCCACCTCGTCGGCGCTGGCCGGCAGAACCACCGCGTCCGCGCGTCCCTGCACTCCCGGCCGACCGGCAGCGTCGCGGTTGTATGGCGATCCGGCCGGCGCATCCAGCACGTGCTCGGGGCCGACCAGGCGGCTGAGCTCCCTGCGCATAACAGGGGTCGAGGCTACCGCGGCGGGTAGGATTGAGCACGGCCATGGCAGTCACCGCGAAGCAGTCGTCGCAGTCGAGCTTTCGATCGCTGTCGGGCGAACCCGTGCGGGAGCTCTACACCCCTGAGGACCTCCCGGCCGGCATCGGCGGTCCCGACGACCCCATCGGGCGGCCCGGCGAGTACCCCTTCACGCGCGGGATCCACGAGTCGATGTATCGCGGGCGTCTGTGGACGATGCGCCAGTTCGCCGGCTTCGGTACGAGCGAGGAGACGAACGAGCGCTTCCACTACCTGCTCGACCACGGCCAGACAGGACTGTCGACGGCGTTCGACATGCCCTCGCTCATGGGCCACGACTCCGACCACGCCCGCTCGCTCGGCGAGGTGGGCCGTGAGGGCGTCGCCGTCGACACGCTCGACGACATGCAGACGCTCTTCTCCGGCATCGACCTCGGCGAGGTATCCGTGTCGATGACGATCAACGCCCCCGCCGCCATCATGCTCGCCTTCTACGTCGCGGCCGCCGAGTCCGACCCGGTGCATCCGGCCGGCCCCGAGCGCCTGTCGGGCACGATCCAGGCAGACATCCTCAAGGAGTACATCGCCCAGAAGGAGTGGTGCTTCCCGGTCGATCCCGCCATGCGCCTGTGCGGCGACATGATCGAGTGGTGCACGCGGCGAATGCCGCGCTGGCATCCGATATCGATCTCCGGCTACCACATACGCGAGGCGGGCTCGACCGCCCAGCAGGAGCTCGCCTTCACGCTCAAGGACGGGCTCACCTACGTCGAGCAGGCCGTCGGCCGTGGTCTTGACGTCGACGACTTCGCCCCACGCCTGTCGTTCTTCTTCAACGCCCAGATCGACTTCTTCGAGGAGATCGCCAAGTACCGTGCGGCCCGGCGCATCTGGGCGAAGGAGATGCGCGAGACCTTCGGCGCGAAGAATCCCCGCTCGTGGCAGATGCGCTTCCACTCGCAGACGGCGGGCGTGAGCCTCACCGCCCAGCAACCGCTCAACAACATCGTCCGCACGGCCATCGAGGCGCTCGCAGGCGTGCTCGGCGGCACGCAGTCGCTTCACACGAACTCCTACGACGAGGCGCTCGCGCTGCCCACCGAGGACGCCGTCACGATCGCGCTGCGCACCCAGCAGGTGATCGCGCACGAGACCGGCGTCACGAACACCGTCGACCCGCTGGGCGGCTCCTACTACGTCGAGGCGCTCACCGACGAGATGGAGCAGCGCGCCTACGAGTATTTCCGGAAGATCGACGAGCTCGGAGGCATGGTGCAGGCGGTCAAGCGCAACTACCCGCAGCGCGAGATCGCCGATGCCGCATTCACCCTCCAGCAGGAGATCGACGCCGGCGAGCGCATCGTCGTCGGCGTCAACAGCTTCGAGGCGGCCGACGAGCAGCCGATCCCCACGCTGCGTGTCGATCCGGCGCTCGAGACCAAGCAGCTCGGCCGGCTGCAGGCCGCGCGCGCCAAGCGCGACGGCGCCGAGGTCGAGCGCTCGCTCGCAGCACTCCGCGAGGACGCGGCCGACGCGGACCGCAACCTCATGGAGCCTCTGCTCGCCTGCGCGCGAGCGCACGCCTCGGAGGGCGAGATCGTCGAGTCCCTCCAGCAGGTCTTCGGCGACTACACCGAGACACCCGTCTTCTGAGCAGACCGTCGCTCCCGCCCGCATCTTGCGACTTTGGGGGGCCGACCGCGCAACTTGCCACCCCGCGCGCGTGTCGAAGCGATTAGCATCCGCGAGCCAGCGACCGCACCGCCGCCCCGGGGGGAGCCCATGATCAAGATCCGCAAGCGTTCAGCCGTCAGCGCCCTGCTCATCGTCGGCGCGCTCGCGCTACCGGCCACGGCGGCGGCGTCAACGGTGACGATCTCCCCGCTCCCGGGAAGCACCACGGCGCTGCCCGCGACACAGATCAGCTTCCTCGGCCCTGCGGCCAGCACGCTCGGGCCGATCTCGGTGGTCGGCTCTCTGAGCGGCCGCCACGCCGGCCGGCTTCGCGCGTACAGCTCGATCAGGGGCGCGAGCTTCGTCCCGAGCAAGCCGTTCTTCCCGGGCGAGCACGTAACGGTGCGCGCCGCCTGGAGGCCGAACAGGAGCACGCGCGTGGTGCTCACCGACGCCTTCACCGTCGCCGTGCCGGCGCCCGTGCCCCTCAACGAATTCCCGCCTGTGCCCGGTGGCCCGACCGACGTGCAGAACTTCCAGACGCTGCCCCTACATCCACCCGCGGTCACCGTGCACCAGCCGGCCGGGGCGGGCAGCGCGCCGGGTTATGTCTTCGCCGCGCCCTTCCACGGCCCGGGGCAGTGGGGACCGATGATCTTCGACAGCGCCGGCAACCTCGTGTGGTTCCGCCTCGCACCGGCGGGCCAGGATGCGGCGGACTTCCGCACCCAGCTCTACCAGGGCAAGAACGACCTGACGTGGTGGCAGGGGAAGACGATCACCTTCGGCTACGGCCTCGGCGAAGACGTGATCGCCGACGCCAACTACAGGACCGTCGCCGTCGTCAAAGCGGGCAACGGCCTGCTGGCGGACGAGCACGAGTTCCTGCTGACCTCCCACGGGTCGGGCTACGTCCTCGCGTACAGCCCCGTGGCGATGAACCTGTCGGCCGTCGGCGGTCCGGCGAACGGGATCGCGCTCGATGGCGTCATCCAGCAGGTCGACATCCACAGCGGACTGGTCATGTGGGAGTGGCACAGCCTCGACCACGTCGCCATCAGCGAGTCCTACTCCAAGCCGCCACCCGCGACAGCGACCAACGGCGTCTTCGACTACTTCCACATCAACTCGCTGGACATCGGCCGGCACGGAGACCTGCTGGTCTCCGCCCGCAACACCTGGGCGCTCTACGACGTCAACGCACAGACGGGCGCGCTGCTGTGGCGGCTCGCGGGCAAGAGAAGTTCGTTCACGCTCGGCCCGAACGTCCCGTTCGCCTACCAGCACGACGCGCGCTGGATGCCCAGTGGCGAGATCAGCCTGTTCGACGACGAGGGGTTCCCTCCGGTCAAGCCGCCCTCCCGCGGCGAGGTGATCAAGCTGGATCTGCACGCGAACACGGCCACGCTCGAGAGCCAGCTCGTGCGCACCTCGGGCCCCTTGATCACCGGCAGCCAGGGCAACGCCCAGACGCTTCCCGGCGGTGGCTGGATGGTCGGCTGGGGCGGCCTGCCCAACGTGACCGAATTCGACGCCCACGGTCAGATCGTCTACGACGCCCAGCTGCCGACGGGTGA
>DATMQX010000112.1:0-34505 GCA_035567055.1 Solirubrobacteraceae bacterium
CGGCGTCGCCTACGCCAACCGCGGACCCTTCCGGCGCTCACCCGACTTCACCGCGCATCAGTTCGTGCGCGGCTACGACTTCGTCGCGGGAGACCCCTTCCCCAACGATCGCAACGGCCATGGCACGTTCGTGGCGTCGACGATCGCCGAGGCTACGAACAACGGGAGGGGACTCACCGGCCTGGCGTTCGGCGCCCGCCTGATGCCAGTGCGCGTGCTGGACAGCCAGGGCGAAGGTGAAGCCTCGACGATCGCGCAGGGCGTGTTCTACGCCGTGCATCACGGCGCCCAGGTGATCAACCTCAGCCTGGAGTTCTCGCCGGGCGTGACCGCGTCGGACATCCCCGAGCTGATCGAAGCGCTGCGCTACGCCCACCGCCGCGGCGTGCTCGTCGTCGCCGCCGCGGGCAACGAGGGCCACACGGCGATAGCGTTTCCCGCGCACGCGCCGACTGTCGTTTCCGTCGGCGCCACGACCGAACACGGCTGCCTCGCCGGCTACTCCAACGACGGCACCGGGCTGACGCTCGTGGCTCCGGGTGGAGGTGCGGATGCGAGCCTGCCCGGAGACCCGAACTGCCGCACCGACGTGCCATCCGGCCGCGACATCTTCCAGGTGACCTTCAGCGGCAACTCGCCGCGCCTGTTCGGCGTGCCCACGGGCTATGAAGGCACCTCGATGGCCGCTCCTCATGTCTCGGCGACAGCAGCGCTGGTGATCGCCAGCGGCGTGCTGGGTCCGCACCCGACGCCGGCGCAGATCGTGGCGCGGCTGCGAGCGACCGCGCGGAAGCTGGGTGGACCCGGCGATCAGTCCCTCTACGGGGCCGGTCTGGTGAACGCGGCCGCGGCGACGGCGCCCGGCGGCCCGGGAGCGGTGCCGCGCTAGCGTTCCGCCGGTGGCCGCGGATCCGCTGCAAGCTGACGCACCGGAGCGCTGCGACCTCGCAATCGTCGGGGGCGGGATCATCGGCTTGGCGGTCGCGCGCGAGGTGATCCGGCGCAATCCGGGGGCTTCGATATGCGTGCTCGAGCGCGAGGCGGAGCTCGGCGCCCACCAGAGCGCTCACAACTCGGGCGTGCTGCACGCGGGCATCTACTACGCGCCCGGATCCCTCAAGGCTCGGCTCTGCGTGGAGGGCGCGCGCGAGCTCTATCGCTACTGCGAGCAGCGCGGCATCGAGCACAGGCGATGCGGCAAGCTGATCGTGGCGATCGCCGGCTCCGAGCTGCCCCGGCTGCGCGCGCTGCACCGGCGCGGCGCGGCCAGCGGCGTGCAGGGCCTGCGGTGGATCGGCCCCGCGGAGATCGCGGCGCTGGAGCCCCATGCGCGGGGTATCGCCGCGCTGCACTCCCCCACCACCGGCATCGTGGACTTCTCGGCGGTCACGCGCGCCTACGCGGGCGACGTGCTCGAGCTGGGCGGAGCGGTGGTCACCGGGTGCGGGGTCGAAGGCGTCCACTTGGCTGGCAGGGCCCTGCGTCTGACACACACCCGAGGATCGACCGAGGCCCGGCATGCGATCTTCTGCGCCGGCGCCTGGGCCGATCGGCTTGCCGTCGCGGCAGGAGCCGAGCGAAGCCCGCGGATCGTTCCCGTTCGCGGCGCCTACCTGCGAGTTGCCCGCGAAAGCCGTCATCTCGTGCGCTCGCTGATCTACCCGGTGCCGGATCCCTCGCTGCCGTTCCTCGGCGTTCACCTCACCAGGCACATCGGCGGCGAGCTCCTGATCGGCCCCACGGCGATGATCGCGGCCGCGCGCGACGCGTACGACGCGCGGCGGATACGCGGGAGAGACCTCATGGAGACGCTCGCCTGGCCGGGCACCTGGCGCATGCTCGCGCGCTCGTGGCGCAGCGCCGCCGCCGAGCTGCGCCTTGCGGCGCGTCCCGCGAGCCTGCTGCGCGCAGCCGCCCGCTACGTGCCCGAGCTCGAGGGCGCCGAGGTCCGGGCCGCGTTCGCCGGCGTACGCGCCCAGGCGCTCGGCCGAGACGGCCAGCTGATCGACGACTTCGTCGTCTCTGCGACGCCTCGCTCGTTGCACGTGCGCAACGCCCCCTCGCCGGCGGCCACGTCATCGCTTGCGCTGGCGCGGCACGTGGCTGACGAGGCGGAGCGCGCGTTCGGCCTCCGGGCCTGACCGGCGTCCTGCGGGCAGCTAGGCGCGGCCCAAGGCGGCGGCGGCGTCGGCGACGCCCTCGCGGGCGTTGGGAAACCGCGGGAGCCAGCCGAGCTCGCGCTTGATCTTGGCGTTCGAGGAGCGAGCCGAACGCACGACCGCATCGACCGCGTTGCGTCCCGCGACGGCCCGCGCGAGCGCGGCGGGAATCCGCCGCGGCGCACCGATCCCGAGCGAGCGCGCGGTCAGAGCAATGAACTCGTAGAAGGTGATCGGCTCGTCATCGGCGACGTGATAGATGGATCCGGCCGGAGCGCTCTCGGCGGCGAGGATCAGCGCCTCGGCCACGTCGCTCACGTGTACGACGTCCCAGAGGTTCCTGCCGCTGCCGATGACCGCGAAGCGTCCGGGCCGGCGCAGCTGCGCGACGAGCTCGTTCGCGTACCAGCCGCCCGGCCCGTATACGTGCGATGGGCGTATGACCACGCTCGGGAGCCCGGACTGGAGCACCAGGCGCTCACCCTCCTGCTTCGAGCGCCCGTACGGCGTCTGGACCGGCAGTGGCTCCTCCTCCGTGAGCAGAGCGCCCCGAGCATCGCCTGTGACGACCGTAGAGCTGAAGACGATCCGCGGCCCCGCGGCACGGTCGGGGCCCGCGGCCGCCAGGCACGCCTCCACGAGCCGTTCGGTGCCGTGCACGTTCACCTCTCGGAGCTTTCGCTCCGAGCGCTGCGAGGCGATCTCGGCCGCGAGGTGCATCACCCATCCGGGGCGCGCCTCCTCCAGCGCCTGAGCCAGGCGAGCGCCGTCGCCGAGGTCGGCGAGCACAGGCCGCGTCCCGGGCGGCTCGGAGCCGGGGCGCCGCACGAGCGCGATCACGTCGTGTCCGCGCTTCAGCAGCTCCTCGCAGAGCACTCCGCCGATGAAGCCGCTGGCGCCTGTGACGAGCACGCGCATCCTGACCGAGCGTATCCGCTCCGAGATCCCGGGCGCTCGCCGGGACGGGTGTCGGTCACGCCTTGCGGGCACGAACGAGGTAGTGCCACCCGGTCAGCTTCAGGCCCGGGACGCCTCGATCGGCGAGAGCCTGCAGCCGACCGTTGACGCGGATGCTCCTCGGCTCGCTCAGCACTGGGCGGCCGAGGAACGACAGCGGGCCGAAGCCAACTGTCCTCCGCGCCACGGGCTGCAAGCTGCTCCTGAGAAGCATCTGGTCGATGCGAGAGGGAAAGTGAAGACGGGAGCTGGCCCGCCCGCGTCGCCGGCGCAGTGAAACGAGCATGCGCTTGAGGGGCGTCAATGCGAGCAGCCCTCGCGGATCGGTGAAGGACACGAGGCGCGCACCGTTATCGGCTGTCAGGACGAGGGTCCCCTGCGGGCGGAGCACCCGTGCCATCTCGGCGACCGCATCCGCCGGCGAGTGCAACCAGGGAATCACTCCCACCGCGATCACGAGATCGAAGTGGCCTGTCGCGAAGGGGAGGTCGTGCACGTCGGCAACCTTCACCGTCACCCTGTCGAGCACTCCGTGCGCGCGAGCTCGTGCCGCGGTTGCATCGACCATCGCAGGACTCGCGTCCACTGCATCGATGCTGAGCCCGCGATCGGCGAGTTGCATGGTGAGATGACCGGCTCCGCACCCGATCTCGAGCACGGCCGCCTGGCGCGCAACATCCGCTTCATCCACATACTCGAGGACGGCGCTCTGGCGCTGCTGGTAGATGATCCCCTGCAGATCCTGTCCCCTATAAACTCCGTCCCAATATGACGCCGAGGAGTCGAAATGCGCGTTGACCTCGTCCTGGAGGCCCTCGCCCTGGACACCGGCGCGCGACCGGTCTCCGGTGTCATATTCGCGTTTCCGTTGACTCATCACACGCTCGCCAGCCAGCCGTCCGGGCCGCACCCCTTGAGAACCCTCGCGCGCCTCGACGAGGCTGGTTAAGTGCAGCCGGCTGGTATCCGCCGAGTGTACCTGAGGCCCATCGCTCCAACGGCGTCGCTTCGAGAGCTCTGAATGGCCGGTAGAGCCGGCGAGCTGTCGATGGCATCGGAGCAGAGACCGGTGGTGGTCCTGGGCTTGAGCCGTGGCGTCTTCCACCACGGTGTGCTCGGAATGGCGCGTAGCCTCGGCAGGCTCGGGATCCCCGTGCACCGCGTCGGCAGGGAGCGCAGGGCTCCCGCAGCGACATCCCGTTTCATCGCGAGCTGGCGGGTCATCCCGGTGACGGCGACAGACGAAGAGGCGCTGCAGGGGCTGATCGGATTCGCCGCGGAGCTCGGCCGCCCCCTCCTCGTTGCCGCCGACGACGCGGCCTGCGTGTTCGTTGACGATCACGCCGACGAGCTCGACCGACACTTCCTGGCGCCCCGCCAACCCGCGGGATTGGTGCGAGCGCTCTCGAGCAAGCGCGGCATGTATGAGCTCTGCCAGAAGCACGGCATTCCCACGCCGGCATCCGTGTTTCCCCAGTCCGAGGAGGAGGTGCTCGAGCACGCCGGGCGGAGCTCGTTTCCGGTCGTGCTCAAGTGCATCAACGCGGCCGACGCGCCGCCGTCGGCTCCCAGGGTGCTGATCGCACAGGACAGTGACGAGTTAATCAGCGGCTACCGGCAGATGCAGACGCCAGGGATCAGCAACGTGATGCTGCAGGAGTACGTTCCGGGAACACCGGAGACGGTGTGGATGTTCAACGGTTACTTCGACGATCAATCCGGCTGCAAGGTCGGATTCACCGGAAAGAAGATACGACAATCGCCCCCGTACACCGGCGCCACGACGCTGGGGGTCTGCCTGCCCAACCCGACCGTGCAGGAGACCACCGAACGGTTCATGCGGAGCATCGGCTACCGCGGGATTCTCGACATCGGCTACCGATTCGACGAGCGAGACCGCCGCTACAAGCTGCTCGACGTCAACCCCCGCATCGGTGGGACCTTCCGCCTCTTCGTCGGCGACAACGGCGTGGACGTGCTGCGAGCGATGCATCTCGACCTCAACGGTCGAGATGTCCCGCCGACGGACCTCCCGAACGGGCGCCGCTGGGTCGTTGAGCCGCTGGACGTGACGTCGTCGATCGTCTACCGCCGTCGCGGCGACATCCGGCTTGGCGCATGGCTGCGCTCCTTCCGCGGCGTCCGCGAGGGAGCCTGGTTCGCCCGCGACGACCCGCTTCCGTTCTTCGCACTGTGGCCGGCGCTCGCAATCGACCGCGCCGCCGGCCTCCTGCGCGGAGGCTGACCACCTCGCGGCGCTCGGCCGGCGTCGTCACCGCCCCGGCCTCAGGGTGAGGGAACCGCCCGGACCTCGCCTCCTTCGAGCACGAAGACCCGATCGAGGTCATCGATGTGCTCGAGCACGAAGGCAAGGTCCTCGTCCTGTCCGGTGTCGCGCAGGTACTTGGCGCTTTTACCCATCATGAACGCGTCGTCCGCCGCCTCGCCAAACCGCTGCACGACCTCCTTCGTCGCGGCGTCCGCCGCCTGATAGCCCAACGGCTCGAGGGCGCGAGCGATTCGCGCCGCGCAGAGCTGGTCCTCCTCCCGGAATTCACCCCTGCTGTCGGCGCCGAGGATGCGCACATCGTAATGGCACTCTGCCAGGTGCCTCGCCAGCGCACTCACGTTGCGAAGGCAGGCGACATAGGTCACAGCCACCTGTGAGGCCTCGGCCATGAGGCGCGTGCCGGAAGTCGACAGCAGGATGATGGGCCTCGTGGACTCGTCCAACGCCGAGATCTGAGTTGGACTGTTCTGCAGGTCGAATCCGTACGGCTGGACGCCACCCAGCTCACCGGCGAGGATCGGCCGGTCGAGGTCCGCGGCGAGCCTGACCGCCGCCTCGATCGAGCCGGCCGGATACAGGGACTTGCCGATCGCGGCGGCCGTGACCGCCGTCGTCGTCGCGCGGATCACATCGATGGCGACGATCACCTCGTCGGCGCCCGGCGAGGCGAGGTGCTCGTGAAAGCAGTCGATGGCGACGGTCGGCATCGAGGCGGAGACAGGCTCAGGCCTGGTCCTCGACGGGAGCGCGAGGTCGCAGCTTCTCGTTGCCGAACGCGTCGGAATGCAGGCCGCGTCGGTAGATCTCCACGCGCAGCACCTCCTCGAGGCGCACGTTGCCCAACTGAACGTCGGGGCCGAAGTGGTCTATCAACGCGAACTGGCTTGCCTTGTTCGGAGCCTCGAACAGCACGGTTTCGAGCCCGAACGCAGTGGCGATCCGATCCGCCTGGCCGGGATCGAACTGCCCGGGAGCCGTGAACAGGCCGACATCCTGAGCGCTCTCCCGCGCCTCGACCACGAGGCGCACCGCCCCGGACTCGAGCCAGCTCCTTCCCGTCGCGATCAGCTCGTCGGTCTGATCGTCGGTGAAGCGCCCGGCATGCTTCTCGCCGAGCTCGAACTCGACCTCCAGCCCCCGCTGCTCTGCCTGGCGCACGATGTCCGCCGGAGCGAGCGACATGTCCGTGAAGCCTTCCCCGCACTCGATCCTGGTCAGTCCGACCTCGGCGCACAGGTCGAGATAGGCTCCCAGCGCCCGCTGGGCGACCGCCGTCTCGAACGGGCCTCCCCCGGCCACGGTGGGCACTCCGGCGCGCCGCGCGGCGTCGATCTTGCGGCGAGTTGCCCCTTCATCGGCGACCATCCAACAGGCCATCGAGATCTTCAGCGTGCCCATCAGATGGCCGCTCTGCTGCAGATGCGCCTCGACGGTCACCGGATCGTAACCGGGGTCGAAGGGACACGTCGCCCGTGGAGTCGGACGCACGCCGATGTCCTCGAGGTAGCGGCCGGTGGGCGAAGCGTCACCGTCTCCTACCATGGCGCGCGCCTCATCACCGGGATTGTAAGGGCGGTCGCCCCGGAACTAGGCCATTCGTTGGCCGGGACGCCACAGCGCCGCTGCAAGCGCGCCGCCAACCGTCGCCAACTCCAACGCGCTCGAATACACTTGCTTTGCCTGGGGACATCGCGGGTATCAGGACCCCTCTCAATGCTGTGTCTCCTGGGTGGGCTGTGAACCTCATGCGTGAGTATCGAAGCTGGTGGCGCAAACTTCGCTCGTGCGCCGGGCTCTGCTTGGCGCTGTCCGCCTGCGCGCTGACAACGAACGCGCCAGGGGCCCTTGGCGCTACGCCCAACGATCAATTCTTCGGACTCCAGTGGGGGGACAGCAACAGCGGACAGGCGATACCCACGCAGGAATCGAAAGAGATTCTCGGGGCACCGATTCCCGGCGTTGCCGGAGCTGATGACCGCGCACTGAAGGCTTGGGGGAGTACGACTGGCAGCCGCTCGATCGTCATCGGTGAGGTTGACACAGGGGTCGAATACAACCATCCCGACCTGGCGGCGAACATCTGGACCAACCCAGCACCGGGTTACGGTGGCTGTGCGCCCTGGACACACGGTTATAACGTCCTGGAACCGCTGGGCTGCAATCCGATGGACAAAGACACCGGCTACCGCGGCCACGGCACACACGTCGCCGGGATCATCGGGGCGATAGGCGGAAACGGCATCGGAGTCGCCGGCATGAATTGGCAGACCACGATCCTGCCTGTCAAGTGGAGAGAATCGGCCAACACGGGGCCCGGCAACCTGGTGGCCGCTTTGAAGTGGCTGATCAAAGTCCGAGGCGAAGGCGTGAACATCCGAGTAGTGAACGACTCGGCCGTGTTCGAAGGAGAAGAACCACCAGAAGTTGCAAAAGAAGTCGCGGCCGCCATCGCAGAACTTGGAGCAGAGAACGTTCTGTTCGTGACGGCAGCCGGGAACGGCACACAGAACAACGACGTCGAACCAACACGCCACCGGCCATGCAGCTTCGGGCTCCCAACCGAGATCTGCGTCACCGCCACCGACAACAACGACAACCTTCCGAGCTGGGCCAATTACGGGCTGAGCTCCGTCGACCTCGCGGCGCCGGGAGTCAGCATCCTGTCGACATTGCGCGAACCCGGCCCTGGTTTGGGCAGCGAACCGTACGGCTATCTCAGCGGAGGCTCAATGGCCGCAGCCCAGGTGTCGGGCGCAGCCGGGCTAATCCTCTCGGTCGCACCCAATCTGACAGCAGAGGAACTCAAGGCCGACATCCTCAACAACGTCGACCCGCTGCCCTCCCTCACCGGAAAGGTGAGAACAGGAGGCCGCCTCGACGTCTGCAAAGCCCTGCCGGGCTGTGAACCTCCTCCTCCACCACCACCACCTCCTCCGCCGCCACCGCCACCTCCTCCACCTGTCGAACCGAGCCACGTCGTGCTTACGAGCACGGTCCTGAAGATCAAGCACGGCAAGCTGAAGATCGGGCTGCACTGCAGCGGGCCGACCGCATGCGCGAGCAGGCTCGCGCTGACGGTCAGGATCAAAACCAGTACGGGCCATGGAACGCGCACCACCCTCAAGACGAAGACGCTCACAATCGGGGCCGCCACGTTCTCGGTCGGGCCCGGAGGCACGGTGCAGGTCACGGTCAAGCTGAACGCGACCGGGCGCCGGATCGTGAGCTCCGGTTCGGGACGCCTCTATGCCAACCTGACGGTCTTCGCCTCCGTACCGGCGCCACCGTCGACACATACGCAACGAGTCCGGCTCATGTGGCGCCGCAAACGCGGCCTGTAGCTGCTAGCCCTGGCGTCTGCCGGCCCTGTTTCGCGGGCGCCGAACCGCTCGTTGAGCCGCCTGGAGTCCTTTACACTCTGGATGTAGACGCCGCAGCGGCCGCATGGAAGCGTACCGCCGGCGCCCCATTGGAGGGGGCTCTCTGGGATGGATCGTCCGGCTCACCCGCAGCGAGGAAGATGGCGCCCACGCCGCAGCCGCGGGCCGGTTCTGCTCGCCGCGACGGCCGTCCTCGCCGTGATCGTGCCGGTGGCGATCGCCACGATCCCGCGCGACGGCGGCCCGGTGCGCCCGGCGCCGAGCGCCTCGAGCGCCGGTAACACTCCCACGGGAAGCCTCGCAACGCGGGCATCGTCGACGTCGGCGCCGGACTCGTTCCGTCCCGGGGTGGTTCTGGTCGGCTTTCGCACGGGCGTTGGCGCTCGACGCCGCTACGCGATCGAGCGCGCGGTCGGCGGGCAGGGCGCCAGCTACCTCGGGCCTGCGATCCGCTCGGTGCATCAGCCAGGCACGGCTTCCGCGAGGACGTTCATAACCCCGCTGAAGCTGCGGGTGCCCAGCTCGAGGGTGCTCGCCGTCGTCCAGCGGCTGCGGCGCAACCCCAACGTCGCCTATGCCGAGCCCGACTACCTGATGCACGCGAGCGCCACGCCGAACGACCCGTCATTCCCGCTGCAGTGGGGTTCCTCCAACACGGGACAGCCGATCCCCAACCAGGGTGCCGACGAGAAAGTCGGCGAACCCGCCCCCGGCACCCCGGGCGCCGACGATCGCGCCCTGGCGGCATGGGGCGTGAGCACGGGCAGCCGCTCAATCGTCATCGGAGAGGCCGATACGGGCATCGACTACAACCATCCCGATCTCGCCGCGAACATCTGGAGCAACCCGGGCGGGATCGGTGGCTGCGCCGCCGGCACCCACGGCTACAACGTGCTCACGAGCACCTGCGATCCGATGGATGACGATACGGCCTATGGAGGTCATGGCACGCATGTGGCAGGGATCATGGGCGCCGTCGGAAACAACGGCGCCGGGGTCGCCGGGATGAACTGGCAGACGACGCTCCTGCCGGTCAAGTGGCTCAACTCGAGCGCAGGCGGCTCGACGAGCGGACTGATCTCCGCTCTGCAGTGGTTCGTGGCGGCCAAGCAGGCGGGCGTCAACATCCGCGTGGTCAACGACTCGGCGACGTTCTTCGGCACGGAATTCTCGCAGGCCCTCTCCGAAGAGATCGACGTGCTCGGAGCGAACAACATCCTCTTCGTGACGGCCGCGGGGAACACCGGCGACAACAACGACGAACTCGCCGTGCGCCGCTACCCCTGCGGATATGACCGGCCCACCGAGATCTGCGTGGCCGCGACCGACCACAACGACCAGCTGCCGAGCTGGGCGAACTACGGTCCACATACCGTCGATCTCGGGGCCCCCGGAACCGCCGTCTACTCCACCCTTCGCAACGGCACCTACGGGTACCTCAGCGGCGGGTCGATGGCCTCCCCGCAGGTCGCCGGCGCGGCCGCCCTGATCCTCTCCGCCTCGCCCTCGCTGACGGTGACCGAAGTGAAGGCGAGGATCCTGGGCAACGTCGACCCGCTCCCCTCGCTCGCCGGAAAGGTGATCACGGGCGGCCGCCTCGACGTGTGCAAGGCGCTCCCGGGGTGCACGCCCGACTCGACGTTCGGCAAGACCAGCGTCGGGGCCTCGACCGACGCGGGAATGTTCGCCAACTTCAAGATCGTGCATTCGGCGACACTGCCAGTTGCGGGCTCGATCAGCAAATTGGGCGTGTACGCCGTGCCGGGCATCAACTCGCCCAGCCCACAGACGCTCAAGGGTGTCATCTACGCCGACTCCGGAGGCTCGCCGGGGGCGCTCCTGGCGACCGGCACCGAAGTCACCTACAGCGGCAGCACCAACGGGTCGGGCTGGTTCTCGCTCCCCCTTGCCACCCCGGTGAAACTCAGCGCCGGCAGCTACTGGCTCGGCTTCATCACCAGCACGACCGCCAAAGGCATGGGCTACCGCTACGACACCGTCGCCAACAGCCGCGCCTACAACGAAAACTCGTTCGCGAGCGGGCCGACCAACCCCTTCGGGACCCCCACGAAGGACTCAGAGCAGGCGTCCCTCTATGCCCAGTACACGCCCACCGGCTCCTCCTCCTCGCCTCCCGTCAACACGGCGGTGCCGACGATCAGCGGGACCGCCACCACCGAACAGTCGCTGAGCGCGACCAGCGGCGCCTGGACCGAAAGCCCGACCAGCTACGCCTACCAATGGCAGCGCTGCGACTCCACCGGGGCAAACTGCGCGCCCATCGAAGGCGCCACGACGGCGACGTACGTGGTCAAATCCGCGGACCTCGGCTCCACGCTGCGCGTCGCGGTCACCGCCTCGAACTCCGCGGGAAAATCCTCGCCCGCGAGCTCCGAACACACGGCCGTCGTGCAGCAGAGCGTCGCCACTTTCGGGAAGACGAACGTGGGAGCCTCCTCTGACCAGTTCGCGGCCAACCGCAAGCGGGTCAACCGCTATGCGCTGTCCGTGGGCGGAATCGTCAGCAAGCTCAGCATCTACCTCGCGCCGACGAAAAACTCGGGAGAACAGGTCATCAAGGGCCTGATCTACGCCGACTCCGGCGGCAGCCCCGCCGCGCTGCTCGCGACGAGCATCCAGCTGACGTTCAAGAGCACCAACGCCGCGGGCTGGTATGACCTTCCGTTCGCGACCCCGCCGGCGCTCGCCGCCGGCAACTACTGGATCGGCATGATCAGCGGTGGCACCGGCGGCGTCACCGGCTTCCGCTACGACAAAGTCACGAGCAGCCGCGACTGGAACTCGAACAACTACACATCCGGGCCCACGAACCCCTTCGGGTCGTTCTCCACGGACAGCGAGCAGGCCTCGCTCTACGCGACATATACGCCGACGGCGCCTCCTGCGAACACGTCGCTGCCCACGATCTCCGGAATCGCGAAGGTCGGACAGACGCTGAGCTCGACCACGGGCTCGTGGACGGAAAGCCCGACGAGCTACGCCTACCAGTGGCAACGCTGCGACGCCACGGGAGCCAACTGCCTGCCGATCGAAGGCGCCACCGCATCTACGTACACGGTCAAATCGGCCGACATCGGCTCCACGCTTCGCGTCGCCGTCACAGCATCCAACTCAGCCGGTCACTCCACGCCCGCGAGCTCCGCTCAGACCGCCGAAGTCAAACCGGGCTTCGCACCCACGAACACAGCAGCGCCGGCGATCTCGGGCACGGCGAAGACCGGCCAGACGCTCACGGCGAGCAGCGGCTCATGGACCGAAAGCCCGACCGGCTACGCCTACCAGTGGCAACGCTGTGACAAAACCGGAGCCAACTGCGCCCCCATCGAAAGCGCCACCGAACCGACATACCCGGTCAAATCCGCCGACCTCGGCTCCACGCTGCGCATCGCCGTGACGGCATCCAACTCTGCGGGCGCTTCGACTCCATCCAGCTCCGCACCGACAGCCGAAGTCAAACCGGGCTTCGCTCCGGCGAACACGGCGGTGCCGACGATCAGCGGCACCGCGAAGACCGGACAGACGCTCACCGCGAGCACCGGCACATGGACCGAAGCCCCCACCAGCTACACCTACCAGTGGCAACGCTGCGACTCGGCCGGCGCGAACTGCGCCGCCATCGAAGGCGCCACGGCGGCGACCTACACGATCAAGGTCGAAGACCTCGGGTCCACGCTGCGCGTCGCCGTGACCGCATCGAACTCCGCCGGCGGCTCATCCCCCGCCAGCTCTGAAAGCACCGCCGCCGTCCAGCTGGGCTCCGTACCCGTGAACAGCGCGCCGCCGACGATAACGGGGACGCCCAAGACCGGCCAGACGCTCACGGCGAGCAGCGGCTCATGGACGGAAAGCCCAACCAGCTACGCCTACCAATGGCAACGCTGCGACACGACCGGAACGATCTGCGGCGGGATCGAAGGCGCCAACGCATCGACGTACACGGTCATCCCGGCGGACGTCGGGTCTACGCTGCGCGTTGCCGTCACGGCGTCCAACCCGGCGGGCGCCTCCGCGCCGGCGAGCTCCGCCCCCACCGCTGAAGTCACGCCGACGTACGTTGCGGTGAACACTGCGACGCCGACGATCACCGGGACTGCCAAGACGGGACAGACGTTGACAGCCAACGCGGGCACATGGACCGAAAGCCCAACCAGCTACGCCTACCAATGGCAGCGCTGCGACACGACGGGGGCCAGCTGCCTGCCGATCGAAGGCGCCACCGCATCGACGTATGCGGTCAAATCGGCCGACATCGGCTCCACGCTGCGCGTCGCCGTGACAGCATCGAACCCTGCGGGCGCGTCGGCTCCGGCAAGCTCCGCGCAGACAGCCGAAGTCAAACCGGGCTTCGCACCCGCGAACACTGCGGCGCCGACGATCACGGGGACGGCCAAGACCGGTCAGACGCTGAGCGCGAGCAGCGGCTCATGGACCGAAAGCCCAACCAGCTACGCCTACCAATGGCAGCGCTGCGATAAAACCGGAGCCAACTGCGCCCCCATCGAAAGCGCCACCGAACCGACGTACCCGGTCAAATCCGCGGACCTCGGGTTCACCCTGCGGGCAGCGGTCGCCGCATCGAACTCGGCGGGCGCGTCGACCCCATCCAGCTCCGCCCCTACAGCCGAAGTCAAACCGGGCATCGTTCCCGGGAACACTGCGGCGCCGACGATCACCGGCACTGCGAAGACCGGGCAGACGCTCACCGCGAGCAGTGGCACATGGACCGAAGCCCCAACCAGCTACGCCTACCAATGGCAACGCTGCGACACGACCGGCGCGAACTGCGCCGCCATCGAAGGCGCCACCGCGACGACATACGCGATCAACCCGGCTGACGCCAGCTCCACGCTGCGCGTGGCGGTCACCGCGTCGAACTTGGCGGGCGCCTCGACTGCCGGCGCCTCCGAACACACGGCGGTCGTGGAACCGGGTGTCTATACGTTCGGCAAGACGAGCGTCGGCGCATCCGTGGACAGCTTCCTCGCCGACCGCAAGCGGGTCAACCGCTACGCCCTGCCGATCGCGGCGACGGTCAGCAAGCTCAGCATCTACCTCGCGCCGACCAGCACCTCCGGAGAACAGGTGATCAAGGGCCTGATATACGCGGACTCCGGCGGTAGCCCCGCGGCGCTGCTCGCGACGAGCGCACAACTGACGTTCAAGAGCACGAACGCCGCCGGCTGGTATGACCTCACGTTCTCCTCGCCGCCCGTTCTCGGCGCGGGCAACTACTGGATCGGCATCATCACAGGCGCTGCCAGTCATGTGGCGGGCTTCCGCTTCGACAGCGTCACCGGCTCGCGCGACTTCAACGAAAACAGCTTCACCTCAGGTCCTACGAACCCGTTCGGCGCCTTCAGCACCGACGCCGAGCAGACCTCGCTGTACGCCAGCTACTCGCCACACTGACGGCGGCTAACGCACGTAGCCCACACCGGAACGCGAGGTCGTCGCGATCGGCAGGCCGCCGCGCCAGTCGATCTCGAGCATCTTGCGCGTCTGGCGCAACGCCGGCAGGAAGGCCACCGGTCGCAGGGTGCGCGTGTCGATCACGTCGCCCGAGTCCCCGACGTAGACGAAGCGACCGTTGCGGCTGTGCTGGAGCCAGCCGTCGCGCCCGCAGTCGTACTTGCACGGGTCCTCTTCCCCGGTCATCGGATGCGCCATCGCGATGTTGGCGATCAGCTTCGGGGCGGCGGCTGGTACGTGCGAGACGTCGAAGACGTGCACGTAGCTGTTGGGAGCGTCGATCACCCACACCTGGCGCTCGTTGGGCGCGAGCGAGATGCCGTGGCTCGGGGCGCTCAAGCCGAACTTGGACGGGCTGTAGCCGAAGCCGGGGACGTTCGCCGTATAGAGCACCCGGCCGGAGGTGATGCTGCTCACCTGGAATCCGATGTAACCGGTGGCCGTCGTGTACGCGAGCGTCTCACGGCCGTTGATCGTGAATGGCCTGACCGTGTTGCGAAGCGGGCCGATGTTCCGGAACACGCGATTCGTGCCGGTGTCGGCCACCTCCAGGTATTCGTGGGCGCGCCCCCCGAGATAGACGTGCCGCCCGCTCAGGCTCATCACCGTGTTGTGCGGCCCGTTCCCGCCCTGGATCGTGGTGATCACGTGTCCGTCACGACCGTCGAGCACGAGCCACGTCCCGCCAGAGCTGAGCTCGCCGGTTGGCATGTAGATACGGCTGCCATCGGGGCTGATGGCCATGCTGTCGATCCCCGTGGGATAAGAGCGCTGCCACAGCACCCGCCCTGCGAGCAGGTCATACGCGAGCATCGACCCGTTCCCGTTCCCGCCACCGTCCCCGCCGTAGCTGACGTAGAGCGTGTGCGTTCGCGGGCTCGCCGCGACACCTCTGATCCCCCTCGCCGTCGGCAGTTCCACGTGCTGCACCAGCCGGTGGCCGGCGTCCATGTCGTACACGTAGATCGATCCGTCGGGAAACACGTACTCGTAGTGGTGCACGGTGGCCGCGGCTCCTCCCGCGACGGCCGTCGACGGCTTGCCGACCGCGGCCGTGGTGGCCTGAGCGTGGGAGCCCGAGGAGCAGCCCAGCGAGGCGAGCAGCCAGAGCAGGCCGGCGAGGGCTCCGGCGAGCAGCAGCGGCCTGTGGCGCGCGCCGCTCACCGCAGCGGAAAAGTTGCGTAGCGCGGCTCGGAATTCGAGGGCCCGACCCCCGCCTTCGACGGCGAATGCTCCTCGGTCCTCGATGTCATGGCGGGAAGCGTAGCGGCTGCAATCGAGCGTAGGGACTGTCTGAGAGAATGCACACGTCGGGCCCCTGCGCGCGGCCCGAGGATCGGGCAGCCCTGAGCTGGCCCGGTCGCGGCGAAGCTCGCCGTCGGGCGTTAATCTCGGTGTTGATGCACCTTCCGGCAGGACGCCCAACCACCTCGCAGCCGGCTACGCGTGGTGAGCTCGGCGGTGGTCCTGCGGGGACCCGCCCGCTTCGACTGCCATCCGATACGGACCAGCCTGCCCGCGGCTCCGGCGACCGCGGGGTGAGCTCCTCTCCACCGCCGGCACGCGGCGTCTATCTCGACGTGGGCGGCGTCGAGCCCATTTTTGCCCTCCTTCACATGCCGGACGAGCGTGCCCAGCACGATACGTCCGTGCTGATGTGCCCGCCCTTCGGCTGGGAGGACGTCTGCTCCTACCGAAGTCGGCGGGCATGGGCGCAGGACCTGGCCGCCGCCGGTCATCCCACGCTTCGGCTGGACCTGCCGGGCGCCGGCGACAGTGGCGGCTCGCCGGGTGACGCCCGACTGCTCGACGCCTGGACCGAGGCCATCGCATCGGCGGCCGCCTGGCTCGCGGCGTCGACAGGTGGTCGTCGCGTGGCGGCCATCGGAATCGGCCTGGGCGGCTTGCTGGTCTGCCGCGCCGGCGCCCGCGGCGGCCCGATCGCCGAGGCTGTGCTCTGGGCGGTTCCCGCCAAGGGCCGGACGTTCGTGCGCGAGCTGCGAGCGTTCGGGCGGGCCGAGTCGTCCAAGTTCGGACAGGGCGAGAGCTTCAAAGTGCAGCCGTTACCCCGTGGCTATGTTGGAGCCGGCGGGTTCGTGCTCAGCGCCGGAACAGCCAGGGCGCTCGAGCGCCTTGACCTGGCCACGCTTGATTTCCCGGACGACCGCCTGCGGCGGGTGCTACTGCTGGAGCGCGACGGGATCGCAGTCGATGCAAGCCTGCTCGAGCACCTCGAGCGCTCCGGCAGGGATGTGAGCATCGCGCCGGGGACCGGCTACGACGCGATGATGGCCGAGCCGCTGGAAGCAGAGCCGCCCACGGAGGTGTTCGCCGCGGTCAAGTCGTGGCTCTCGAGGCCCCGCGACCGGGATGTGCTCGGGCCCTCCGGGTTGGTCGGTGCGAGCAGCCTGATCGACGAAGCGGCCGCCCACCTGGGTCCCAAGGTGGCGCCCTCGGTGGTTCCTACGGGGCTCGCTCGTGAACGCGACGCCACCGAGCTGACGGTCGGCGACGCCGTGATCCGGGAGCGCTTGCTGGCGATCGAACAGCCGTTCGGACGCCTGTTCGCAGTGCTCGCCGAGCCCGCGATGAAGGAGACGACCGACGTGGGAGCGGTCCTGCTCAACGCCGGCGCGATGCGCCGCATCGGTCCGAACCGCATGTGGGTCGAGCTGGCGCGCCGCTGGGCTGCCCGCGGCGTCGCCTCGCTGCGACTGGACCTCGAGGGGCTCGGCGACTCCGACGGCGACGACCGCCGCTTCGCGGACGCGGCGGAGCTCTACACCCCGCATCTCGTCGATCAGGTGCAGACCGCCATCGACGTGATGGAAGCGCACGGCGTCGCGCACCGCTTCGTCGCGGTCGGGCTCGGCTCGGGGGCCTACTGGTCGTTCCACGCGGCTCTTCGCGACGAGCGCGTGGTCGCGGCCTTGATGGTCAATCCGCGCGCGTTGTTCTCCGACGGCTCGCAGGAGGCGGTCCGCTACCTGCAACCCGGATTCTTCCAACCGAGATCCTGGCGGATGCCGCGAGCGCTGATCAGGCGGACCGTCGCACGGGTTCAAGCGCTCGGGGCCCGCGACCAGCTCGACCCGGTGCTCGATCTCCTGCGCGACGCCGACAAGCGCCTGCTGTTCGTCTTCTCGGAGAATGAGCCGCTCCACGATGAGCTCGAGCGTCAGGGCCGTCTGCCTCGCAACGAGCGCTGGCCCAACATGAAGCTCGAGCTGATCCCCGGCCGCGATCACACGCTGCGTCCGCACTACTCGCAGGAGCGTGCCCACGAGGCGCTGGATCGAGCGCTCGACCGCGAGCTGTCCCGCAGGCCAGGCTCGTGAGCGTGGGCGCGCGGTACAGGACCGCCGCAGGCATGCGCCCCGCGGCGAGGGCGCTCGAGCGCATCTGCCGGCAGCGCTCGGTCGTGCTCGGCTATCACGGCGTTGCGAAGTCGAGGCTGCGCGACGACCTCAGCCTGCTTCAGGTCTCGCCGTCGCGTTTTCGGGGGCACCTGGAGCTGCTGCTCGGCGCGGGCTTCCGGTTCGTCACGCTCGCGGAGCTGGCACACCGTGCCGGCGGCGGAGTCCCCGAGCCGGGAATGGCCGCCATCACCTTCGACGACGGCATGCGCAACAACCACACGACCGCGCTGCCGATCCTCAGCGAGTATGGAATCCCGGCGACCGTGTATGTCACGATCGGGTTCATCGGGGGTGTGAGCCCATGGGTCGGCCCGGCTGGAGACGGGGCGATGATGGACGAGCCCGAACTACGCGAGCTGGCGCGCGCGGGCTGGGAGCTCGGCGCGCACACGATGACCCACCCCGATCTCTCGACCAGCGACTATGACGCCTGTCTGAGAGAGATCGAAGACAGCCGCAAGGCGCTCGAGCGCATCGCCGGCGTGCGCGTGGAGACCTTCGCCTACCCGTTCGGGCGGTACGGCCCGGCGGCGCTCGCCGCGGCGCGGGACGCCGCCGTGATCGCAGCCGTCACGACCGGGTCGGGCAGCTGGGAGCCATACGAGATCACGCGCGCGATGATCGGCGCCATCGACCCGCTTCCGGTCGTGCTGCTCAAGCTCACCGATCGCTATGAGCCGTTGCTGCGGAGCCCACCGGCGCGTCTGGCCCGAGCCGCCAGCAAGCGGTTGCGCGAGTTGCTTCGCTCTCGCCGCCCAAGCGGCGAGCCTCCCGGCTGATTCAGCCCTTCGACGGCGAGCCGACCGAGGCGTGTGTGCGCGTCGCGCCCGCGGTTGAGCCGCCGTACAGCTCGACATAGAGGTCTTCAAGCTGGCGCACGACGACGTCCAGGTCGTAGTTGGCGCGCTGACGCTCGTGCGCGGCCTGACCGAGCCGTGCGGCGAGATCGCGATCCTCCAGCAGCCGCTGCATCGCCGCGGCGAGCTCACCCGGGTGCTCGGGCCTCACGAGCAGGCCGTGCACGCCGTCCTCGATCAGCTCGGGCACCCCGCCGACGGCCGTGGCGACGATCGCAGCGCCGCCCGCCATGTACTCGAGTATCGCGAGCGGCATGCCCTCGTATTTCGAGGAGAGAACCGCGATGTCGAGAGCGCGGACTACGTCCGCGATGTCCTCGCGGCGTCCGGCGAGCTGGACCTCGCCGGCGACGCCGAGCTCGTCGATCAACGCGTTCAGCCTGGCTTCCTCCGGTCCGTGCCCCAGGATCAGGCAGCGAAACGGCCGGGCGTAGCGCTCCTTCAGCAGCGCGATCGCGCGGATCAGATCGTCGTAGCCCTTCTGTGGATAGAGCCTGCCCACCGCGCCTATCAGCCCGACCTCCGGGGGCACGCCGAGCTCGCTCCTCACGGAGACCCCGTTCTCAGAAGGGGTGGGTATGCCGTTGGGAAGGACCCTGATGCGCTCCGGCGGGATTCGCTCCACCTCGATCATCTGCTGGCGGTCGCGCTCCGAGACCGCCAGCACCACATCGCTGCCGCGGGCGACGACGTTTCGGTCGAGGAACCTGCGGACCGGCATTCCCTCGAACGACCACGTGTGCTCGTGGCTCACGATCACGGGCGTGCGTGCGAGACGTCCGATCACGGTCCCAGGCACGCTCGCGCGCGGCATGTGAGCGTGAATCACGCCGATCGACTCGCGTCGCAGTAGCTTGTACAGCCGCGCCCACGCCACGTTCGACAGGAAAGACTCACATTCGAGCCTCAGCACATCGACTCCGAGCTCTTCGAGTTCGTGAAGATCGGCTTCGCTGACGGCGCGGCGGTCGGGTGGAGGCGCGTGCACGACGCACAGGTATCGCCTGAAGCGCTCCGGGTCCAGGCGCTTTGTGAACTCGAACGCGACGCGCTCGGCCCCGCCGTAGCAGGTCCCCACGTAAAGGCCGAGCGTCAGAACGCCGATTCGATCATCGTGACCGTCAGTGCGAGCCATGCCGCCGGGATGATAGGTGGCGCTGAACACGCCCAGCCCGAGGATCGGACCGCGCCGACGCGCGCGACCAGGCCGGCACGCGCGGGTAACTCACCAGCATGAGCCGGATAATGCAGCTCTACCAGCCGACCGGTGGCGGCGTCGGCCGGCACGTCAAGGACATCACCGAGTGCCTCTCGCGACGCGGACACGAGGTGGTGCTGTGCGGACCGTCGGCTCCCGACGGGATGTCGCAGCTGCCGCCGCGCGTCAGCCACGTTTCCTTGGACCTGGGCCGGGCGGTGTCGCCCGCAGCCGACGTCGCGGCCCTCGCGCGTCTGACCGGCATCCTGTGGCAGCTGAAGCCCGACGTGCTCCACACGCACAGCTCGAAGGCGGGGGCCGTCGGGCGCATGGCACGGCTGTCCCGGCCCCGCACACCAGTGGTCTATACGCCCCACGGATATGCGTTCGCCGGATGGTTCTCGAGCTCGCGTGAACGGCTTGCCTACCGCGAGATCGAGCGGGCGCTCGCACCGCTCTCGAGCCGCGTGGTATGTGTGTGCGAGGCCGAGGCCAGGCTGGGCGCCTCCGTGGGCTTCTCCGGGCGCATCAGGGTCGTTCACAACGGCATCGACGTCCCCGACCCGGGCCCGAGCGATCCGCGGATGCTCGAGCTGGGTCGCTCAGGTCCGGTCATCTGCGTGCTCACCCAGCTGCGGCCGGGCAAGGGAATCGAGACGCTGATCGACGCAGCCCCTGCCCTGCTCGCCCACCACCGCCAGCTGCAGGTCGCGATCTGGGGCGAGGGACCCGAGCGCGAGTCGCTGCTCGCGCGGGCACGCGAGACGGGCGTGGCCGAGTCGTTCCACTTCCTGGGCCGGAGCGCCGACCCTCTCGCGGCCCTGCGAGGCGCGGACGTGTTCGTGCATCCCTCCCTTGCCGAGGCCTTCCCCTACGCGATCCTCGAGGCGATGGCCGCGGGCGCTCCGATCGTCGCGAGCGACGTCGGCGGCGTCGGCGAGGCGCTGATAGATGGCGAGAGCGGGCTGCTCGTCCCCGCCGGTAGCGTGCCCGCGCTCGGACAGACGCTGATCGGCCTGCTGGACGACCCGCAGCGACGCGCCGCGCTGGGCAGCGCCGCCAAGCTGCGGGTGCAGCGTCTGTTCACGCGCGAGGCGATGATCGATCGCCTAGTCGGGGTCTATCATGAGGTTGCCCTAAAGGATTGACCGGTAGCCCTACGGATGCCCCCACCGCGACGCGACATCCACTCCCCGACTGCCTCTGGCTGCCGACCCGGCGCCGTCCTGAGGGTCGCTGAGCTAAGGCATCGCCGCCGGCCGGCCGACATAGAGATATGCAGTTCCGCGACTTCGTAGACATCGTCTGGAGGCGCCGCCTCGTCGTGGCTGTCGTCTTTGGACTGTGCGTCGTCGCGGCAGCTGCCTACGCGTACTCCAAGCCGAAGCGCTACCAGTCGACCGCGACGATCGCGTTCACGCCGAACCCCGCCAAGGGCCAGAACTTCCTTCCCTCTGAAAACCTCGCGGCTCTGCTCGCGACATACGCCGAAGTGGCGAAGTCCCGGCAGACGCGCCTCGCCGCCGGCGGCATCCTCGGTCACAGGGTCAGCGGCAGCGTCAGCACCTCGACGGGAGCGAGCGGCGGGATCCTGCAGATCAGCGGCACCGACACCAGCCCCCGCGGAGCCGAGCAGACCGCCAGGGCGATCACGCAGGCGTTCGTTCACTCGCTTGAAGGCAACGGCCTGCTCGTTGCGAACGTCATCAACCCGCCGATCGAATCGTTCACGCCTCTGCAGCCGCGGCCGCCACTCATCATCTCCGTGGCGGCACTGCTGGGACTGATCGCGGGTGTGCTCTACGCGCTGCTGCTGGATCGCTTCCGCAACAGCGTCGAGGACCCGGTCGAGCTGACGCAGCTGACGGGCCTGCCCGTGATCGGCCGGCTGCCACGCGAGCGGACGCTCGCCAAGGGACAGGCCCAGCTGATCTGGAACGCCCCCGGTCACGAATTCGTGCGCGAGGCGTTTCGCGCCCTGCGCGCGAACGTCGAGCTGCTGACCGACGAGCAGCCGAGCACCATCCAGATAACCAGCGCCGGAGCCGGCCACGGCAAGTCCACCGTCGTGGCCAACCTCGCCGTCGCCCTCGGCCAGATCGGGATCAAGATCACGATCGTCGACGCCGACCTGCGCAATCCGCGCCAGCATGAGATCTTCGGGCTGGACAACAAGGTCGGCCTCTCGACCGCGCTGCTGCTGCCGGACAGCGAGCTCTCGCCTCAGCCGACGACGTTCACGAACGTGTCGGTGCTGACCAGCGGCCTGATCCCCGCCAACGCGCCCGACATCCTCCACGTCCGCCTTCGCGCCGTGCTGCGCGAGCTGCGCGAGGAAGGCGGCATCGTGTTGATCGACTCGCCACCGGTGCTGCCCGTGAGCGACGCGCCGCTGATCGCGCGCTACGTCGACGGGGTGCTGGTGGTCGTCGCGGTGGACCGCACCAGGACGGCGACGGTCTCCTCCGTCGTGGACAAGCTGCGCTTCGCCCAGGCAAACCCGCTCGGGCTCGTGCTGAACTTCGCCGAACGCGACGACGAGACGTTCGGCGGCTACGGCTACGGGCAGTCGTTCATCCCCCAGCCCGGCTCGATTCTCCACGGGTGAGGCCATGAGCGCTGCGATTCTGCAGCGGGACACGCGAGCCGTCGCGGTCGCGGCCCTGCTGGGGCTCGCGATGGGCGCCGTAGCCGCGCGCGTCCCGCTGGCCGCAGTCGGGTTGATCGCAGCAGCGGTCGGCATCGTGATCGTCACCACCCGAGCCGACCTGGTACTGCTCGCGATGATCGCCGCGCTGCCGTGGGAGAACAAGCTTCACTATCCGAGCGCCGAATTCTCCACCGTCAAGGGCATCGGCGCGCTCGTGCTGCTCGCCTATGTGCTGCGCATGATCCGCGACCGTCGGGCGAGCATCGAGCTCCCCTGGCTGGTCGGGGTGGTCGCGGCGCTGCTGGTGTGGGTGGGAGTCTCGTTCGTGACCGCCCCCGACCCGTCGGAAAGCACGACGACGCTGGTCCGATGGATGCTCCTCGTCACCTTCTTCTTCCTGGTCATCCAGCTCGTGGACGGGCGCCAGGAGATCCGCCGGGCGATGCGCTGGTTCGCCACGGCGGTCACGGCTGCCGCCGTATACGCGCTGGTCCTGTTCGTCGGCCATCACGGCAAGGACTTCCGGGCCGCCGGGCCGCTGCAGGACCCGAACGACTTCGCCTACCTGCTCGCGTGCGCGCTTCCGATAATCAGCTACCTGATCGGAGCCGACAGGCGCAGGCGGCTGCTGTGGAGCATCTCGTTCCTCGCCGTCGCCGGGGCGATGCTCGCCACGCTCTCCCGTGGCGCGCTCGTGGGGATCGCGGCGCTCGTTGTCTGGGGGATCGTCACCCGCCGCATCCCGCTGTGGGTGGTCGCGGGCGGGGTCGTCAGCGCGCTGGTGGTGGTGGCGCTCGCGTTCACCCTCTGGAAACCGCTGATCGACGTCGCCCTGCATCAGAAGAGTCACGTGGCGAAGAGCAACACCGAATCGCGTGAAGTCTTCTGGGGCGCCGCGATCAAGCTCGACGAGCGACGGCCGCTCACCGGCGTGGGTCCCGGACGCTTCCCGACGGAGGCGACGCCGCTTCTCAGCAACAACGTCGGAGGCGCGCTCGAACACCCGGTGACGCACAACACCTACCTCCAGATCCTCGCCGAGGAGGGCATCCCGGCGCTGCTGCTGTTCCTCGCCTACCTGGGGGGCGCCTGGCTGCTGCTGCGGAAAGTAGGGCAGCGAGCGGCGCTCGACGTCGATCGCGACCTGCAACGGCTCACGACGGCGCTGCAGGCGTCGCTGATCATCGCCGTCGTCTCTGGGTTCTTCCTCAGCGAGGAACTGACCTCGCCATTCTGGCTGCTCGGCGGACTCGCCGTCGTGCTTGCGCGCAATTCGGCAGAGCGGCGATCCATCGGGCCCGAACCGTCCCAGGGGCCACGCGAGTTGGGACGCGCGATCCCAGCGACGCCTGCGTGAGGATCGTCCTCGTCACGTCGATCGACCGCGGCGGGCCGATCGAGCAGGCCCTGCTGCTCGCGCGCGGCCTTGCCCGCATGGGCGCCTCCGTGCTCGTCACCTGCGCGAACGGTGAGCTCGCGGACCGGTTTGCGAGCGACGGGGTGCGCGCGGAGGTGGCGCCCTTGCGCCATCAGGCCGACGTCCTCGGCGCGGCCCGCGTGTCGCGGCTGGCGCGTGGCGCCGACGTCGTCCACGCCCACGACCGGCGCTCGGGCCTGTGGACGCGCATCGGCCCGCGACCGTCCAGGGGAGGAGTTCGCGTCTACACGACTCACGGGCTCCCGGAGCCCTACCTTCCGCCGCCGGCCGGCCCAGAGCGGCCGGGCCTGCGGGCGACGCTGCTCTACCGTGGCCTCGACGCCGCCCTGAGCGCCCGCTGTGACGCGATCGTCGTCCCCTCGCAGGCCATCGCGGATGCGCTGATCGAGCGGGTCGGCTACCCCAGGCGGAAGATCGTCGTGGTGCCCAACGGAATCGAGCCGCCGGCGTCGGCCCGGCCGGCGGGCGAGCTGGTCGGGACGCTCTCGCTGCTCGAGCCCGTCAAGGGCCTGGAGGTGTTCGTGCGAGCTGCCGCGCAGCTGGCCGAACGCCATCCGAGCTGGCGCTTCGTCGCCTACGGGTCGGGCTCGCAGGCGGAGCCGCTGAAAAAGCTCGCCGAGGAGCTGGGCCTCGGCGAGCGCATGAGCTGGCCCGGCTTCGTTCCGGCGAGCGAGGCGCTTCAGACACTGGCCGTGTTCGTGATCTGCTCATACGTCGAGAACGCGCCGCTGGCGCTGCTCGAGGCGATGGCCAGCGGCGTGCCGGTCATCGCCACCTCCGTCGGCGGCATCCCGGAGATCGTCGACGAGCGCGTCGCCAGGATGATCCCGCCCGGGGACCCGCACGCGCTCGCGAACGCGATCGATCAGACCCGCGCGGACGGCGCCGAGACCGCCCTGCGCTCGCAGGCGGCGAGGCGACGCGTCGAGGAGCGCTTCACGGCCGAGCGCAACGCGCGCACGATCTCAGAGCTCTATGCGCGCCTGCTTGCCGCCAGGGGCAGGCGGACCGCGTGAGTCCTGCCCCGGCCGGACCTGTGGACTGCGCACACGACGCGCACGGCCCTGGACTGTCTGCGGTAGGCACCGCGCACGCGCCAGCAGCGCATCGCCCACCGCGCGCGGCGGTGTCGATGTGACGCCCTCGCCCACGAGGAGCCCGTCACCGCCTGGTAGCGCGACGCCGTCAGCATCAGGCCGGAGCCCAGCGCCGCCGCCCGCGCGACGGTTCCCGCGCCCGCTGTGCTCGCGCCCGCACGCGTGAGCACGAGAGCGCCGTGCGGCGCCAAGGTGGCCGCCGTCGCGGCGGTGAGCCCGTCGCCGGAGTAGGCGCCGCCGAAAGTCACCGTCACGGGCGTGCTGGTCGGGTTGACAGCCACCAGCCCGTTGGTGAAGGACCGCTGCCACGCCCCGTTGCCCGCGGCCACCGCGCTCGCCGTCGGTGTCCCGATCGCCGCTTCGTACTCGCTCAGCCACGTTTCTTCGCCGAGATGCCCGTTCGAGGCCTGGAACGCCGTGCGGCCGTTGCCGGCCAGCAGCGTAGAGGCCCAGCCGTAGCGCGCGCCCTGGGTGTCGCCGGGTTCCGCCTGTGTGATCGCGATGAAGCGCTTGCCCATCGCCTCGGTGGAGGCGATCTCGCCGACCTGCGCTTCCCATTCGTGGCTGCCCCGGTAGCCCTGACTGGCCGACCTCGACCACTTGACGAACATCTCATCCATGCCACCGCTGACGAACGGGAGCCATTCCCTCACGACGCTCGGATATTCGCTCCAGGAACCCATGTTCGGGATCGCGAGCTTTCCGGCCGCCTGAATCGCGGGTCCGACGTATTCCAGCATCGAGCGCACGGCCACCTGGTAGGCGGCGTCGGTCGGGTACTGCGCGACCTTCGAGGAGGGGTTGAAGTGATAGCGGTTGGTCGTGTTCGTGTCGTCCATCATCACGCCGTCCCACGGGCCGCTGTTGAGCAGACGGATCACGTTAGCCGCCCACTGATGCTGGTATTCGGGGTTGCCGACGTCGGCCGCCCACAGCCATTTGTAGTCTTCGAACGCGAGCCGTTCGCCGCTCGAGCTCTTCAGGAACCACGCCGGGTGCGCGACGTCCGCTTCGCCGTAGTTGACGCCACTTGAGCTGAGGCCGTTCGGGCCGACGCCCTGGGTCATCGCGCCCAGGTTCTGGTAGACGAGCACCTTCAGGCTGGGGTTCGCCGCCTTCAGTTCGGCGGCCTTCGCGCCTTCCCACGCCTGCAGATCGATGTAGGAGTTCCGCTGCGCCGAGAGGACCGGGTTTGCGAACGCGGCCGGCGTGGTCGTCGCCGAGTCATAGTGGCTGACCGTTTCGGCAGAGCCCACGCAGGGGGAGACCAGGACCCACACGCACGAGAGCATCACAAGCACAGAGCGCGTCGATGATCGCATGTCCGCTGGCCTTTCGTTCCAGTGCCGGGCGACGCCCGATCGAGTTCACTCGCCGGCACTCGCGGCCTCCATGCCTTTGCGCCCGGGCCTCCACCCGTCCGGCGACACTCCCTCCATCGGAGGCGACCGCCGCGCGCGACAGTCCTGCAAGATTCGTTGGACGCGTGTACGTGCGCCGGGGTGCGCGTCCAGGCCGCAGGCCCGTTCTGCCGGCGTTCCTGCCCGCGTTATGTCCCCTTGCGTGCTCCGTTTGCGGCCCTCAAAGGTGATCCGGGGCGGCGGATATAGTGGCCGCAAGGCGCGCGGTAGCCGGACACCCGAGCCAGGCCTATCCGCAACAGCTAGCTCGCCGATGCCGAGACTCCCCACCCAAAGCTCCAGTCAGGGCGTCTCGGTCGTGATCCCCACCAAGGATCGCGCCCGGCTGCTCGAGCAGACGCTGCGCAGCGTGGGCGAGCAGACGCTGTCCCCGAGCGAGGTGATCGTCGCCGACGACGGCTCGACGGACGACACCGAGGCGGTGGTCCGCGCCGCGGGCGCGCGCCACATTCGCAACACCGGGAGCGACTGGGGTCCCTCGGCGGCCCGTAACGCGGGCCTGTCGGCCGCCTCGTTCGACACCGTGTCGTTCATCGACTCCGACGACCTGCTGCACCCGCGCGCCCTGGAGCGCCTCCACGCGGCGCTTCGCGCCCGGCCAGGGGCGCCATTCGCGTTCGGCCACGCGCTGGTCGCCCGGCGCGGCGCCGGCGGCTGGAGCGCGGAGGGCGTGATCAGGCCCGCCCCCGGCGAGCGCCAGGACTTCCTCTGCAGCCTGTTCGTCCGCAACTCGGTGCCCTCGGGGGGAGCACTCGTGGACCGCGACGTCGCGCTCGCCCTCGGCGGCTTCGACACGCGGATGGTGTTTGCCGAGGATCACGCGTTCTGGCTGTCGCTGGCGCGTCGCGGGGAGCCCGCGTACGTGGCCGAGATCGTGTGCGTCCATCGCCGCCACGGCGGAAACCGCTGGACACCGGCGATGTCTCCCGCCGATGAACGGCTGATCGAGGTGGTCGGCGAGATGGACGAGCGCCTCAGCGACTGCCTGCCCCGCCGACGCGGGGTCCAGCTGTGTGAGGTCTCGATCGACGCGCTGCACAAACGCAGCCCGCGCCAGCTCGTCGCCGCCGTCACGCGCCTGCTGTTGCGCAACCCGCACCGGATCCAGATACTTCGGGCAGCCGTACGGCACTTTCGTATGCGCCGCAAGGCACCAGGCGAGGCCGCAGCGCCGCTCGCGGACGACGTGGCGCTGCGTGACTGGCTTGCGACCTACTAGCCACCGGGTCGCCGCGGCATCGAGCGCCTCTCCCTCCACGATCGACGGGTGGTCCCGCTGAGCGAGCACGTCGAACCCACCGATCGCCAACCACCTGGGCTGGCCGGGGTGGTGCTGCGCGGCGTTGGCTTCGCGGGGGCGGGCTACGGAGCCAGCCAGGTGCTCACGTTTGCGACGTATCTCGCGCTTGCCAAGCTCGTGACCCCGACGGCGTTCGGGATCTTCGCCGCCGCCTCTACGGTCGCCGGAGTGGGAACGATCGTCGGCGAGTCCGGCATGCTGGCGGCGCTGATCCACCGCAGGGACCGGCTCGACGAGGCGTTCAACTCGGCGCTTCTCGCGACGGCCGCGGGCGGGATCCTGCTCACGTTGCTGGGGGTCGCGACCGCACCCCTCGTGGGCCTCTACTTTCACAGCCACACCGCCCGCGACGTGGCCGCCGTGATGGCGGCCACGATGTTCCTGCGCCTGATCGCGCTCGTCCCCGATGCACATCTGCAGCGTCGCTTCTCGTTCTTCCGTCGCGTCATCATCGACCCGCTGAGCGTGATCGCCTTCGCGGCCGGAGCCGTCACGGCAGGCGCCTACGGCCTCGGCGTCTGGTCGCTCGTGATCGGCACCTATGCGGCGGCGCTCGTGAACGTCGTGGCCGCGTGGGCGCTGGCCGGCTGGCGCCCCCACCCCGCTCGCGCTTCGTTTGCGATGTGGAGGGAGCTGGCGCGCTATGGCCGCTCGGTCGTGGGCGCCGAGTTCATCCGGCGAGTGACCATGGAAATCCCCGTCATCGCCCTCGGACGCTTCTCAGGGACGGGAGCGCTCGGCCAGTTCACATACTCGTTTCGCGTCGCGACGCAGCCGCTGAGGGCGCTGGTGAACGTCGGTGGATACGTGCTCCTGCCCGCCTTCTCGCGCATCGCTACGGACAAGGAGAGGTTCCAGGCGGCTGTGCTCCGTGCGCTGCGCTGGGTATCCGCGACGAGCTTCCCCGTCGGCCTTCTGCTCGTCCCCCTCGCGACGCCTGCGGTGGTCCTCCTGTTCGGTGAGACCTGGCGTGAAGCCGGCTACGGCGCGATGGCGCTGGCCGGCTACTGCGCCGCCCTGTCATTGGACTCGCTCGCCAGCGAGGCGTGGAAGGCCTATGGCCGCCCGGACATGCTCCCGCGCATGCACGGTCTCTCGCTCGCCCTGACCACGATCTGCGTGGGAGCACTGGTGCCGTTCGGCCTGGTCGGCGTGACGATCGGGATGTCGGTGAGCGCGATCGGCGTCGCGGCCTATGCGATCCGGGGAATGGGCAAGGCGCTTGACATGTCACTCACCCAGATGCAGCGTGAGATCTGGCCCGCGGCCTTCGCCTCCGTCGCGATGGGCGGCGGGCTCTTCCTGCTCGAGCACTTCGTCGTCAAGGCCGACCAGCACGGGACGGTGCTCGGCCTGGCGCTCGTTGCGGCCGAGGCCGTGCTCGGGGCGATCGTGTATCTCGGCCTGCTGTCAGTCCTCGCGCCGGAGACCACGCGGGAACTGGCTGGCGGAGCCACCGGCCTCGCCAGGCGCTTCACGGCGCGCTGAGGGTCGAGCCGGCACGCTGCCCGGGCTCGCTACCGGCCGGACCATGCGCCGCGGGGCCGTCGCGAACGACGCGCAGATATCGCTCTGCCATGCGCACCGGGTGAAGATGTTCGTCGAAGTAGGAGGCTGCCGCAGCTTCGATCGGCCGGCGCCTGCTCTCGTCGTCGGCGTATTCGGCGCACAGGTCGGCGAGGTCGCTGAGGTCCTCCTCGCAGTAGACGATCTCGACGCCGTCGCGGAGCTTCACCGGCATCTCGGCCGCATGCCTGGCGGCGATGATGAAGCAGCCCATCGCAAGGCCCTCCACGAGCCGGCAGCAGAACGGCCCCTGGCCGGGAAGATCGACGCAGACCCCGGCGCTCGCCATTTCGCGCAGGTAGCGGGTGTGGTGGGTGCGGCGCGTGCCGCCTGAATACTCGAAGCGCCCGTCGCTGCGCAGCCGCTCGATCGCCGTTTCCCGCACGGCGCCGCTGAACCTCAGACCGTAGCGGCCGAAGACCTCGGAGCTCGGGCGTGCCCGGCGCCGAAGAGCCCGCAGACGGCACCAATTCGCATACAGGAAGGGTTTGTCGGTTATGTAGCCCCCGGGGCTGACATTCGCGAACTCGGGGTAGCCGCCACGCTGGTACTGGAACTTGAAGTACGTGTCGACCTCTGCCGCGCACTCGGCGTTGACGTGGGTGAAGTCGTAGTAGTCGAGCGCGACCCGCCGGGGTCCGCCCCCGCCATCGACCTCGATCGTCACGATTCCCGGGTAGGCCTGGGGAATCTCTGCGGTCTCCACCGAGGCGACCGCCTCGAACCCGTCCCTGATGGCCTGCACGAAGAAGGCCGCGATCGGGTGCTCGTAGCGCACGGGCCAGGACACGACCGTCGCCGGGTGCTCCGTCCGCCACGTCCTCGGACTCGGGCAGCGGCCCTCACGGCGCCAGCGCGCGTTGCCCGCAATCGCCATCCACGTGCGCGGGTCGCCTGCGAGGCGCAGGTGGCGAGCCAGCCTGGTGCTGCCTAGGACGATCCGGGACACCTCATCCGGGCGGCGCGGGGGACTGGCTCATGTCGTGCGGATTATGAGCACCGAGCACGGTGCGTGATGAGAGACCTTGTTCGGCACCGAGCCCAGCAGGAAGCGCTTGGCGCCCGTCATTCCCTTGTTGCCGACGACGATCAGGTCCGCCTCCCGCTCCTCGGCGACGTCGAGGATCGCATCGGCGGGATCGCCCTGGCGGGCATAGGTCTCGGCGGTGACGCCCGCCTCGCTTGCCACGGCGGCTGCCTGCTCGAGGGTCACGTCCACATCCTCGCGGGGATTGATCGCCCACTGCAGATCCTCCGGCGCCTGGCGCCGTTCCTGGGCCAGCCGCTGGGCGGGCACCGGCTCATACGCGCTCACCAGCTCGATCTTCGCGCCCACCGCGCGGGCCAGGTCGACGGCCTGTCGCACCGCTTGGGCGGCTGTATCGGAGCCGTCGGTGCCCACCACGATCGATTTGAACATGATCCTCCCTTGCCGACTTTGCGTGGCCTGAGCGTGGGTGGGCCACTGCGGCCAGCCCGAGCGGATCATATCCTCCTGCCTGCGCCGACGGCTGGGTGCTCGCCTATGGTTCGGCGCTGTGATCGACCTGCATTGTCACGTGCTCCCGGGCATCGACGACGGCCCCGCGACGGTCGAGGAGGCGGTGGCGATCGCGCGTGCGGCGGCCCGCGGCGGCACGCGTGTCATGGTCGCGACTCCCCACGTGAGCCTCCGTTATCGGAACGACGCTCCGACGATCGGGCGGCTGGTCGGCGAGCTGAACGCCCGCCTGGAGGCCGAGGGGGTGTTGATCGAAGTGCGCCCCGGCGCGGAGATCGCGATCGCGAACGTCGGAGAGCTCGACCGTTCTGAGCTCCTCAGCCTTGGTCTCGGCGGCGGCCCCTACCTGCTGATGGAGCCACCGTTCACGAGATCTTTCACGCGCCTGGGGCCGATCCTGCTCGACCTGCAGCGACGCGGACACCGCATCGTCCTCGCGCACCCGGAGCGCTGTCCCGTCTTCCACCGCGAGCCGGAGCTTCTGGAAACGCTGGTCGACGCCGGAGCGCTGACGTCGATCACCGCCGGCTCGCTCGTCGGGGCATTCGGGCGCCACGTCCGCCGCTTCGCGCTCGACCTCGTTCGGGCGGACATGGTTCACAACGTCGCCTCCGACGCGCACGACGACGGAAATCGTGCTCCCGGGATTGCGACGGAGCTCGAGCGTGCCGGCCTCGCGCCGCTCGCGGATTGGCTGACACGCCAAGTGCCGAGCGCGATCCTCGAAGGCGCGGAGATCCCGCCCAGGCCGGCGGCAGTCGCCCCGGCCGCCGGCAGTGCGCGCGGGCGCTGGTGGCGCGGCGGCCGCTAGCTGCTCAAGCGAGCTTCGTGATGGCCACGACCATTCCGACCAGGACGAACACGATGATTGCGATCTGCATCCAGATCCAGGTCGGCGACATGACTGACAACAGCGTACTCTCAGCGATTTCGACAGGCCGTGGGCGCCCTCGGGGCCGCGGTCGATGCGATTCGCCCTCACGCGCGGCCCCGCGGGCCGCTGGCGCAGGGCGGCGAACGGCCGTCTATGCTGCGCGGATGGCTGGATGCCTGAGGGGACCGGCAGGATGCCTTGCCCGATCGATCGCACTGCTCGCGGTCGGGCTTTCGCTTACGTGCGGCTTCGCGACCGCCGCGACCGCCGCTTACGCGCGGGCGCCAGCGGTGGGGCACGCATCGTCCGCGCTCCCGCTCGGCGGCATCAACATCGCGAGCCTCGGAAACGTCGCGGACGGACAGCACGCGCAGGCGGAGATCGCGGCCGCGATCAAGCTGCACGCGAAGCTCGTGCGGGTCGAGGCGGCCTGGTCCACGTTCGAGCCTTCCGACGTGAGGCTCGACGCGGTGGCGCTGGCCGGCATGGACCGGCTCCTGGCCGCGGCGTCGGCGGCTGGAATCCGCGTGATCGTGCTCGTCGACAGCACTCCGTGCTGGGCCTCCTCGGCGCCGGCCCCGCTGCTTCACAGGTGCAACCCCCGCCGCACCGGCCGCGCCAACGCATGGCCGCCGCGCCATGCGGCCGACTACGCGAGCTTCGTCGCCCTCCTGGCCCAGCGTTACGGCACGCGGCTGGCGGCGATCGAAGTGTGGAACGAGCCGGACCAGATCAACCAGCTGTACTTCGCCGGCCCGCACAAGGTGGCGCGCTACGCGACCATCCTGAAGGCCGCCTACCGTGCGATCAAGCAGGCGAACCCACAGGTACCCGTCCTCGCAGGATCGCTCGTGGGGTCCAACGGCGTCTTCCTGCGGGCGCTCTACGCCGCGGGCATCAAGGGCTACTACGACGGGCTCGCCGTGCACTACTACACGCTGGTGCTCGCAGCGGTTCGCCAGATCCATGAAGTGCAGGTCCGCAGCGGCGACAACACCCCGTTGTGGCTCGACGAGTTCGGCTGGAGCAGCTGCTACCCCAGGCACAGGATCGAGCAGGAACAGGCATGCGTCACCCCTGCGATCCAGGCGCTCAACCTCAGAGACGTCCTGCGCTCGCTGGCCCACGTGCCGTATGTGGCGGCCGAGGTCGTCTACGACCTGCAGGACAACCGCGCCGAACGGTTCGGCGTGCTCACCAGTCGCGGCGCGCGCAAGCCTTCGTTTGACGCCCTGTCGGGCGCCCTGGTGTCACCTCTCGCGAACCCGAGTGCGGTCGCGCTGTCGCTGCGGGCCGCGGGCGGCCGGACCATCGCCAGCGGCTCGGGGCCGGTGGGCGACATCATGCAGCTGGAAGTCTTTCAAGGCAGTCTCCTGCGCTACCGGGCGCTGTTCACGCTCGACCGCTTCAACCGCTACTCGCTGGCCCTGCCGTCGGTTCTCGGCACGAGCGGCCTGCGCGTGCGCGTGTTCCAGTGGTGGGCGGGATCCGCGCGGGGCGCGCAGGCGACGATCTGATCACTCTGCGTCGCGGAACATCGCCACCAGCGTGAGCGCCAGGATCTTTAGGTCCAGGCCGATCGACCAGTGGGCGATGTAGTAGTTGTCCCACTCCACCCGTTCGGCGAGTGAGGTCTGACCGCGAAGTCCGTGCACCTGGGCCCAGCCCGTTATGCCCGACTTGACCCGGTGGCGATCGCCGTAGCGGGCGATGTCCTGCCTGAACAGCTCCACGAACTCGGGTCGCTCCGGGCGCGGGCCGACCAGACTCATCTCGCCCCTGATCACGTTGAACAGCTGAGGCAGCTCGTCGAGCGAGAAGCGACGCAACATCCGACCGACCCGCGTGCGCCGGTCGTGGCCCTCGACCCCGCCGGGGGCGGTGTCGCCGTTCAGCAGAAAATCAAGCGCGCTGACGTCTTCATCGCTCGGGGGCGTCTGGGTCGGGTCCAGGCGCATTGAGCGGAACTTGTAGAGGTCGAAGACCGTTCCGTCCCGCCCCACGCGGCGCTGCCTGAAGAGGACCGGCCCCGGCGAGGTCAGGCGCACCGCGAGCGCGACCCACAGGATCACCGGCGAGATGACGACCAGCAGCGCCAGCGCCAGGACGCGGTCGATCGCGTGCTTGGCGGCGAACTGGACGCCCTTCGGGTCGACGGCGCTGAAGCTCATCAGAGGCAGGCCGCCGACCGTGTCGTATCTCACGCGGTCGTTGATCGTGTCGAACATCCGCGGCACGACCGACACCTCGACGCCGAGCTCCTGGCAGTGCTGGATCAGGCGGCTGACGCGCGCGTCGGTCGCCGAGGAGAAGGCGACGATCAGGCTCTTCACGCCTGTCCTCTCGACGGTCTCGTCCAGATCCTCGACGCTGCCGAGCACGGGCAGCGGGCGTCCGCCGACCTCGGCGACGGACGGTGGATCCTCGTCGAGGAAGCCGACCGGCGTGAGTCCGTACTCGGGGTGGTTCTCAAGCCGGCGCGCGACCTGCGCGCCGACCATTCCAGCGCCCAGGATCAACACCGGCTTACCGACGAGACGGCTGGCACGCGCCCAGCGCTGCGCGAGCGCGAGCACGACGCGCCCCAGGCAGACGGCGACGAGCGCGAACAGCCACGCGCGGATTCCCTGCCACTGCGGCGGCGGGTGGCCGTTGACGTAGAGCCCGAACATCGACACTGCCATCGTCGCCACCGAGACCGCCGCGACGACGGGCACGACGCCGTCGAGGACGAGTGCGCGCAGGCGGGTGCGGTAGAGGCCGCGCAGGTAGAACAGCAGCGTGACGATCACCGGCAGCAGGAGCAGCGGGGCACGGAGCGGGGGCGGGTTGATCGCCCGCGAGAGACCGCCCATGGCCGCGATCACCGCGGCGTACAGGAGGGTCAGGTCGACGATCGGCCGTGCGA
>DATMQX010000113.1:0-19407 GCA_035567055.1 Solirubrobacteraceae bacterium
CGGCGAGCCGCTGGGCGACGCTCGCGGCGAAGGCGCTCAGGGCCTGGCGGTCGGCGTCTCGGAAGCCTCCGCCGGTGCGCAGCGCGATCACCAGTCCGCCGCCCTGACCCTCCATGCTGAACGGCTCGACCAGCGCCGCCCGCGCCTCGAGCCCCAATTCGTGAAGCCACGCCGCATCCTGGCCTCGCGGGCGATCGATCGCAAGCGGCTTGCCCGCCTGGTAGAGCGCCCCGAGCGCGCTTCCCTGCACCGGCGTGATCCGCAGGCGAGGGACGCCCGCGCCGGCGCTCGCCGCGACCCGCAGCTCGCCGCGCTCGTCGATCACCATCAGCAGGGAGTCCGCATCGAGCAGCGCCAGGCCGCGATCGGCCATCAGTCGCAGCAGCCACAGCTCAGAACCCGCTAGCACCGCCTTGGATTATGAACGTCAGGGCCGTCTGACAGCAGGCGGTGGCCCGGCCGCCGCCTGAGCCGCCGCCGCCGAAGGCTCCTCTCCGTTGCGCACCCGCAGGGCGGCCCGCGTCTGTGCGAGCAGGTCCTCGCCGCTGAGCCGGCCATGCCAGGCGGCGAGCCCCACGGAGAAGCCGAGCGGCCGCCGTGTCCCTTCGGCTTCGACCTTGATCGCCCGCAGCCGGTCCAGTACGCGCCTGCCGACGGCCTCGGCCCGCGGCCCATCGGCGCCCGGCAGGGCGATCAGGAGCTCGCTGTCGCTGAGCCGGCCGATGCGGTCGAAGCTGCGAAGTTCCCTCCGCAGCGCTCCCCCGACGTACGACAGGGTCTGCGCCGGCAGCTCGCCGCCGTGCTCGCTCTGCTGTCCTGCCTGCGATAGATCCTCGAGCCTGTCGATCCTGAGCAGCAGGCAGCTCAGCTGCGTGTCATGGCGCCTGGCGCGGTCGATCTCCTCGTCGAGTCGCTCCTGCAAGGCCGGGAACGACAGGCACGCCGCCTCGCCCCCCGGGTGCGGCCCAGCGCTCTGTTGATGGTCTCCGGCAGCCATGCCCTATGTCGGACGAGTGTACGCCGAGGCCCCCGTGTCCGTCCGTGGACCACGTCACAGATTATGCCCCCTAACCGGCGCGGCGAGGAGTTTTTTCTTCGCGCGGGAACCGATCCGGCCCTGCAGGGGCCCCATTCAAAGGATCTCCCGGGCCGCGCGATCCGTCGGCATGCGCTGCTAGACCTGCGGGCGTGCTTGAAGAGCTGCGCGTCGAGAACCTCCTGCTCATCGAGAGCGCGCAGCTGCGCCTCGTTGCCGGGCTGAACGTGCTCACGGGCGAGACGGGCGCCGGCAAGACGGTGCTCGCCCACGCGCTGGACCTGCTGCTCGGCGGTCGTGCACGCCCGGGCATCGTGCGCCCGGGAACGGGCGAGGCTTACGTCGAGGGCGTCTTCGCGCTGAGCGACACGCTCGGCGAGGAGCTGCGCGAGCGCCTGCCCGCTGATGCCCGCGAGGTCGTTCTCGCCCGCAGGGTGGGCGCCGACGGGCGCACCCGCGCCTACCTGAACGGACGCTCCGCGACGGTCGGCGACCTGCGCGACGTCGGCTCGCGGCTGCTCGCCTTCTACGGCCAGCACGAGCACCGCAAGCTGACCCTCTCGGCGGCCCAGCTCGAGATCCTCGACCGCGTCTGCGGCGCGGAGCAGCCCGCCCGCCTGAGCGCCTGTGCGGCGGCCTTCGCAGAGACCACGCGCCTCGGCGAGGAGATGGATCGGCTTCACGAGCTCTCCGCCGCGCGCGAGCGGGAGCTCGACCTGCTGGAGCACGAGCTGGCGGAGATCGACGCCGCCGCACCTCAGGAGCGCGAGCACGAGGAGCTGCTGGCGCTGCGCGAGCGCCTGCGCCGCCTCGACGCCCTCTGCTCCGCCGCCGGCGCCGGCGCCGACGCGCTCGCGCCGGACTCGCACGATTCGCCCGGCACCGCGCAGACGCTCGCCGGCGCCGTCTCGCGCCTGCAGGCGCTTTCAGGCCTCGACCCCCGGCTCGACTCGCTCGCCGAGCGCCTGCATGCGCTCGTAATCGAGTCACAGGACCTCGCCGCCGAGCTGCGCGACTACAGCGGTCGCTCCGACCTGGACGAGCTCGATGGATGGAGCGCGGGCGCCGACGCGGGCGGGCCGGCGTCGCTGGATCTGCTCGAAGAGCGCCTCGCCGCGATCGAGCGCCTGAAGCGCAAGCACGGCGGCAGCATCCAGTCGGTGCTCGACTTCGCGGCCATCGCCCGTGAGCGCAGCGAGCAGCTCGCGGGGGCCGAGGTCGCGCTCGCCCGCACCACGGAGCTGCTGCGCGAGGCCCGCGGCGAGCTGGACGAGCAGGTCAGCCTCCTGCGTGGCGCCCGCCTGGCCGCCGCTCCCGGTCTCGCGCTCGCGGTACGCGAGCAGCTCGCCTCGCTCGCCATGGCGGATGCCACCTTCGAGGTCGTCCTGGCCGAGCGCGAGCCGGGCCCCGCGGGTGCCGACTCGGTCGAGTTCGTGATCGCCCCGAATCCCGGTGTGCCCGCCGCTGCGCTGCGCGAGATCGCCTCCGGCGGAGAGCTCTCGCGCGTGATGCTCGCTCTCGTCACCGCGTCCGAGCGCGCCCTGCACGAGCCCCGCGTGGGGCGGGGGGGCGCGGCCGCGCCCGGGCCCACGCTCGTCTTCGACGAGGTCGACGCGGGCATCGGCGGGCAGACGGCTCGCGCCGTCGGCGCGCGACTGCGAGAGCTCGCCGAGGGGCGGCAGGTGCTGTGCATCACCCACCTCCCTCAAATCGCCTCGCTCGGCGACCGCCACTTCTCGATCGTGAAGGACACCTCCGCCGACCCGACGCGCGCCAGCGTGCTCGAGCTGGGCGAGGGCGAGGTCGTCTCCGAGCTCGTTCGCATGCTGGGAGCCGACAGCGACGACAGCGTCGCGCGCCGGCACGCGCGCGAGCTGCGTCGCGCCGCCTGAATCGCCGTCAAACGCTGGGCGTTGCCGCCACGGGCCCGTCAAATGCTGCGCGTTGCCGCCACGAGCGTTACTCTCGCGTACAGATGGCCCCGACAAGTCCGACCCCTCGCGGCGATGAGCCACTGCGGGGCAACGTCGTGCCCCTGTACGGAGGCGTGCCCGCGAGCACCGTGGCGGGGCCGGTGCGGCCGGGGCGCAAGACGAAGCTGCTCGTCAAGCACCTCCATCGCGGCGACGTCGCGCTCATCGATCACCTCGACATCGACCGGGTCTCCGCCGAGGAGCTGATCGCGGCCGGCGCCACCGCAGTGCTCAACTGCAGCGCCTCATCCAGCGGCACGTACCCGAACCTCGGACCGCAGCTGCTCGTCGAAGCGGGGATCCTGCTCGTCGACCTCCCCGACGACTCCCTGTTCGAGATCCTCTCCGACGGAGACCCGATCCTGGTCGTCGACCGCGGCCCCGCCGGCGGTCAGGTGCTCCACAAGGGAGAGGCGATCGCCGGCGGCGTCGTGCTCGACCTCGGGCGTGTCCGCTCGGACACCCACGCCAGGCGCCGGGAGATCGGCGAGGCGCTCGAGCGCTTCGCCCACAACACCATCGAGCACATGCGCGAGGAGCGCGAGCTGCTGGCGGGCAGGATCGAGCTGCCGCGCTTCGCGACCGACTTCCGCGACCGCTCGACGCTCGTCGTCGTGCGCGGCGTCGGCCACCAGCACGATCTCCGCGTGCTGCGGCCGTTCATCCGCGACATGCGGCCCCTGCTCGTGGCCGTCGACGGCGGCGCCGAGTCGCTGCTGGAAGCGGGCCTCACGCCCGACATGATCGTCGGCGACATGGACTCGGCCGGCGAGGGGGCGCTGCGATGCGGCGCCGAGCTCGTCGTCCACTCCTACCCCGACGGGCGCGCCCCGGGCCGCCATCGCCTGGAGGAGCTCGACCTGGAGTTCAAGCTCGTGCCCGCCCCGGGAACCAGCCAGGACGTCGCGATGCTGATCGCCGCCGAGAAGGGCGCCCGACTGATCGTCTCCGTCGGCTCGCAGTTCAACCTCGTCGAGTTCCTCGACCGCAACCGCAAAGGCATGTCCTCGACCTTCCTCACCCGCCTGCGCATCGGCGAGATCCTCGTCGACGCCAAGGGCGTGAGCCGCCTCTACCGTCCGCGCCCCGGCCCGACGCCGCTGCTCGTGGTAATCGTGGCCGGCCTGATCGCGCTCGTCGCCGTCGTGTGGATGACGCCGGCCCTGCGAGACGTCGTCGAACTGCTCTGGCTGAAGGTGCAGTTGCTGTTCGGGTAGGGCCCGACCAGAAGCCGCGAGCCCGCCGATGATCGACTATCGCTACCACGCCCTCTCCCTGGCGGCGGTCCTGTTCGCGCTCGCGCTCGGCGTGCTGATCGGCGTGGCGATCGGCGACACCAACCTCGTCTCCTCCGCCAAGAGCGGCATCGTCCACGACCTCAACTCCGAAGTCAGCGGCGCGCGCCGGCAGGCCGGGCAGCTGCGCGGAGCGCTCACCGAAGAGGAAGCGCTCGCCGGCGGGCTGTATCCGCTCGCCGTCCACGAACTGCTGGGTGGTCGCAGCGTCGGCCTCGTGTTTCTCGGCGGCTCCTCCGACACGGCCAACGCGCTCGTGCGCGCCGCCGTGACCCAGGCCGGCGGCGACCTCGCCACCGTCGTGGCGGTGCGCGAGCCGCTCGACCTCACCGGGATCGGCCGCGACGCCGCCGGGACTCGCTTCGCGGCCCTCGGCGAATCACCGGAACTCGTCGCGAGCTTCGGCGAAATCGCCGGCCGCCAGCTCGTCAGCGGCGGTCGCCTCGTCGGCAGGGAGCTGCTCAGCCGCGTGCGCGGCAGCCTGCTGAGCGCGTTCGACGGCCAGCTGCGCAGGCTCGACGCGGTCGTCGTGATGCGCGCCGACCCGAGCGGCATGACCCCCGCGCAGACCGAAGCCGGTGCCGCCTTCGAGTCCGGCCTGCTCAACGGCATCTCGGCGGCGGGCGCGACCACCGTCGGAGTCCAGCTCAAGGACACCGAACCGTCGCAGATCCCGTGGTACAAGGGCCGGAACATCTCGAGCGTCGACGACCTCGACGCCCTCGCAGGGCAGACCGCGCTCGTGTACGCCCTCGCCGGGCACCACGGCGCGTTCGGCTCGAAGTCGACCGCCGACTCGCTGCTGCCGAGCCGCGACGGCACGACGACGAAGCCCTGAGCGCGTCCGCCCATCGAGATAGCTTTCGCCCATGCATGCCCTGCCGTTCGTGCTCGCGCTCGCGATCGCCGCGCTGATCGCGCCGGCCGTCCTGCGAGCGCTCGAGTCGGCCGGGCAGGCGAGGCCCAACTACCGTGGTCGCCAGCTGCCGCGCCCGTTCGGCCTGCTGGCGCTCGCGGCTGCGCTCGCGGCCCTGATACCGCTCACGCTGCTGCAGAGGCTCGCCTCGACAGACGTCTTTCACCCGGAGGCGCTGCCCGTCGTCGTCTACGCCCTCGGCGTGATCGCGCTGGGCCTGATCGACGACACGCTCGGCGAGGGCTCCTCGGCTCGCCCCGCCCATCGCGGATGGCGCGGCCACGGCGGCGCGGCAATGCGCGGCGAGCTGTCGACAGGGACGCTGAAGGCCATCGGCTCGCTGGGCCTCGCGCTCTTCGCGATGAGCTACCTCTCGCTCTCGAACTGGCGCTGGCTGCTCGCCGCCGGCGTGCTCGTGCTGGCGACGAACGTGTTCAACCTCCTCGACCTGCGTCCCGGACGCTCGATCAAGGCCTTCGTGCTGCTCGGGGCCGGCCTGACGATCGGCTCGATGGACCTGCGGCCGCTGTGGGCTCTCGGCCTGTTCGCCGCTCCGGCGCTCGTCGCCGGCGCCTACGACCTGCGCGAGCGGGCGATGCTCGGCGACACCGGCGCGAACCTGCTCGGCGCCCTCGCAGGCCTGTGGCTCGTGCTGACCCTTTCGGGAACCGGCCAGCTGGTCGCGCTCGTGTTGCTGGCCGCGATCACGCTGTACGGCGAGATTCGATCGCTATCTGCGCTGATCGAACGGACACCCGTCCTGCGCGAACTAGACTCTTGGGGCAGGCCCTCATGACCTCGCACTACTCCGACCGCCACGCCCAGGCCCCAAGCAAGACCCGGTTCATCTTCGTGACCGGCGGCGTGGTCTCCTCACTAGGGAAGGGCATCGCCGCGTCCTCGATCGGGCGCCTGCTCGTCTCGCGCGGCCTGACCGTCGGGCTGCAGAAGTTCGATCCCTACATCAACGTCGACCCGGGGACCATGTCCCCCTACCAGCACGGCGAGGTGTTCGTCACGGAGGACGGCGCGGAGACCGACCTCGACCTCGGCCACTACGAGCGCTTCACCGACGCCAACACGAGCCGAGCCTCGAACGTCACCGCCGGCGGGATCTACGACACGGTCATCCGCCGCGAGCGCCGCGGCGACTACCTCGGCGGCACCGTGCAGGTGGTGCCGCACATCACCGACGAGATCAAGCAGCGCATCGCCCTGATCGCCGAGTCGAGCGACGTCGACTTCGTGATCACCGAGATCGGCGGGACCGTCGGCGACATCGAGTCGTTGCCATTCCTCGAGGCCATCCGCCAGTTTCCCGTGGACGTGGGGCGCCGGCGCTGCATGTTCATCCACCTCACGCTCGTCCCCTACATCGGACATGCCGGCGAGCTGAAGACCAAGCCCACGCAGCACTCGGTCAACGAGCTGCGCCGCATCGGGATCGCGCCCGACATGCTCATGTGCCGCTCCGAGGGCCAGCTCTCCACGGAGATCCGCAAGAAGATCGCCCTGTTCGCGAGCCTGCCGACGGAGGCGATCATCTCCGCCTGCGACGTGGACGACATCTACAAGGTGCCGCTCACCTTCCACGAGCAGGGAGTCGACGACTTCATCCTCGATCACTTCGGCGCGGAAGCACCCACGCCCGAGCTGGCAGCCTGGAAGGAGCCGATCGAGCGCTCCGAACGGGCCGTGCGGACCGTCCGCATCGCGCTCGTCGGCAAGTACGTGCAGCTCGAGGACGCCTATCTCTCCGTCTCCGAGGCGCTGCGCCACGCCGCCTCGCTGCAGGACAGCAGGGTCCAGGTCGAATGGATCGACTCCGAGGGTCTCGAGGACCCGGCTCAGGCGCTCGAGCGCCTCGGCGGTCTCGACGGGATCCTGATCCCCGGAGGATTCGGCGGTCGCGGCTGGGAGGGCAAGATCTGCGCCGCGCGCGTCGCGCGCGAGCAGCGGATCCCGTACCTGGGCATCTGCCTCGGCATGCACGTCGCCGTCAGCGAGTTCGCGCGGCACGTGGCCGGCCTCGAGGGCGCAAACTCGACGGAGATGGACCCGGAGACGCCCTACCCCGTGATCGACCTGCTGCCCGAGCAGAAGGAAGTGGCGAACCTCGGCGGCACGATGCGCCTGGGCGCCGACCCGATCAAGCTCCACGCGGGCACTCGCGTCCGGGAGATCTACGGCGAGGCGGTCGTATACGAGCGCCACCGCCACCGCTACGAGGTCAACAACCTTCTTCGCAAGCGACTTCAGAGCGCCGGCCTGCGCGTCTGCGGGACCTCGCCCGACGAGCGCCTCGTCGAGGTGATCGAGCTCGAGGACCACCCGTTCTTCGTCGCCTCCCAGTTCCATCCCGAGTTCAAGTCACGCCCGGAGCGTCCCGCGCCGCTGTTCCGCGACTTCGTCGCGGCCGCGCTGGCGCGGGCGGCCGGCCACCTTGTCGGCCGGGACGCCGCGGCGGAGGCGCATCAGCCGGTGGGCAGCTCCCCCGGCGAGCGCGCCGGCCGCACGTGACGGCCGACCAGCTCTCCTCCGGAGCCGGCGAGCTCGAGCGGCGCTACCTCAGCGGGACGTTCGCCGAGCTGTGTCGCATCGAGAGTCCCTCCGGGTCAGAGCGCGGCTGCGCCGAGCGGGTGATCGCCGAGCTGCGCGCGCTCGAGGTGCAGGTCCACGAGGACGACGCCGCCGCGCTGACGGGCTCCGACTGCGGCAACCTGCACGCCCGCGTCCCCGCCGGAGGGGCGCCGCCCGCGCACGACCCCGCCGGCCATGAGCGGCCGTCGCTGCTCCTCTGCGCGCACCTCGATACGGTGCCGCTGCAGGCGCCGATCGAGCCCGTGCTCGTCGATGGCTACTGGGAGAACGCGAACGCGGGAATCCTGGGAGCCGACAACAAGGCGGCCGTCGCGGTCCTGCTCGCGCTCGCCCGTCACGTCCGCAGGGCGGGCGCGCCCGTCGACCTGGAGCTGCTCTTCACCGTCGGCGAGGAGACCGCCCTCGCGGGAGCGCGCGTGTTCGACGCCTCACGCCTGTCCAGCGAGTTCGGCTATGTCTTCGACCACCCCTCGCCGATCGGCGAGGTGATCGTGAGATCGCCCAGCCACTTCCGCATCGAGGTCACCTTCCACGGGCTCGCCGCCCACGCCGGCATCCGGCCCGAGGACGGTCGCAGCGCGATCCTCGCGGCGGCACGTGCGATCGCCTCGATGCCACACGGACGCCTGGACGACGAGACGACCGTGAACGTGGGCACCATCTCGGGAGGCAGCGCCATGAACGTCGTCCCCGAGCTCTGCACGCTGGTCGCCGAGGTCCGCGGCGTCGACGACGAGCGCGCGCAGGCCGTCGTTGCCGAGGTCGTCGACCGCGTGCACGAGGCCGCCAACCTGCCCGACTGCGACTGTGACGTCGACGTGAGCGTCGAGCAAAGCTTCTCCGGTTACCGCCTGCCACCGAGCACGCCCGCCGTCAAGGTCGCGGAGTCCGCACTGCGGGCCCGCGGCTACGAGCCGCTGCGGATCTCGAGCGGCGGCGCCTCCGACGCAAACGCCCTGCTGGCGCAGGGCATTCAGATCGTGAACCTCGCCAACGGCACGGAGCGCAACCACGAGCCGGGCGAGCGTGTCAGCGTGGCGGCGCTGGAGGAGATGCTGGATGTCGCGCTGACGCTGCTGGACGAGGCCGCGGCGCTTTCGCGCTAGCTTCCAGCCGATGCTCAAGCTTCGCCGCGCGATCGTGCTCGACGCCGCCGCCCCCAGGGCGGAAAGCGACCCGGGCGCGCACAGCTCTGCCGCGGGAGTGCCGCAGCAGGAGCTCGTGGTCGAGCTGTGCGACGGCGACGCCGCCGACCACCGCCCCGCGATCGCGGACGTCACGCTCGTGGGCCTCTCGCAGGCCGGCGACGAGGTGATCGTCAACGTGCAGGCGCTCGACCTCGGATTGGGCTCGGGCGGCTTCGACATAGTCCACGCCAACCTCACGCGAGGTCTCGCGGGCGACGGTGAGCCGGGCGCGAGCGTGATGAAGCTCAACTACACGAGCCTGCAGCACGCCGTCAAGCCCGTCGAGGACGAGCGGCTGAGCCTCCCGGTCGATCGCCCGGTCGCCGTGCTGGCGCTCCACGGACAGCTCGCCGCGGTCGTCTGGTCCTTCTCGAGGAACGCTCCCGGGGGCAGGCTCGGATACGTGCAGACCGAGGGCGGGGCCCTCCCCGGCGGGCACTCGCGGACCGTGCGCAGCCTGCGCGAGCAGGGGCTGCTCGCCGGTCACCTGACGGCCGGCACGGCGTTCGGAGGGGAGGGCGAGGCGATCACGACCGCCGGAGCGCTGCATCACGGGCTCGTCACGCTCGGCTGGGACGCCGCCGTGTGCGGGCCGGGTCCGGGAATCGTGGGCTCGAGCTCCCCGCTCGGGCACGGGGGCATGTCGGCGCTCGACTCGGCGCACGCCGCCCTCGCCCTCGGCTGCCCCACGCTGCTCGTCGCACGCATGTCATCGGGCGATGACAGAGATCGCCACCGCGGCATCTCCCACCACACCCTCACGGTGCTCGACCTGCTGCTCGAGCCCGTCACGGTCGCTCTGCCCGCCGGCATGCGCTCGCCCGTGGGAGCCGACCTTCGCGCCGGCCTCGGGAGCGTCTTCGGCGGCGCGATGGCCCGCCCGGCGCTGGCGCTCGACGTCGAGCGCCCGGTGCGAATCACCCGGCACGACTGGCGCCGCGCCGCCGTCGACCTGCCGGCCTACGCCGCGGCCGGCCTTCCCGCAACGACGATGGGCCGAGGGCTGACCGAGGACCCGCTGTTCTTCGGCGCCGCGCTCGCGGGTGGCACCGCGCTCGCGGAGCTCGCGAGTGCGCCGTCGAGCGCCGACGCCGAGAGCGGCCTCAGCGGGGCCGCGTGAGCGGGCCGGCCGGCGCGCACGGGGACTCTCCGCCCGGCGCTCGACGGCGCTCGGGGGAGCGGCCGTGGGCGGTGCAGGCGCTCGGCGGCGAGACGGTGTACGGGGGGCGGCTCGTCGAGGTGCGGGTCGAGCGCTTCCGCCACGCCGACGGCGAGGAGGTGACGCGTGAGATCGTCCGCCACCGCGGCGCGGTGGGCATCATCGCCCACGACAGCGAGCGCGTATGGCTCGTGCGCCAGCCGCGGGAGACCGTCGAGGAGGAGCTGCTGGAGATCCCGGCGGGGCGCCTCGACGTCGATGGCGAGAGCCCCCTCGAGGCGGCGCAGCGCGAGCTGGCCGAGGAGGTGGGGCTCGGAGCGGAGCGCTGGGAGCCCGTCTCGAGCTTCTACACGAGCGCCGGCTTCACCGACGAGCGCGTCCACCTCTTCAGCGCCACCGCCCTCTATGAGGCGAGCGCCGAGAGCGAGGAGAACGAGCGGATCGAGATCGTACCGTGGCCGTTGAGCAGGCTGGACGAAGCGATCGCCGCGTGCCGTGACGGCAAGACCCTGATCGGGCTGCTGTGGCTCGCCCGCCGGCTGAACGCCTGATTGCACGGCCAGGAGCCTGCGCCGCGTGCGCGAAGCTGTGAGCGATGACGGGCACCGATACCGCGCCGGCCGCCGCGGCGGGCATCGAGGGCGAGATCCTCGACTTCCTCGCCTACCTCGAGCTCGAGCGCGGCCTGTCGCGCAACACGCTCGAGGCCTACCGATCGGACCTCTTGCAGTTCGGTGACTTCCTCGGGCGCCGCGGCTTGACGCTCACGGCGACCCGCCACGGCGACATCGCCGCGTTCCTCGCCGAGCTCGCGTCCGGCGGCCCCGAGCGCCCGCCCGTCGCCGCGGCCACGCTCGCACGCAAGGTCGCCGCACTGCGCTCCTTCTACCGGCACCTGCGCCGCGAGGGCAGGCTCGAGCACGACCCGACGGCCGACCTTCGCGGGCCACGCAAGACGCGCACGCTCCCGCGCGTGCTCACGCGCGACGAGGTCACGCGCCTGCTGGGCGAGCCCCGGGGGGCCGACCCGCGCGCGCTGCGCGACCGGGCGCTGCTCGAGCTGATGTACGCGTGCGGCCTTCGCGCCTCCGAGGCGATCGGCCTCGAGCTCGCGGACGTGGACCTCGACGAGGGCGTGCTGTGCGCGCGCGGCAAGGGCGCCAAGGAGCGGCTCGTGCCGATCGGCCGCCAGGCCGTGGGCGCCCTGCGCGCCTACTGTCGCCACGGGCGACCGCTGCTGCTCGGGGCGCGCGCCGAGACCCGGCTGTTCGTCAACCGCCGCGGCACGCGCCTGACCCGTCAGGGTCTCTACAAGATCGTCCAGGGGCACGCGCGCCGGGCGGGGCTGCAGGAGAAGATGAGCCCGCACACGCTGCGCCACACCTTCGCCACCCACCTGCTCGCCGGCGGCTGCGACCTGCGCTCGCTGCAGGAGATGCTCGGCCACGCCGACCTCGCCACCACGCAGGTCTACACCCACCTCTCGGCCGAGCGCCTGAAGGACGCCTACTTCAGCGCCCATCCGCGGGCTTCGCGCTGAGTGGCCCGCTCGCGTCCGGGCGCCCACTCGGGTACACATCCGCGGATGGACCCCATGCCGCCGCGGCGGGCCATCGTGCTCGTCATCGACGCATGCGGCGTGGGGGCGCTCCCCGACGCGGCGCTCTACGGGGATGAGGGGACCAACACGCTCCTGCACGTCGCACAGGCGAGGAGCGGCCTCGAGCTGCCGGCGCTCGCCGGACTCGGCCTGGGCTCGATCCTGCCCCTGCCCGGCGTGGCAGCCGCCGAGGACCCGGCGATACACGGCCGCCTGCATCCGCTCGGGCCCGGCAAGGACTCCGTCGCTGGCCACTGGGAGCTGATGGGCGTCGTCCTCGAGCGCCCGCTGCCGACGTATCCCGAAGGCTTTCCGCCGGCGGTCATCTCCCGGCTGGAGCGGGCCATGGGCCGGGCGGTCATCTGCAACCTCCCCTACAACGGCATCGCCGCCATCGAGGAGTTCGGAGCCGAGCATCTGCGCAGCGGCTCGCTGATCCTCTACACCTCCCAGGACTCCGTCCTGCAGCTGGCGGCTCACGTCGAGCAGATCCCCGTCGAGCAGCTCTACCGCGCGTGCGCGGCGGCGCGCGAGGCGATGACCGCCGAGCATGCGGTAGGGCGGATCATCGCGCGGCCGTTCACGGGAGCGGAGGGGCGCTTCCGCCGCACCGACGGCCGCCGTGACTTCGCACTGGAGCCGCCGGGGGCGAGCTACCTCGAAGAGCTCGACGGTCTTGGCGTGGAGGTCCACGGCGTCGGGAAGATCGCCGATCTGTTCGCCGATGTGGGCGTCACGCGCTCACACCCGGGCGCGAGCAATGCCCGCGCGCTCGCGAGCGTCGAGGAGCTCCTGAGCGGACTCGAGCGGGGCCTCGTGTTCGTCAACCTGATCGAGACCGACCAGGTCTACGGCCACCGCAAGGACGCCGACGGGTTCGACCGGGCGCTGCGCGAGATAGATGCGCGCCTCGCCGGCTGGCTCGGGCGTCTGCGCTCCGAGGACCTGCTGATCGTCACCGCCGACCACGGCGTCGATCCCGCCCACCCGGGCACCGACCACACGCGCGAGTACGCGCCGCTGCTCGCCGTCACCGGTCGGATGCTCGCGCGCCGGGCGGCGGGCGGGCGGCTTCGGGGTCAGCGCCACGACGGACCGCTGGCGGACGTCGGCGCGACGGTGCTTCGCTGGCTCACCGGCCGCCAGGCGGACGGCCTGCCGGGGGATTCGTTCGTGGGCGAGGCGTCGTAGCATCCCCGACGGTGAGGCCGGCGCTCACAGCGGGAATCGTCGTAGGAGCTGTGCTCGCGCTGGCTGGATGCGGTGGCGCAGGCGCGCGCGAGGGAGTGGGTGCCTCGAGCGTCCCGCGAACGCTCACGGTCCTGTCGGCCGCCGATCAACACGCCGCCGTCACGAGCACGCCGACGGCGGCCGCGCCGGCGCCGCCTGTCCCGCCAGCCGCCATTCCCCAGCCGCAAATCCACAACTGGCCGATCCCCTACGGCTCCTCGCGCAAGCACGAGATGGCCGCGTACTCGCTGCGCCACTACGGCGAAGACACCTATGTGCTCAGTCACCCGAAAGTGATCGTCGAGCATTACACCGAGACGGGTACGGCGCTGGAGGCGTTCAACACGTTCGCCCCCGATGTCCCCGACGCCGAGTTTCACGAGCTGCCGAACACCTGCGCGCATTTCCTCGTGGAGCCGAGCGGCAGGATCGACCAGCTGGTCGCGCTGTCGGTTCGCTGTCGTCACACGACGGGACTCAACTGGACCGCCATCGGGATCGAGAACGTCGGCTACTCCGATCAGGCGATCCTCAACGATCGGGCGCAGATCGCGGCCTCGCTGCGCCTAACCCGCTGGTTACGCTGCCGCTACGCGATCGCCCTGAAGAACGTGATCGGACACAACGAGAGCCTCTCCTCGCCCTACCACCATGACCTGGTGCCCGCCTTTCAGCATCAGACGCACTCCGACTGGAACCACGCCGACATGGTTCGCTACCGCTCGCTGCTCGCGCGCCTGCCCTGCCGCTGAGCGGCTCAGCGCCGCTTGACCGCCGGCAGCCCGATGTTGCCCTGCTCGTCGATCGCGCGAATCGCGATATAGGTCGAGGAGCCGTGCGGAAGCGCGTAGGACTGCGTGGCTCCCGCCGCCGCGGGCACCGGCGCGCCGGCGAGCGGCGTGGCGCCGGAGAAGCCCTGGGGCGTGATCGGGTTCGGGGAGGTGACGATTTCGTAGGAGCTGGCCGTCCCGCACATCAGATCGCCGCCCGGCGCGGTCCAGCTGAGGACTCCCTTTTCGAGGCTCAGATGCAGCGGCACGCCCGGGGGGATCGCGTCACGGGTGTAGTCGCCCGAGTTGGCGATGTCGTGGTGGAAGTTCGGCCAAGAGCTGGGAGAGCACGCGGACGCCGGCGTCGAATAGACCGAGAGCGTGCCCGAACGTGTCAGCGAGACGACGTCCTTGCTCGCGCCCGTGCCCGTGTCGAGCGTGCCCAGCGACCCGAGGATCGGCGTGGCCACCAGCCAGTCGCCCGTCAGCTTCGGCCACGCGCTGCTCGCCGCGCCGCCTTCGGCGTTGTACGCCTGGAGGTCCTGTGAGGCGGTGCCGGCCAGCACCTCCTGCGCGGGAGCCCCGCCGGTCACGTCGCCGACGACCTGTCCGGTGATGAACGACAGGTCGTTGTTCACAGCGGGGAAGCCCGGAGCGAACTGGCCGCTGTTCGCGTTCCAGGCCGCGGTGAAGTCCTGGCCGCCCTTCTGGTAGTCGGGTGCGACCACGTCGAGCGCGCGGATGAGACCGGCCACCGGGGCGAACATGCTGGTGGTGCTCCCGTCGAGCGTGCCGAACGACGGCTCGCCGACCGCCGGGAAGGCGGGCGTGTCGGTCTTCCCGTTGCCCGCGCTCAATTCGGTCTGAAGCGCGTTGTAGCTGCCTTCTGCCGAGCCGTAGCAGGAGCTTCCGTCGGAGTTGAGCAGGTAGCCGGGCCCCGCGTCCGGCGTGACGCCGATCTTCGGGCCCTGCCCGCCTTCGGGGCATGTCACGGGCGCCACGACCGGCGAGCCGTTGATGCCCTCGCCGACGTCGGGCAGCAGGCCCGCGTTGATGATCCCGATCTTGACCGGCCAGCCGCTGCGGAAGGCCGCTGAGGTGCACTGCGAGCCGCTGCAGGAGAAACCCCCGGTGGCGCCCGAGGAGGGTTCTGAGGAGTAGCCGCCGGCCTTGATCGCGTAGACGCGGCCGTTGGCGAAGTGCAGGACGCCCGCCGTGCCGAGCAGCCCGAGCGAGGCGGAGGTCGTCTTGGCGGAGTTGATCGGACCCTCGTTGCCCGTGTTCACGAGGTACTCCTCGTTGGTGCCTACCACGATGCTCGGGGGCTTGCCGGGGCCGTCGAGGTAGGCGACGGCCGGCGTGTCGACGATCTTGCCCTGGTCTTCGTCTTTGCCCGGATTTGCCTGCGCATTGGAGTTGAAGGTGATCTGGTTGCTCGTCGGGTCCACGGAGGCGACCTTGTTCGGGTCCTCGACGAGCACCGGGAAGCCGCTGACCGCGCTGCCGTCGGCGTGCCACGCGTACACGTGGCGGTCCTCGCCGGCGGCGATGATGTCGAGTCCGCGTCCGGCGGCCGGGTCGAGCCGGGCCAGCACGGGCGAGGTGAGGAAGCCGCTCTCGGTGCGCTGGCGGACTCCCGCCCGCTGAGCCGCCCACGCCGGATCGCCGGCCAGCGGCGCGCCGGAGAAGTTCGGGTTCGACGCCCTGTGGAAGACGAGGTGTCCGGCGGAGTCCCAGGCATAGACGTTGCCCTGGAGGTCGTCGGCGACGACCTCCAGTCGGCCGTCGCCGAACAGGTCGCCGACCGCGGGCGCCTCGAGGACCGGGTCGTAGTGAGCCGTCGAGAGCTCACCGTTTGTGAACGCCCGCTCGCCGGCGTGCAGAGGAAGCGGTTCGGTGTGCACCGGCCAGCCTGGCAGGTCCCGCACGCTCCCGGTGGACGGGTTGTAGCGGTAGGCGTGGATCCAGCCGTCGGAGTTCGCGACGATCAGCTGGTTGGAGTCGGCGCCGGCGATATCGGCGAGAACCGGGCTCGCGTCTCCGTCGCCGCGCATCTCCATCGGGAAGCCGGAGAGCATGTTCTGGTCGCGGTGCAGGAACATCTGCCGCCGGTCCTCGCCGCTCATGACCGGACCGGGGGCGCCGGCGGCCGTGTTCACGACGACCCGGACCGTGAAGGCGTAGGGCAGCGTGTTGGGCCGCCCGTTGGAGGTCTGCGCGAGGCCCGGCCCGCCGTTCTCGTTGCCGGTGAACGAGCTCGGATCGCCGTGCGGGAACAGCGACTGCAGCGTCGCGGTGTTGACCGAGGCGAGCAGGCCGCTGAACGGGGAGGAGTGCTTGGTGGTTCCATTGCAGTAGGAGCTCGGGATCGTGACGAAGTCTCCGCCGGAGGCGGTCCGTGCGTTGTTCGGCTGCGCGCCGGGAGCGACGTCGACGTGGCAGGTGTAGCTCGTCCGTGCGCTGACGTAGCCGTCGAGCGCGAACGAGGAGCGACCCGGGTCGAGCTGCTGGAACCAGTCGGGCGAGGTTATGTCGGCCTCGGGAGGTATGCGGCCCTGCGCCGCCGCTTCCACGGCCTTGTAGGCGTCGATGCGGCCGTAGCCGAAGAACTCGTCGAAGCCCTTGCGCGACGGATAGCGGAACGTGTCGGGCAGCGGGCCGATCACGCCCGCGTTCTGGTCGGCGGCGAACGTCGTGTTGGAGTTGGGGTCCGTGCAGCCGGGCGCCATCCCGACGCTGCAAGCCGTCTCCGGCTGCAGGGCGGTGTTGACATCGTCGGCCTGCCCGCCTTCGCCGGCGTCGGCCGGCGCGCCCCCCGTGCTGGGCCCGTTGGAGCCGAGAGTGGAGGATCCGTTGACGGTGGTGCCGGCGATGTTGCCCGATGCCATCAGCTGGCGGACCTCGTTGGCCGTGATCGGGCACGCCGCGCCGTCGAGGCGCGTGCAGTCCTTGGCGGCCGCGAGCTTCGACCCGGAGACGGAGGCGCAGTGGCCGTAGAGCGGCGCGCCGCAGGCGTTCAGGGCGGCGCTGTAGACGAGGCCGGCGACGCCGGCGCTCTTGCCGGTCGCCTCCGATGAGCAGGAGGTGGCCGGCACCGAGAGGTCGACGCGCGTGCCGAAGTTCGTGCAGCCGTCGATCTGCAGATAGGAGGGCGGCTTGTTCGTGACCGGCACCCCGCCGAGGCTGGCCGGGCCCTGCACGGCGTTCACCACGATCGTGTGCGGGAGCGCTCCGGGCTGGTTGTGGTGTTCCGCCGCCTCATCGGCCGCGGAGGCGATCACGGTCACGCCGTGGCCGTACGCGTAGTCGATCGCCTGGCGCGCGAAGACGGGGTCGTTGTAGGTTCCGAGCGCCTCCTGGATGATGTTGACGCCGCGGTCGGTGGCGTAGATCGCCGCCTCGGCGAAGCGGTTGGCGTCGGCTATGAACGACTCGCCGACCCGCAGCGGGAGCACGGTGCAGTTCGGGCACGAGCCCACCTCGCCTGCCGTCGTGTTCGCCTCTGCCGTCGAATCCTCGTCCTCGCCGGTGCCGTGCCCGTACTGGACGTCGTCGAACGGATCGTTGTTGTTGTCGACGAAGTTCCAGCCGGCTATGTCGTTGGCGTAGCCGTTGTGGTCGTGGTCGACCCCGTCGGAGAAGGCGATGATCAGGTCCTCCGGCGTGAGCATCCCGGGTGGCCCGTTGCGGCATGCCTTCGTGGTCGGCGGGTTCGCGCACCGCGGGTAGCTTTCGAGCACGTGCGCCACGCGGGCGTCGCAGGCGTAGGAGAGCGTGTCGAACACGCCCTGGCCGCTTATGTCGTACGGAATCCGGCCGCTCCCGCCCGGTTCGCCGCCGGGCATGCCGCCGTGCGGGTTGTAGTCACCGCCGGCGCCGGCCTGCGCCGTTTCGCAATTCACCTGAGTGGAGGGATCGAAGCTCTTCGCCATGTCGACCCTCGGGGCCGGAAGCTCTCCCGCGTTGAGCAGCACCTTCCTGCGCAGCTGCAGCATGTCGCCGGCCTCGTTCCACTTGATGCCCGAGTCGAGCTCTCCGATCGCGACGTCCGGGCGGCCAAGGCTCACCTCGAAAGCGGTCTTGACCGGGCTTCCGGCGGCGATGCACGAGCCCGTTCCGGACGGGAACGTGGCATGCGCGTCGACGAGGCTCATGCCGGTGACACCGCACAGCTCGTCCTGCTGGGAGTTGTTCTGGGTGATCGCCTGATATTCGGCGGGTTGCGATTCCTTCGACGGTGGTATCGCCGGCGTCGCGGCGAACTTCCATCCGAGCCCTCCCAGGTTGCCGGGCACGTGTCCCGGCGCGAGCGCCCAGCTCGCCGGATCGGCGGCCGTGCCATCGCCGACATACGGGAAGTCGGCCGCGGCCTGTGGCGCGAACGCGGCGAGGGCGAGCGCCGCGGCGGCCAGGCCGGCGAGCGCGTGGCGTGGGCGCCAGGCCCCGCACGACCCCGTGCGCGCAGGCAGCCCTCGCCGCCACACCCGCGCCCACCCACGCTGTCCCCGACCCCGCCGTGCTCTCGGCACTCTCTCTCCCTTGCGCCTCTTCGGCGCGCTCACTACCCGGCAGCGGCGGTCAGGAAACCCGTTGTGCATACGCTGGGAGCACGATGCCCGAGCTTCCCGAGGTGGAGACGATCAGAGGCCAGCTCGCCCCGCTGGTCGAGGGCCGCACGCTGCTGCGGATGGAAATCCTCGACGCGCGCTGGTCGCGCCCGCTCGCCCCGGAGGAGCTTTCGACCGCGCTCGAGGGCAGGCGCATCGAGCGTCTCGGGCGTCGTGGCAAGTACCTCGTGTGGAGCTTCGAGGGCGACATCCATCTCGCCCAGCATCTGCGGATGACGGGCGCGGTCCTGGTCGAGCCCACCGGGCGCGGGCCGCAGCCCGATCCGCCCCACACGCGGGTGCGTCTGGAGCTTGGTCCGCCGTCGCGCCGCAGCCGGCAGGGGGAGGGGGAGCGGGGTGGCGGCGCCACGGAGGCGGGGAAGGCTGCGTCCGTGTCTTCGCGAGGCCGCGGGCGTGTGCGCCTGGCGATCGTCGATCCGCGGCGCTTCGGCACGGGAGAGCTGCTGCTGGGCTCGCAGGCTCTGGAGGCGTTCTTCGCCGCCCGTCTCGGTCTCGAGCCGCTCGACGAGCGCTTCACGGGCGAGCACCTGAGTCGGCTCGCGCGCGGGCGCACGGCGCCGGTCAAGGCGTTTCTGCTCGACCAGCGGATGGTCGCCGGCGTGGGCAACATCTATGCCGACGAGGCGCTCTTCCGCGCCCGCGTCCACCCGCGGCGTCCCGCCGGGCGCCTGTCGCGCACGCAATGGTCGGCGGTGCGCGACGGGGTGACGGCGGCGCTGCAGGCCGGCATCGACGCGCGCGGGGCCACGATCGACGACTTCCGGGACATCGACGGCGTGAGTGGCTCCTTCCAGGACCAGTTCCTCGTGCACCGCCGCGCCGGCGAGCCGTGCCCCAGGTGCGGCGGCGAGATCGTGAAGATGGTCGTCGGCGGGCGGGGGACCTACGTCTGCGAGACCTGCCAGCCCCGGCCGCGGCCCCGGCGCTAGGAGCTATCGTCTGAGGAGATGCTCCCTCTTGCCGTCGCGAGCGGACTGGTGGTCGTGTTCGCCGTGATCGTGTTCGCGGTGGT
>DATMQX010000114.1:0-84216 GCA_035567055.1 Solirubrobacteraceae bacterium
GAGGGGATCCATCAGGTCAGCCTCTACGTCGGCTGGAGCGGGGATCGCGAGCGCGAGCTCGAGATGGAGGGCTTCGACGCCTTCTACGAGCGCCTGCGACGGGACCCCGACGTTCCGACCACCTCGCAGCCGTCGATCGGAGACTTCCTCGCCGTGTGGGAGCCGCTGCTCGACGCCGGCCAGGACGTCGTCTCCATTCACCTCGCGGGCGGCATCTCCGGAACCTACGAGGCCGCCCGCCAGGCGCATGGGCTGCTCGCCGAGCGCGGTCTGGGCGAGCGGGTCGAGGTGATCGACGGTGAAACCGCCTGCGGCGGGATGGGGCTGCTGCTGCTCGCGGCCAGCGCCGCCGCCCGCGCCGGCGCCGACAAGGACGCGGTCGCCGCCAGGGTGCGCGAGGCCCGAGGCGTGCTGAGGATCTGGTTCTGCCTCGATACGCTCGAGTACCTGCGCAGGGGCGGGCGCATCGGCAAGGCACAGGCGTGGCTGGGCGGGACCCTGAAGATCAAGCCGATCCTGTCGCTCGAGTACGAGATCGTCCCTGTCGAGCGGGTGCGCACCGCCGGGCGCGCGTTCGAGCGGATGGTCAAGTACGCCGAGGAACTCCGCGACAGCGGATCCGACGGCTGGGTGGTCCAGCACATCCAGGCACCCGAGCAGGCTCAGCGGCTGATAGACCGCTGCAGGGAGATCTTCGACTCCGAGCCCGTGTTCACCTCGGAGGTCGGCCCGGTCATCGGCACCTATACCGGTCCGGGCCTGATCGGCGTCGGCGCGCTCCCGCGCGAGCTGCTCAGCTGATCAGCGCCGACGACGGCGGCGCATCATGCGAGCGCCCAGCACGAGCCCGACGACGGCCGCCCCGATCGTCAGCTCGGTGCGGTGACGCTCGACCTGGCCGCGCCAGTCCGTGAGCCGGGCGACCTCTCCGCGAAGGCGGTCGATGGAGACCGCCAGCTCCATGCGATTCGTCTCGATCGAGTTGCGGATCTCGGCCGGCGAGCGTTGCGCCATCAGCTCTCGCCTCCGGCTGACACCGCGCGGCTCGCGCTGCCGTCAGGTTGCGAGCTGACGGTCTCGCGGATCTTGCGTGCCTCTTCGATCGCCATGTTGGGGACAGGGGGAGCGGACTTTTTGACGGCTTTCGCGGCGAGCAGTCCGGCGGCCACGCCCAGCACAATGAGGATCAAAGCCATCGCGAAGAATCCCCAGAAATAGGTGAAGTCGTTGCCGGGCAGGTAGTAGTAGAGGAGCCACGCACAGCCGACCAGCACGAATATGAGCGCCATCACGAAGAACACGCCCGCCGCGATGCCGACGACCGCCCCCCTGACGAGCTTCGTGGCCTTTTCCGTCACCTCGGCCTTGGCGAGCTCGATCTCCTCGTGTATCAGGAGCGTCGCTCGCTCTGAGACCTCTGCGATGGCGGTGGCGATGTTCTGCGGCGGCTCGCTGCGCTGCTCGCCGGGCGGGCGGGGAGAGGGCTCGCTCACTCGGGCGGCTCCTCGTCGAATACACGCTTCCACACGAGCGTTGCCACACGGTGAACCGCGATGCTGGCGGCCGCGCCGAGGCCCGCCAGCAGTCCCGACCACATCAGCCGCTTGACCATCTCGTTCTGCATCACCGCGGCAGTGTATTGCCCGGTGTGGTCGCTTCCACTCCCGCGAAGGGACGCGGGGGCGGACTTTGCGTGGTCACGAAACGCTGGCCTCGCCCACCACGCTGGTTTCGAGTCCACCGCAGACCGTCTCCACCACCAGCCACTTCGCGCGCTCGAAGTGCTCCTCGCCCTGGGGGCGCAATCCGAATATCCAGCCCGTCAGCAGCTGCTCGATCGTCCCGTAGAAGGCCATCGCGGCGAAGCGCGCCTCGATCTCGGGCTTGAAGACGCCCTCCTCCTGTGCCTTGGTGACGATCTCGCCGATCAGCTCGTAGGCCTCACGAATCTGTGCGAGGTGGGTCTGCCCGAAGGAGTTGGCCGCGCGCGTGACCTCGACGATGATCACCTTCATCAGATCCGGGTCGTGTGCGTAGCTGTCGACGATGAACGACGTGATCGCACCGAGCTTCTCGCGCACGGGCAGCGGCTTGGAGTCGACGTCGCGGATCAGCTCCAGCATGACGTTCCAGCGCTCGAGGAACAGCGTGTCGAGCACCTCGTCCTTTGACGCGAAGTAGTGGTAGACGAGGCCGTAGGCGACTCCCGCCTCATCGGCTATGTCCGACACGCGGCAGGCGTGGAAGCCCTGGCGGGCGAACACTCGCACGGCCGCATCGAGGATCAGCCGGCGCTTGTCGGGCCCTGACTTCACGCGGACGATCGATCGGCTGGCACTCACGCGCGGACCTCCGTCGGCCAGCGGTAGACCTCGGGCCGGCGGTTGGCGAGCGACGGCAGCAGGCTGCGGATCTCCTGCTGGCGGTCGAGGTCCAGGTCGGCGACGATGTGTCCCGGCTCGTCCGGCGCCTGTGCGAGCACCAGGCCCCAGGGGTCGACGATCATCGAGCGACCGCCGGAGTGCTGGCCGGCCGGGTGGGCTCCGACCTGGTTGGCGGCGATCACGAACGCCTGGTTCTCGATCGCGCGCGCCCGCAGGAGCGTCTCCCAGTGGTCGCGCGTGGTGGCCAGCGTGAACGCCGCCGGCACCGTGAGGATCCGCGCGCCCCTCACCGCGAGGATCCGATAGAGCTCGGGGAAGCGCAGGTCGTAGCAGATCGACAGCCCCAGCTCGACGCCGCCGGCGGTCTCCGATGTGACGATCTCATCGCCCGGCTCCTCAAGCTCGGACTCACGATATGTGCGCCCGCCCACCTCGACGTCGAACATGTGCAGCTTGCGATAGACCGCCTTCACCTCGCCGCTGGGATCGACGTGCACCGACGTGTTCGCCAGCCGCTCGTGGCCCTCGACGCGCTCGAGGATCGAGCCGGCCACCAGATCGACCCCGAGCTCGCCGGCGATCGCACAAGCCCACTTGAACGAAGGGCCGTCGAGCGGCTCGGCCGCTGAGCGCAGCTGCTCTTCGGAGCCGATCGCGGTCCACTTCTCGGGGAGTACGATCAGCGTCGCGCCGTCCGCGGCCGCGGCGCGCGTGAGGCGGTCGGCGTCGGCGAGGTTCGACGCCTGATCGGCGGTGGAGTTGAGCTGGACTGCTGCGACCCTCACGAGGACACGCTCTCCTTGGGCGCCATGGCCGAGACCCCCGCCGACGTTCGGACCGCCATATAGATTGACTGGTCAGTCAATATCCACAAGCATAACGCCCGAGCCGAACGGGATGCTCGGCGACGATCTGTCAGCGCCCGCGCGCCTGCCCATGTTCCGCGGCCTGCGCCCGCTCAAGCGATGGCGCTACGTGGGCATCTTCAGCGATGAGCTGATGGCCTGCGCGGCGCTCGTGCAGATCGGTCCGGCGAGGCAGTCCTTCTGGGCGCTGCGCGTCGATGGGGAGGCGGCGCTGCGCGAACGCACGCGGCTGCTGCCCCGAAGCGGAGAGGTGCAGCTTGTTCACAGGGGCGGCCCTGGCGTCTCGGGCAAGGACGGGCTCCTGCGGGTACACGACCGCGGCTTGCAACTCGACCTGACCCTCGAGGAACAGGCGGGCATCGAAGCGCTGTGCCCGCACGGGCGCCATCAGGTGTGGACGCGCAAGCAGGCGGGCGTGCGGGCGCACGGGACGCTGGCGCTCGACGGCGGTCCGCCACGCGAGATCGAGGCGCTGGCGGTGATCGACGACACGGCGGGCCATCACGCGCGGCGCACCGAGTGGCGCTGGAGCGCGGGCGTCGGCGAGAGCCTCGACGGCGTGGCGGTCGCATGGAATCTCGTCAGCGGCGTCAACGACCCGCCGAGCGGCAGCGAGCGCGCCGTATGGGTGGCGGGCGAGCCTCGGGAGGTGCCGGCGGTCGCCTTCTCGGCGGACCTCTCCAGCATCCGCTGCGACGACGGTTCGGAGCTTCGCTTCCAGGCCGAGGCAGAGCGCAGCCGCAGCGACAACCTGCTCATCGTGAGCAGCGACTATCGCGCTCCCTTCGGGACGTTCTCGGGAACGCTTCCCGGGGGGATCCCGATCGCCCGGGGGCGCGGCGTGGTCGAGCACCACCGCGCGCGGTGGTGAACGCCGGGACGTCCGCCTCATCGCGGCGGCCCTGGGGCTAGGGGTGTTTCAGTTGGGTGATGTCGATCGAGTTGGCAGGCCGCGTCAGCGTCACCGGCTTGTTCCATTCGGAGAACGTGGTCTTCCCTGTCACCTGGCCTTTGATGAGAATCTCCACCGGGTAGGGCTTCCCGCTCGTCGCGACGAACAGCGAACGGGTGTAGAGCGGTTTCTTCTCTGTCAGCTCCACCACCTTCTGTCCGTTGACGGTGGTCGTGGCGCCCTTGGTGAGAGGGCCCACAAGCAGGCGATTCAGCTCTCCGCTCATTTCGGTGAACGCGGCAAGCTGGGGGCTCTGGTTGGCAGTCACCTTCAGCCACGCCTGCGCAGGTACCGTCGCGGTGATTCCCAGGTTCCTGTACACCTTGGGCGCGGCTTTGAGGTAAAGGGTGCTGCCCACGCGCATGAGTTCCAGGGTGGAGCCGGATAGCGTGAGCCGCCCCGTTCCTCCGTTGGGCGTGAGGTTCACGTCGAGGACGACTTCGCCGGTCGTCGTCGTCAGGTGCACCGAGGTGGCGCTGGCGGCTGCAGCCTTGCTCGCGGAGAGGATTTCGGCGGCGGATTTCGAGGCGACGCCGCTGTTCGACGAGCCTCCGCAGGCGGTGAACGCAGTTGTGAGCGCGACCGCCAGCGCGACGAGCAGCGCGCGATAGCGCCTCGGCCGAATTCGCTGAATCCCGGTCTTCATCGTCGCGCAGCCTATACGGCCCGCGCAAGCGCCGCGGAAGTCCGATTCGCTAACTCGCGGCCCTCGCTGGCTACGTCTGCACGCCCGACTGCCCGGCCCGCGCCCGTCGCAGCTCTGCGAGCAGCAGCTTTGAGTGCATCGCGCCGATCAGCTCCCGCAGCGGCTCCACGCCGGCGGCGACGATCTCCATCGCCCGCTCCACCTCCACCTCTCCGGCCAGGCGGTCGACGAGCGCACGGACCTCCTCCTCGACCAGCGGCTTGAGCGCCTCGCGGTAGCGCAGCGTGTCATAGACGGTGAACCCGAGCGCCTCCTCGTAGCCGCCGGCACGGAAGCTCGCGATCGCCTCGATGATGTTGACGTCGTCGCGCTCATAGCCGCTGCGCGTGGGCGTCAGCACGCCGATCTCCGCGAGCCGGTCGAGCACGTTGCGCGGTATCTCATAGCGTTCCTGGACCGTCTTGCGCGAGACGCGACCGCGATCCTCGACGGTCGCCAGCGCCCGCTCGAGGATGCGGTCCTCGAGCTCGACCAGCGCGCGGACGCGCTCGGGGTCTTCCTCGAGCGCCCCCTTGATCACCCGCAGGGGCATGAAGCGCTCCTCCTGCAGGCGCTTGATCAGGACGATCCGCTCGACGTAGCCGGAGGGGTAGTAGGCCATGTTGCGGCTCGTCCTGAGGATGTCCTCGCCCTGGCCGAGCAGGCCCTCGCGCAGGTAGTAGCGGATCGTGCCGGCGCTGACGCCGGAGCGTTCGGAGAGCTCACTGATCTTGAGCAGCTCCCGCCCGCCCGAGCCGCCGCCGTCCGATGTGCTGCTCATGCGCGGCTGGGACGCCATCGGAAGATCACGCTCACGCCCGGAAGGCGACACCCTGCTCCGCGCCCGCCGGGCCAGCGGCGGCCCCGTCGGCGAGCAGCTCGGCCACCTCCGCCTCCGTGTAGCCCGCCGCCAGCAGCACCGCCTCCGTGTGCTCCCCTAGCGCCGGGCCCGGCAGCCGGCCATGATCGCCCGGGGTGCGCGTCAGCTTGACCGGGAGCCCCAGCTGTCGAATCGCGCGCTCGGCGCCCGGCTGGTCGATCTCGACGACCATCTCCCGCTCGCGCACGAGCTTGGAGGCCAGTGCCTCGTCGAGCTCCAGCACCGGCTCGAGGCAGCAGTCGTGCTCGGAGGCGAACGCCTCCCAGTCGGCGCGGCTGCGACCCCTGAAGATCTCCTGCACCTCCGCGTGCGTCTCCGAGCCGGGATGCTCGAACTGCTTTGCGATGAGGTCATCGCGGCCGACACCGCGGCACCATGCCTGCCAGAACTTCGGCTCGAGCGCCCCCAGCGTCACCCATCCGTCGGCGCATTCGTACGGCCGGTAGCAGACGAGCGAGCCGGCCAGCGGCAGCTCGCCGCGTCGCGGAACGATCCCGTCGGCGAAGTAGCTCGCAGCGACCATCGCCAGCCACGAGAGCGCGCCGTCGGCCATCGACACGTCGACGATCTGCCCCTCGCCGGATCCGGGTGATCCGGAGCCCGCCCGCCCGCCATCGCGCTCGCGAAGCGCCGCCATGATCCCGAACGCCGCCATCAGCGCGCCGCCGCCGAGGTCCGCGATCTGCCCCGCCGATTGAATGGGCCCCCCGCCCGCGCCGCCAGCGCGCTCGCCCGTCAGCCCGAGCAGGCCGATCAGGCCGAGGTAGTTCATGTCGTGGCCGGAAGCGTCGCGCTTGGGGCTCTCCTGCCCGTAGCCGGAGATCGCGCAGTAGACGATGCCGGGGTTCACCTCGCGCATCCGCTCGTAGCCCACGCCGAGACGGTCGAGCACCCCCGGCCGGAAGGATTCGAGCACCACGTCGTATTCGCGCACCACCCGCAGCAGCGCCTCGCGTCCCCGCTCGTGCTTGAGGTCGAGCCGGATCGAGCGCTTGTTGCGGTTGAGCGAGAGGAACAGCGCCGAGCGCGCGCTCTCGTGCGCGCCCTCATAGAACGGCGGCGACCAGCGGATGTAGTCGCCCATGCCCGTGTCCTCGACCTTCAGCACCTCCGCGCCGAAGTCCGCGAGCAGCAGCGAGCAGAAGCCGCCCGGCAGCAGGCGCGAGAGATCGAGCACGCGGACACCCTCAAGCGGAAGGCTCACGCGGCGCTCCGCTCACGCGCGGGTATTGCCAGCATCGCGCGGGCCTCGGTCACGGTCGCGGGACGGCGGCCGACGTCCTCGACCATCTGCCTCGCCTTGGAGATCAGCTCGCCGTTGGAGCTGGCCATGCCCCCGTCTGGGAGGTAGAGGTTGTCCTCGAGGCCCACCCTGATCGAGCCGCCGAGAGTCAGCGCGGCGGCCACGAGCAGCCACTGGTCGCGTGAGATTCCGATGACGCCCCAGTGAGAGCCGGCCGGGATGTTCTCGACCATCGCGACGAGGTTGCGGGCGGTCGGGGGGATGCCGCCGACGACGCCCATCACGCAGTCGACGTGCAGCGGCGTCCTCAGGACGCCCATGTCGATCAGCGGCTCGAGGCTCCCGACGTGTCCGACGTCGAAGCACTCGTGCTCGGGTTTGATGTCGAGCTCGTTCATGGCGGTGAGCAGCTCGATGATCTCCTCGAAGGGGTTCTGGAAGACCATGTTGAAGACGAACTGCTTACGCGAGCGCGAGTACTTCGCGTAGTTCATCGAGCCCATGTTCAGCGCCGCGACTTCCGGGCGGCACTCGCGCAGGTAGGCGATGCGCTTCTCCACCGGCACGCCGATGGTGCCGGTCGAGTAGTTGACGATCACCTGCTCGCCGACCTCCGAGCGGATGGCTTCGGTGATGGCGCGGAAGTCCTCGACCTCATAGCTGGGCGTGCCGTCGGGTTTGCGGGCGTGGATGTGGATCATCACGCCGCCCTCGTCGACGATCCGCCGCGCCTCGGCGCCGTACTCCTCGGGCGTGTAGGGGATCGCCGGGCACTGCTCGCGGTTGGCGATCGCGCCGGAGATCGAGCAGGTGATCACTACCGGGTCATCAAGGGCCATCGTCGTCACCAGTCCCGTCGGTTCGTAGGGCAAGCGATACAAGGACGCAGCAAGCGAAGTGTGCTTGGCACACGGGCGCGCGAGGACGCCGTAGCGCGCCGCCATACGAGCCCACGGTCATACCGGGACAACCCCGTGTCGCTTCCAGGGTCGCTCGATCCGCTTGTTCTGGGCCATCTCGAGCGCTTTGCAGATCGCCGGGCGGGTCTCCCGCGGATCGATCACGTCATCGATCATGTCGTTGCCCGCGGCGATGTAGACGTCGATGATCTTTCGGTAGGCGTCGATCAGCTCGGCCTTCTTGGCCTCGGGGTCCTCGGCTTCCTCGACCTGTTTCCGCATCACGATCTCCACGGCGCCCTCCGCGCCCATCACGCTGATCTCGGCGCTCGGCCACGCGACGATCAGGTCGGGCTCGTACGCACGGCCGTTCATCACGTAGTAGCCGGCGCCGTAGGCCTTGCGCGTGATCACCGTGACCTTCGGCACGGTCGCGTTGGCGACCGCATAGAGCATCTTCGCTCCGTGCCTGATGATGCCGTCGGCCTCCACCTTGGTGCCCACCATGAACCCGGGCACGTCCATCAGGAACACGAGCGGGATGCCGAAGGCGTTGCAGAGGTTCACGAAGCGGGCGGCCTTGTCTGCAGAGTCGTTGTCGAGGATTCCGCCGAGGTGCTTGGGCTGGTTGGCGACGATGCCGACCGGACGTCCGGCGAAGCGCGCGAAGCAGGTGATGATCGTCTTCGCCCACTGGGGCTTCATGTCGAAGTAGAAGCCGTCGTCGGTGATCCGGCGGATCACCTCGTACATGTCATACGGCTTGCGGTTGGACTCGGGCAGCACGTCCAGCAGCTCCTCCTCCATCCGCTCGGGCGGATCGCTGCTGGCGAGCACCGGTGGTTTTTCCTCACAATGCTGCGGCATGAACGACAGGTACTGCTTGATGTGATCGATGCACTCCTCGTCGTCTGCGACCTCGAGATCGCCGACGCCCGACTTGCGGCAGTGCACGCGCGACCCGCCGAGCTCCTCCTGCGTGACGTCCTCGCCGATGGCGGCCCGCACCAGATGCGGACCGGCGAGGGCCATTGACCCGCGGCCCTTGACCATCGGCACGAAGTCGGCCAGGCCCGGGATGTAGGCGGTGCCGGCGGCGCAGGGGCCCATCAGGGCGGCGACCTGCGGGATCACGCCGCTCATCACGACCTCCTCGCGGAACAGGTGCCCCGATCCGGCGAACAGCGAGCCGACCGCCTCCTGGATACGGGCGCCCGCGGAGTCGAGCAGCCAGATGAAGGGAATGCGCTTCGTCAGCGCGAGCTCGCGCAGGCGGCCAACCTTCAGCTCGCCCGTCATCCCCATCGAGCCCGCCATCACGGTGAAGTCGTACGCGCACACGGCGACCATCCGCCCGCGGACCTTGCCGTAGCCGGTGATCACGCCGTCTGCCGGCGCCTGGATGCCATCCATCGCGCGTTGGGCGAAGTGCGGGCGCCCGTGAATGCCGAGCTCGACGAAGGTGCTCTCGCCCGTGCCCTCATCGGCGTCGATCAGCAGCGCGATCCGCTCGCGGGCCGTCAGCTTCTCGCGTGCGTGCTGCGCCGCGATCTTCTCCTCCCCCCCGCCGAGCTTGATTGCGGCGCGCCGCGCGGCGAGGTCCTCGACCAGGGGTCGCAGGATCGAGGTCTTCTCCTCGGTGCTCATCAGCGTCCCTTCCATTGAGGCTCGCGCTTCTCGAAGAACGCGGTGACGCCCTCCACTATGTCCTCGGTGGACAGCGCGAGCGTGAGTTGTGCGCGGAGGTAGTCGAGCGCGTCGTCGAGCGGCATGTCGAGCTGGCGGCGCATCGCTTCCTTGCCGAGCCGCATGATCACCGGCGAAGAGCGCGCGAGCTTGACGGCCCACGCGCACACGGCCGCGTCGAGTTCGTCCTCGGGCACCACCTTGTTCACGAGCCCGGCCGCGAGGGCCTCCTGCGCGCTCCAGCGCTCGCCGAGCAGCAGCAGCTCGTTGGCCTTCTTGCGCGGGACGTTCCGGTAGATGAGCGACATGATCATGAAGGGGAACGTCCCGACGTTGATCTCGGGCGTTCCGAAGCTCGCCTGCTCGGACGCGACGATCAGGTCACAGGCCAGCGCGATGCCGAGCGCTCCGGCGAGCACGTGACCACCGGCGGCGCAGATCGTGGGCTTGCCGAGCTCGCCGATCAGCTTGAAGAGGTGGACGAAGCGATCGGAGCCGAAGTGCTTCTGCACGAGCGGCGCGTCCGCGGCAAAGCCCCCGAGGTTCGCGCCCGAGGAGAAGGTCTTCGCGTGCGAGGAGGCGAGCACCACGCAGCGGACCCCCTGATCGTCGCGCGCACGCTCGAACGACGAGACCAGACCGCTGAGCATCTCGGCCGACAGCGCGTTGCGCGTGTCGGGGTCGTCGAGCGTGATCGTCGCGACACCATCGTCGCTGACCTCGTACAGAACCACCGTCTCACTCGACACGCGAGCATCCTAGCCGGATCTCGGCGTCGTAGGAAGTGAATAGCCCTACTGTTTACTTTTGTGGTGTTTGCGCCTGGCTGCGCGGCGGCGCTTCTGCTTGGCGGTCAGCGCCTTGAATTCGGCGACGCTGATCGTTTCGGCGGCGGTCGGGGCCACGATCGTGAGCGGGAAGTTGATCGCCGGGAAGTCGACGGTCGCAGTCGTCGTCACGCCCGGGAGCTTCTCGGTGAGCACGATCTGAACGGGCATGCCGCTGTTGGCGAAGGAGACTTCCAACGTCAGCTGCGGCTTCGGCGGCGGCGGTGGCAATCGGACGTGAACGGCCGGGAGCCTGGGCAGCCGCCTGATTCGCCGTGACCGGCGGGCAGTCCGAGATTCGAGCTGGCCCGGGCGAAGCGTCGCGACAAAGCGCGTGACCGGCCCGCCGTCGACGAGGCCCGGTCCGAGCTCGCTCACCGCCGTGGCGCCGGCGAGCGTTGCGGCGAGCTTCGTGAACGGAGGCTGTGCGTAGTCGGGCTGGCCCAGCGCGGCGGACAGCGGGGCAGCGTGAGGCTTGGGCGCGCCGCTGCCGCCTTCGACGGTGAGCAGTTCCCCGAAGCCCCCTGGGCCAAGGCGAATCCACGGCCGGCCGCCGTCGAGCGGGCCGAGCTGGCGGAAGTAGAGGTAAGCGGTCGTGCCGATGATGCGGAAGGTGAACGGCTGGCCAAAGAGGCCGAGGGTGACGTTCGCGGCGGGCGGGCTGAGCGTCTCTTCGCCGACGACCGTGGAGTCGAGGCCGAACAGCTGCAGCAGCTTCGCGAATTCGCGCGAGGGATGCTGTTCGATCACCTTCGTCGTGAGCGTGAAGCGCAGGCTCGTGATCTGCAGGGCGGCCATCTTCTGCTCGAGCGCGACGAGGTCCGGCGGCAGCGCAGTCGGGGTCGGCTCGGGGACGGGGGCCGGCGCAGGGGCGGGTGTCGCAGCGCCTGCTGCGGCCGGTGTCAAGGCGCAGAGCGCGAGCATCGCCAGCGCGACTGCTGTTCGTGGCACTCCGGCTCACCCCCCTCCCGCCGCTCGACGATCGTGTTCGGGCAGCGTATCTCCGTGCCGGGATTCGAGCATTGCGACTTTCAGCGCCCCGCGGCAGCCCGCGCAAAGTGAATAGCTCTACTGTTTACTTTCGCTCCGCCCTGAGATAGCCTCCGCGGAGAGCCCACCGTCCGAACGCACGTCCACCGCCACAAGGAGACAGCCCGCCATGGCCACCGCCGAGAGCGTCCTCAAGCCTGACTACCAGGCCACGCGCAAGCACTTCATCTTCAACGACGAGCACGAACAGCTGCGTGAGTCGATCACGAACTTCGCGCTCAAAGAGCTCGCGCCCCACGCCGACGAATGGGAGGAGACGACGTTCCCCGACTCGGTCTTCAGGCGCATGGGCGAGCTCGGCTTCCTCGGCCTGGACAAGCCCGAGCAGTACGGCGGCCAGGGCGGCGACTACTTCAGCGCGATCGTCCTCGGCGAGGCGATCTCCAACGCCAACTGCGGCGGACTGGCGATGGGCATCGCGGTTCAGACCGACATGGCGATGCCCCCGATCCTGGCGCTCGGGACCGAGGAGCAGAAGCAGCAGTGGGCGGTGCCGGCGATCAAGGGCGAGAAGATCCTCTGCCTGGGCATCACCGAGCCGGACGCCGGCTCCGATGTGAAAGGCATCAAGACTCGCGCCGTTCGCGACGGCGACGAATTCGTGATCAACGGCTCGAAGACGTACATCACCAACGGCCACCGCGCGGACGTGATCGTGCTCGTGACGAAGACCGACCCCGACGCCGGCTACGACGGCTTCACGCTGTTCCTCGTGCCGATGGACTCTCCCGGCGTGATCCGCGAGAAGAAGCTGCAGAAGATGGGTATGCACGCCTCCGACACGGCGCTGCTCGCCTTCCAGGACGTGCGCGTGCCCGCCTCCGCGGTGCTCGGGGAGGTCGGCAAGGGCTTCTACCACATCATGTGGGAGCTCCAGGGCGAGCGCATGATCGGCGCCGCCGGAAGCGTCGCGGGCGCCCAGAAATGCTTCGACCGGACGCTCGAATACGCCAAGGAGCGCGAAGCGTTCGGCAAAGCGATCGGCCACTTCCAGGTGATCAGGCACAAGTTCGCCGAGATGGCGACGAAGATCGAAACCGCACGTCAGCTCGTCTACGTCACGGCGTGGCGCTTCGCCAACGGCGAGTACCCCGTGCGCGAGATCTCGATGGCCAAGCTGCACGCCTCCCGGATCGCCTGCGAAGTCGCCGACGAGTGCATCCAGATCCACGGCGGCGCCGGCTACATGAAGGAGTACAACGTCGAGCGCGTCTGGCGCGACATGCGGCTGAACCGGATCGGCGCGGGCACCGACGAGATCATGCTCGAGGTCATCGGGCGCTCCTACGGGCTGTGAGAGGCGCCGCGGCGCCCGACCGGCACCTCGATCGTCGGCGCCAGGCGGCGGCGCAGCCGATTGTTGATGAGTCCGACCGCCAGCGAGGCGGCCATCGCCCGCGAGGGGTTGACGACGATCGGACTGGGAGGACGCGCCATCAGCGCGCGCATCTCGGCGTCACGCTCGCGCGACCCGGCGGGGTAGCGCTCATTGACGGCGCTCAGCTCCTGCATGAAGTGGTCGCGGTCGCGTTCCTGCTCGGGCGTCTGGGCCATGCGTGTGAGGCGGCGCACCAGCAGCTGCCCGCCAGCGCTCGCGCCGAGCAGGACGAGGGTGCGCCACGGCTCGACGCGGCGCCCCGTGCGGCGATCGACGGTCCGCACGCCGAACAGCCACTGGCCGGGGCTGGCGAGCTGCTCGCGAATCAGCTCCGCGGCCGGCGTGAACATCGCCGCCCATCGCGCCTTGCCGGAGCCGGCGGAGCTCCCGGCCCGACGGCGCCAGAGCCAAGCCACGCCACCGGCGATCGCGACGTCGACGAGCCCCGCGAGCGTGCGGCGCCAGCGCGACGCAGGGCTGATCTCTCTGCCGGTCATCCCGGACATCATCCTCGACAGGATCTCGTGTTGAGCGGGCCGCACATGTGCGGGTCCCCCGGAAGGCGATCAGGAGTCGAGGAACGCCACGTCGACGCCCATCGCCTCGTAGGCGGCGCTGGCGCGATGGTCGGCGCTGAGCAGTGTCGCGCCGTGCTGCGCGGCCGTCGCAGCGACCAGCGCGTCGTACAGAGCACCGCCAGACACGCCCGCATCGACGGCGCGGCGCAGGCAGGCGCGTTGACCGTCGGCGTCGAGCGCGAGCCACGAACCCGGGAAGTCGTGATCGAGTGCGTCGCGCACGGTCACCGGGGTCATCCGGAGCCCTTCGGGCATCCGGCTGAGCACCGAAGTCGTCTCGAACGCAACGTGCGCGATCAGCCGTGGCGAGCGGCCCGCCAGCGCAGCGAAGCATCGGTCGTGACCCTCGTACGAGGCCGCGAGCGCCGGAATCAGCACGCTGGAATCGGGCGCGATCAACGGCGCGAGCGGTCGATCGCTTCGCGCACCAGCTCGGCCGTCATCGGAGGCACGGGCTCGTCGGGGACGATTACCGCGAAGCCGTCTCGCACCTCCAGATGCGCCTTGATGTACGGCACGGTCAGCTCCAGCTTCCCGTCCGTCTCCGTGAGCTCCAGCTCTGTGGGCCCGTGGATCCCCAGTCCCTCCCGCATCGGCTTGGGAATCACGATGCGGCCGACCCCATCGATGGCAACTCGCATACCATCAGATTACCAATCGGCCCCATGAGCGCCCTCACACCACCCTTCTCCGACGAGCACGAGGAGCTGCGACAGTCCATCCGAGGCTTCATCGAGCGCGAGCTGACGCCGCACGCGCAGCAGTGGGAGGAGGACCGCTGGTTCCCCGACGAGGTCTTTCCGAAGCTCGCCGCCCAGGGGCTGCTCGGACTGAAGTACCCCGAGCGTTACGGCGGCCAGGGCGGCGACTACCTGCACGAGGCGGTCCTCTGCGAGGAGATGGCGAGGACCGGCTCCGGCGGGACGGCCGCGGGGATCGGCGCGCACATCAATATCGCCACGCCGCCGATCTGGAAGTTCGGCACCGAGGAGCAGAAGCAGCGCTACCTCGTGCCGGCGATCCGTGGGGAGCGGATCGGAGCGCTGGGCATCACCGAGCCGGGCGCCGGCTCGGACGTCGCTGCGCTGAGCACGGGGGCCGCGCGCGTCGACGGTGGGTGGGTTGTGAGCGGCGAGAAGACCTACATCACCAACGGTGTGCGCGCCCATTTCATCGTCACGGCCGTGAAGACCACGGCCGAGGGTGGGCACGGCGGGATCTCGTTCCTGATCATCGACCGCGGCGACGGCATCGAGTCCTCAGCCCTGCACAAGCTCGGCTGGCACGCCTCCGACACCGCGACGATCAGCTTTCAGGACGTGTTCGTGCCCGAGGAGAACCTGCTCGGCGAGCTGCACGGTGGCTTCAAGCTGATCATGGCCAACTTCCAGTGGGAGCGCCTGGCGATGGCACTCGGGGCCGTGGGTGCGATGGCGCTCGCGTGGGAGCGCACCGCCGAGTTCGCTCGGGAGCGCAAGGCCTTCGGCCGCCCGCTTGCCGGACACCAGGCGATCCGCCACAAGCTCGCCGACCTGGCGACCTCGGTCTACACCTGCCGTTGCGTCACCTACGACGCCCTGCGCCGCTTCGTCGACGGGGAGGAGCCGCTGCGGGAGGTCACCATGGCGAAGCTGCTGACGCAGCGCGCCTGCTTCGAGCTGATGGACGAGTGCCTGCAGATCCACGGCGGCGCCGGCTACATGCGCGAGTACTGGGTGGAGCGGGCCGCCCGTGACGCCCGCCTTGGGCCGATCGGCGGCGGCAGCGACGAGATCATGCGCGAGATCCTCGGGCGCGCGCTCTCCCTCTGATTCTCGCCCGATCGCTGGGCGTTCCTTTGCAACGGTGTCCAAACCTGTCCTCACCGGCTCATGTCTGCGCCCGCCCGCGCCGATACGGGACAGGTGGGTCATCGCATTCGCCCAATCCTCGCGGCCGCGCTCGCGATCGCGTCGGCGTGCGGCTACGCCGGTCCCTCGGCGGCCCTTGCAGCGCACGCCCGCGGCGCATCTGGGCGAGCTCACCACCTGCCAACGTGCGTCGGCGCCAAGCACCGCGCCCGCCATCACACGCGCAAGGCGAGCTACCGCAACACACATCGCGCCCACCACGTCGTCCGCTGCGTGTGGCGGCACGCCACGCATCGGACGGTCAAGCACCACAGCCACTCGCAGAGCCCAACTCATAGGCGCTCGACCTCGGGCAGGGCGGGCGGCTGCGCCGACGCCGACCTGGCGCCGGCCACATGGAACGTCGAACGAATCCGCGGCGCCGTGCTCTGCCTGGTCAACCGCGAAAGGGCCGCGCAGGGAGAGGGCGCGCTGGGGCAGAACGCCCGTATCGAGCAGGCCGCGCAGGGCCATACCGAGAGCATGGCCTTCGGCGGCTACTTCGAACACGTCGGCCCTCACGGGGACACGCCCGTGGACCGCATGCGCGCATCCGGCTACATCTACAGCTCGCAGGTCGGCTTCGAAATCGGCGAGAACCTCGCCTGGGGCACCGGGGCGCAGGGGACGCCGCGCGCGATTGTCGCCGCGTGGATGGCCTCGCCCGCACACCGCGCGAACATCCTCGACTCACGCTTCCGCGACACGGCCGTCGGCGTCTCACCCCACGTGCCGAGCTCGCTGGGCGCAGGTCATGCCGGCGGGATCTATACGCAGGACTTCGGAGTGATCGTCACCGGCTGAGCGGCAGCGCACTATCGCTGGACGCTATGGGATCGCTTTGATCTCGAGTGGCTGTTCGTTGCTGGTCGTCGCTTCGAGGCTCCACGACATCCGTTCCCAAGGTTCTTCGTTCAGGCGCCATTCGAGGTTCGCGATCTTGAACAGGCCTTCGAAGCTCTGAGGCGACTGCACTCCGGACGCCGAAGCCGCGAAGGCCTCGCCCGAGGTCATGCTCATCACGTCGAGCCCGCTGACCGTCGAGATGATCCTGTTGCCGCCTTTGCCTGCGCCTTCCCCGATCGCCCCGTTGTTGCCCAGCACTTTGCATGTGGCGACTTTTCCTCCTTTGATCATCGGCGTCAGTTCCTGCCCGACGACGGGGGTTTTCGTGCCTTTGCCGGAGATGTAGGCGAGCTTGCCCTTGAGCGGGTTCGTCACGAGTTCGCCTTCGACCCCGCCCTGGCTGTTGCAGCCGACGTCGACGATCGGGTACATGCATCCGCGGAAGGCGAGGACCTCTTTGGTGACGCTGTTGATCACGCCGTTCACTTCGTGATATTCGCCCGTGCCGGAGACCGTTTTGCAGACGAGCTTCGTGCCGCGTTCGGTTTCAAGGCCGGCTTCTCCGCCCGCAACCGCAAAGGCCTTGCTGCCACCTCCGGCGCCTTTGCTCCATTCGAATTTCTTCTGTTCCACCGGGCTGCCGGCTTTTTCGATGCAGCCCGCGTCCCTATATCGCCCGGTGCCCGGCTGCGAGACGCAGCGGCCCACTTCCGGCAGCGCAGAGGCGATCCCCGCGGAGATCGCGGCGATCGTGCATGCCGCCAGCAACGAAAGCCCTATGCGCGAGAAGTGCGCCACCCTCTGTCCTCCGCCTCCCGTTCGGGTCGACGTCCCAGGGCGATCCTACTCCGCCGCAGCGCCGATCCCACGCCCGACCTCCATCCCCCGCCAGATCTATATAACTCCGAGGACTGACCACTTAGAAGGAGACCTCAAGCTATGGGAGTACTCGACGGCAAGTCGGCGATCGTCACAGGTTCGGCGCGCGGGATCGGACGCGCGACGGCGGAGCTGCTTGTGGCGCAGGGCGCCCAGGTTCTGATCAACGACCTGGATGGCGACTTCGCCGAGCAGGCGGCCGGCGAGATCGCGGGTGAGACGGCCGTGTTCGCCGGAGACCTGACCAAGCCCGGCGTCCCCGACCAGCTCGTGCAGAAGGCGATCGATTCCTTCGGGAAGATCGACATCATCGTCAACAACGCCGGCTACACGCTCGACGCGCCGATTCACAAGATGTCCGACGAGCACTTCCAGGCGATGCTCGACATCCACACGGTGGTGCCCTTCCGCGTGATCCGCGCGGCGGCGCCGTACCTGCGCGAGCCGGCGAAGAAGGAGCGCGAGGAAGGCAAGGAGGTCTTCCGCAAGATCGTCAACGTCTCCTCCACGTCGGGAACGTTCGGCAACGCCGGCCAGGCGAACTACTCCTCCGGCAAGGCCGGCGTAGTCGGCCTGACGAAAACGGTCGCAAAGGAGTGGGGACAGTTCAAAGTCAACGTCAACGCCGTGGCGTTCGGCTTCATCGACACGCGGCTGACGCAGGCGAAGGTGGACGAGAACACGATGGAAAAGGACGGAGAGAAGATCCAGCTCGGCATTCCCGAGCAGATGCGCGGGATGGCATCGATGCTGATCCCGCTCGGACGCCCCGCCACCCCCGAGGAGGCCGCAGGGGGCGTGTTCTTCCTCTGTTCCCCCTGGTCGAACTACGTCCACGGCCAGACGCTGCACGTCACCGGCGGGCTGTTCGGCGGGATGAGCGGCTAGCTCTGAGGCCCGCCCGGCCCGCGCAGGTCGAGCAGGCAGCCGGAGAAGTAGGCGCCCGCGGGTGAGGCGAGATACGCCGCGATCGCGGCCACCTCGCCAGCCGGCGTGAGGCGCCCCGCCGCGATCGTAACCGCGGTGACCCGATGACGCGACCACTCGATCGAGAGCGTGCGCGAGAGGTTCTCGAGGCCGGCGAGCGCCGGCTCGGAATGCGTGCCGGAATCCGAGCGGGGGGCGAGAAAGAGCACCCGACCGCACTGCGCGGGGAGGAAGGCGAGATTGAACACGGCACGCGTGAGCGTCCAGGCAGCCTGCAGGCATTCGCCGAGAGCCGCGCCGCGGCACTCCTCTGCGCCGGCGATCTCGGTCGCGAAGATCCCGGCGGCGTCGAGGACCAGCGTGTCGATGCTCGGCATCTCCCCCAGAGCCGCCGCCACGGCGTCCTCCGACGCCCCTTCCTGGTGCTCATGCGAGGCGCCCGCCAGCGACGGGCACCTGAGCAGCCGAGCGCCGAGCGCCGAGCACGCGCTCTCCACGGCGTCCGCGAACCCGTCGCCGCCCCGGGCCGCGGCAGGCGCGGCGAGCAGCACGTTGACGCCGTCGAGAAGGCCAGGGCGCAGCATGCGTGAGGCCTCGACGGGGCTCATCGCGCGAGCGGTAGCGGGCTAGGCGACCGCAGCGCCCTTGGGCGGCCGGCGGGCGGCGCGGCGCTGGTCGCGCACCCGGCGCAGGACGCCCTTGCGTCCGTGCTGCTCGAGTCCCGCGTACAGCGCGCGGATCTCGACGAGGATCTGATCGGCCACGGCCTGTTGCTGCTCACGGGTCGGGTTCTCGATTCGCTCCCAGCGAATCGCCTCGCCGTACTGGATCGTGACCTTCGGGAACTGAAGGCGCTTCCAGTTGCGGATGCGCGAGGAGCCATGGATCGCGATCGGCACGACCGGCGCCCCCGTCTCGAGCGCCAGGCGCCCGATTCCCCGCTTGGCCTGCTCGGCGACTTTGCCGGTGCGTGAGCGCCCGCCCTCGCAGTACATGGTGATCGCCCCTCGCCTTTCGAGGATCGTGTCGGCGGTGATGAAGGCCTCCTCGTCGCGTGCGCCGCGGCGGACCGGGAAGACGCCACCGTGGGTGTAGATGAACTGCATCGGCCGTTTGAAGAGCTGCGACTTGGCCATGAAGCGGACCTTGCGGCGGATGTAGCACCCCATCAGGAAGTGATCCATGAACGAGAAGTGGTTAGGGGCGAGGATCACCGGACCGCTCCCCGGCACGTTCTCGGTCGAGATCGCCCGCGCGCGCAGGAACGTGTAGCCGTACAGGGAGGTGAGTATGCGGACGAGCTCGTAGACCCAGTCGGGTTCGCGCGTGCGCGCGCGCGCGTGAAAGCGATCGAAGTACTCCTTCGGGCGCGGGTCGCTGTAGACCTGCTCGCGCATCGGTGCCAGCTCGCTCATCTCACACGTACCCTACCTCTCGGGCGCCGCGAACCCGCGGGTGCGAGCGAGCGCGTCCGCCCAGCCGGCGAGCAGGCTCGTGCGCTCGTCCTCGCCCATCCTGGGCTCGTAGCGCATCCGCTCCCGCCATGACGAGCGCACGTCGCTCACGGTCCACATGCCGATGCCCACCCCGGCGAGATAGGCGGCACCGAGCGCCGTCGTCTCGGCTATCTCGGGCAGCACGACGGGAACGCCGAGCACGTCGGCCTGGAACTGCATCAGCCAGCCGTTCACCGTGGCTCCCCCGTCGGCACGCAGCTCCGGCAGCGCCTCACCGGAGGCGGACTCCATCGCCCTGACGGCGTCGACCGTCTGGTAGGCGACCGCCTCGAGCGCCGCCCGCGCGAGCTGCGCGCGACCGCTGCCGCGAGTCAGGCCGACGATCGTCCCGCGCGCGTCGGGGTCCCAGTGGGGCGAGCCGAGGCCCGTGAGGGCGGGGACGAAGTACACGCCGTCGTTGCCCTCGAGCGATGCCGCGAGCGCCTCTGTCTCGGCGGCGGCGTCGATGATCCTCAGGCCGTCTCGCAGCCACTGCACGGCCGCACCCGTCACGAAGATCGAGGCCTCGAGCGCGTAGGCGCTGGACGCGCCGATGCCCCAGGCGATCGTTCTCAAGAGGCCCTCCGGCGCTTCGCCCATCTTGAAGCCGGCGTTGCTCAGCAGGAAGGAGCCCGTCCCGTAGGTGTTCTTGCCCATGCCCGGGTCGACGCAGGCTTGGCCGAAGAGGGCGGCCTGCTGATCACCCGCCACGCCCGCCACGGGCACCGCGTGACCGTAGAGCGCCGCCGGGCGCGTCTCGCCCATCACGCCGGCGCTCGGCAGCACGCGTGGCAGGGAGCTGTCCGGGACCCCGAACAGCGCCAGCAGCTCGGGATCCCAGCGTCCGTTGCCGATGTCGTAGAGCATCGTGCGGGACGCGTTCGACGCGTCCGTGACGTGCTCGCCGGTGAGCTTGAACAGCAGCCACGAGTCGACGGTCCCGAACACCGCTCGGCCCTCCAGCGCACGCTCGCGCAGGCCGGACACGTTCTCCAACAGCCATTGGATCTTGGTCGCGGAGAAGTACGGGTCGAGCACGAGCCCGGTGCGCTTGCGCACCAGAGACTCGCGACCCGCGGCGCGAAGCTCCTCGCAGCGCCGTGCGGTGCGCCGGTCCTGCCACACGATCGCCTGGTGAAGCGGCTCGCCGGTCGAGGGATCCCACACGCAGACCGTCTCGCGCTGGTTGGTGATGCCGACCGCGGTCAGCTCGCCCTCGCCGACGCCGGCGTCCGCGAGCGCCTCGCCGGCGACCCCATGCGTCACCTCCCAGATCTCGCGCGCGTCGTGCTCGACCCATCCGGGCCTCGGGAAGGAGGGCGTGACCTCACGTGTCGCTCGGGCGATCGACTCGGCCTGCTCGTCGAAGACGAAGCAGGTGGTCGACGTGGTCCCCTGGTCGATCGCGAGGATCATGTGGGTCGCGAGCCTAACGCGGGCCCTGCGTCACTGCCGGTCAGGCGAACAGGTCTCGTGCCGTGATGCCGTCGAAGCGGCGGCCGAGCGCGCACGGTAGACCCTCACGAAGTCCAGGAGCTGGCGTCCGCGGTGGGCGAAGCCGGCGGGCGTGCGACCGGTCGCCCGGTGCTCCAGGTCGAGCTCGATCTCGCTGACCCGGTACCCCGCACGGACCGCGTCGATCGTCATCCCGAGCTCCATGCCGAAGTCGGGCGCGAACGGCAGCACGTCGCGCAGCACCCGAGCGGACAGGGCCCTCTGTCCTGAGATCGGCGCCGTCGTGACTAAGCCGCAGCGCCTGCGGATCGCCCACCGGGCGAAGCCGACCGCCAGCCCGAGCCCTCCCCCGACGCGCCGCGTGAAGCCAGCCACCGCCAGGTCCGCCTCACCACTGTGAACCGAGTCCACGAGCGCTCCCAACCCCCCAGCGGAGAAGGCGAGGTCGCCGTCGCACAGGACGAACACCGATTCTTGGCCACCACCGGCGGCATCGAGGCGCGAGGCGTGCTCGAGAGCCCGCATGGCGGCCTGCGTGACCGCGGCTCCCTTGCCGATCACGCGCTCGCTGCGCACCACCTGTGCTCCGGCCTGGCGGGCGATCTCCGGTGTGCGATCGGTCGAGCCGTCGTCCGCGACCCATATCGGCGCGCCGGGAAACGCCTCGCCGAGCGCCCCGAGGGTCCCACCAAGACGCTCCGCCTCGTTGTAGGCCGCGACGATGATGAACGTCTGCGCCGTCATGGATCGATCGGAGCGGGAGGCTATTGTCCGGAGCGTCCGGAGATCGGCGTTTGGAGGCTGAGATGGCGGTGGTGGAGGCCCATATCACGGGCACGGTATGGAAAATCGAGTGCGCGGTAGGTGACGCCATCGAGGAGGGCGACACCGTGGCGATCCTCGAGTCGATGAAGATGGAGATGCCGGTCGAGGCCGAGGACGGCGGGACGGTCACGGAAATCGTCTGCACCGAGGGCCAGGCCGTCAGCGAGGGCGACCCGCTCGTCGTGCTGGAGTAAGCGCCGCCGGCGCGGCGGCCGGCGCTCGGCTAGCCTGTCCGCGCGTGTCCTGGAGCGCTGCAACCCGCGAGCTCGCCGACGGCAAGCTGCTCATCGATGAGCCGGCACCGAGCGTCGTCCGGCTGACGATCTCGAACCCGGCCAAGCGCAACGCGCTTGACCATCCGATCCTCGACGCGATCACCGCGACCCTCTCCGAGCTGTCGGCCGCGCAGTCGCACGCGCGCTGTGTCGTGGTCACCGGCGCGCACGGGATGTTCTCGGCCGGCTACGACATCGGCGAGATTCCCGACGAGGAGTTCGAGGAGCGTGCGGAGCAGCTCGTCGCGCACCCCTTCACCGAAGCGATCGATGCGCTGGAGGCGTTTCCCTACCCCACGCTCGCCGCGCTGCCGGGCCACACGATCGGCGGCGGACTGGAGCTCGCGCTGGCGTGCGACCTGCGGGTGGCCCAGGATCAGATCAAGCTCGGCATGCCCCCCGCGAAGCTGGGTCTCGTGTACTCGCACACCGGCCTGCGCCGTTTCCTCGACGCGATCGGCGCGTCGCGGACGCGCGAGCTGTTCCTGCTCGGTCGCTACGTGGACGCGCAGACGGCCCTGTCGTGGGGCCTGGTCAACCGCGTCGCGAGCGCCGCCGAGCTCGAGGCGCTGACGCTCGAGCTGGCGGCGGAGCTCGCCGGGAACGCGCCGCTGTCGCAGGCCGGGAACAAGCGCGTGATCGCCGAGCTGCTGCGCGCGTCGGGAGCACTCGACGAGCAGGTCGAGGAGGAGCTGATCGAGCTGCGCCGGGCGTCGTTCGCCTCGCAGGACATGCGCGAGGGCATGCGCGCGTTCGCCGAGAAACGGCCGCCCCGCTGGCGCGGCTGCTAGCCGCCCCGCTGGCGCGGGCGCGAGCCGCTCTCCACGGCTCCACATCCAGCCGTCCGGCCCGCCGCCTAACGTGCCGGACATGGAGCCGCTGATCACCCGCGAGGAGGCGCTGGAGCTCGGCGAGATCGAGGACCACGCTCAGATCGAAGCGCTGATCGAGCGCGCCTGGCAGGCCCGGGTGGAGCGCTTCGCCGACTCGACGGACATGTGCTCGCTGGTGAATGCAAAGTCCGGTGGCTGCGCCGAGGATTGCGGCTTCTGCGCCCAGTCGCGCTTCGCCGAGGCGGAGACGCCGATGCACGCGATGATGGAGCCCGACCAGGTCCTCGAGCACGCGCGCGCAGCGGAGGCCGCCGGCGCTCACCGCTTCTGCATGGTCACGCAGGGGCAGGGCCTGTCCAAGCGCGACTTCGAGAAGTACCTGGAGGGCGTGCGGCTGGTCTCCGAGCACACCAACCTGAAGCGCTGCGCGTCGATCGGTCACATGTCGGCCGAGCGGGCCACGGCGCTGAGGGAGGCCGGCATCCAGCGGGTGCACCACAACGTCGAGACGGCCCAGAGCTACTACGACGAGGTCACCAGCACCGTGCGCTACGTGGGACGCCTGCGCACCATCCAGGCGGTGCGCGAGTCCGGCCTGGAGACGTGCGTCGGGGGAATCCTCAACCTCGGCGAGACGCGCGAGCAGCGAGTCGAGATGGCCTTCGAGCTGGCGGCGATCGACCCGACGAGCGTGCCGATCAACATGCTGAACCCGCGTCCGGGTACGAAGTTCGGCGACCGTGAGTACATGGACCCGTGGGAGGCGGTCAAGTGGATCGCGATCTTCCGGCTGATCCTCCCGGGGGCGCTCTTCCGCCTGTGCGGCGGACGCGTCGAGAACCTCGGCGAGCTTCAGCGGCTTGCCGTGAAGGCGGGTATCAACGGCGTGATGATGGGCAACTTCCTGACGACCCTCGGCAACGAGCCCGAGGCGGACAGGGCGATGTTCGAGGAGCTCGGCCTGAACGTCGCACGCCAGCCCGACAACGCCCAGAACCCGCGGCCCGACAATCGCTCGGGCTGGCTTGAAGGTGAGACGCCGGACGTGGTCGCCGAGCACCTGACGTGCGCTCCGCCGCCCGAGGGCATCGATCTGAAGGTGCGGCTCTGGAACCCCTCCACGCAGCTGCGCTACCGGGCAAAGGGCTCGGTGCCGCCACGCCCCGACGGCGCGGTCAACAAGACGCCCCACCCAGAAGCGGTCGGGTAGCGAGAGTCCCGTGAGCGAGATCGAGGGGCGCCTGGCGGAGCTGGAGCGACTCGGTCTCGGCCGCCGCCTGCGCCTGCTCAGCGGGCCGCAGGGTCCGACCGTCCTGCTCGAGGGCAAGCCCGTGATGCTGCTCTGCTCGAACAACTATCTGGGCCTCGCCGACCATCCGCGCGTGCGGGAGTCGGCCGCGGATGCGGCGATGCGCTGGGGTGTCGGCGCCGGCGCATCGAGGCTGGTGTCGGGCACGATGACGATCCACCGGCGGCTCGAGGAGCGGCTGGCCGCGTTCGTGGGCAGCGAGGCCTGCCTGCTGTTCGGCTCCGGCTACCTGGCGAACCTCGGCGTGATCGGCGCGCTCGCCGGACGCGGCGACACGGTCTTCTCCGACGAGCTCAACCACGCGTCGATCGTCGACGGCTGCCGGCTGTCCCGCGCGGAGGTGGTCGTCTATCGCCATGCTGACGTGGAGCACCTGCACTGGTGTCTGTACCACCACGGGCGCCGCGATGGGCAGGGCCGCCAGCTGATCGTCACCGACTCCGTGTTCTCGATGGACGGCGACGTCGCGCCGCGGCAGGAGATCGTCGAGCTCGCGGGAGCCGCGGGCGCGCAGGTGGTCGTCGACGAGGCGCACGCGATCGGGTGCCTCGGACCGGGTGGGCGAGGGGCGCTCGCCGAGGCGGGCCTGGAGGGCGAGGTCGACGCGATCGTCGGCACGCTCGGAAAGTCGCTCGGCTCCTACGGCGCGTACGTGTGCGGCAGCGAGGAGATGATCCGCTACCTGATCAACACGGCGCGGTCGCTGATCTTCTCGACCGCGCCCGGTCCGCCGGCTGTTGCGGGCGCGCTCGCCGCCCTGGAGCTGCTGCAGGAGCGTCCACATAGGGTGCAGCGCCTGCGCTCCAACGCTCGCGCGCTGCGCCGGGCGCTCGCCGAGGAGGGCTTTCCCGTCGCCGAGGTCGAGATGCAGATCGTCCCGCTGATCGTCGGTCAGGAGCGGGAGGCGATGAGCCTCTGCCAGAAGGCCCTCGAGCGCGGCGTGTTCGCGCAGGGGATCCGTCCGCCGACGGTTGCGCCCGGCACCTCGCGACTGCGCCTGACGGCGATGGCCTCGCACACGCCCTCGGAGCTGCGCTCGGCGGCCCGCGTCTTCGGAGAGGCCGCGCGCTCGCTCGGCTTGGATCCGGCCGACATGGGCCCTCCGCTGGTCGAGCCTGTGCGGTCGCCCACCGAGATGCCCCTCGTCGGCCTGTCCGTCAGCGAAGGCCGAGCCGCCATGGCAGGGACTGCACCGGTTGGCGCTGGCGCTCCGTTCGACGGCGAGCTGGCAGGCGACGCCGGAGGCGAGCAGCCGGCTGCAAGCGCCTCGCCCGCCTCCGAGGCGCCGTTCGACTTCGAGCGCGACCTCGCCCCGGCCCGCGCGGCCTAGGCCGCCCTCAGCAGCGGCCGGCTGGCATCCTGACGATCATGCGAGGACTGTTCGTGACCGGCACGGACACGGGCGCGGGCAAGACGATCGTGGCAGCGGCTCTGGTCGCTGCGATGGCGGCCGCCGGTCAGCCGGTGCGGGCGCACAAGCCCGCCGTGACGGGGCTCGATGAGCCACCGGGGGCATGGCCCCCCGACCATGAGCTGCTGGCCGGCGTGAGCGGCATGACCCCCGAGCAGGTCGCTCCGCTGCGCTACGGACCCGCCGTGTCCCCGCAGCTCGCGGCTCAGCTGGCGGGCGAGCAGATCGAGCCCGAGGCTCTCGCCGCGGCTGCCCGTAGAGCTGGCGCCAACGGGCCTCTGATCGTGGAGGGCGCGGGCGGCTTGCTCTCCCCCCTCGCCGTCCAATACACGGTGTGCGATCTCGCGGTGGCGCTCGGGCTGCCCTTGCTGATCGCCGCCCGCCCCGGCCTGGGCACTATCAACCACTCGCTGCTCACGCTGGCAGCGGCGCGCGCCGCCGGCCTTCAGGTGCTTGCGGTCGTGCTGACGCCGTGGCCCGCGGCGCCGTCGATTCTCGAAAGCAGCAACCGCGACGCGATCGAGCACATGGGCGAGGTGGAGGTCGCCGGGCTGCCTATGGTGGACGACCCGTTCCCGGCGGAGCTCGCGCGCGCAGGCCGGGCGCTGCCGTGGCGGCGGTGGCTGACGTTCCCTTGAGCGCCGGACTCCTTCAAGGTCCTCTGCCGACCGTTCGATACCGAACGGGTGAGCACGCCGCCGCTATCGCAGAGCAGCGCCGCCGACGGCGTTCAGCCGAGGCTGCCTTGGTGGCTGAGCAGGCGTGCTCGCCTCGTCGCCCTGACGGCGTGCCTCGCGGTGGCGGGAACCGGACTTGCACACAGCCGAACCGGCCTGTTTGACGGCCGCTCAGCCCTGGGGCAGAGCGGGCACGGGTGTCCTCCGGCGACACCGTCGCTCAGGATGGTCGGGTTCGGGCAGGTGATGGCGCTCCGCCGCAGCCTGCTGCCGCTGATCGAGCCCCTGAGCCGCAGACGCTATGCATGGGGCACGCCCAGCCCCGACGTCGCCTGGACGGACGACGCGCCTGCTGGGCTGGGCTCCAGCCGGTCGAGCGGCGGCCGGTGGCCGGCGAGCTATGAGATGCGGGTGTGGGTGGCGAACCGGGACGACGTCGCCGTAGACGTCTTCCTGTTCGCGACCGAGCGCCAGGCAGCCGCCTACTTCGCCGAGGCTACGAGTCCTCGCTGCCACCTGGCCGCACGGGAGGTGCCGGCGAGCAGCCCGCCGCGCGGACGCAACCTGATCTGGACCAATCCCGACGGGCCGACCCAGCAGGACCTGTTCCTCCTTCGCGGGCCTCGCGTCTACCGCATCGCCGACGTGCGTGCACTGCGGGGCCACCCGCGCCCCGCGAGCGTCGAAACCGGGATCGGGGTGCATGTGGCGAACACGCTGGGATGCGCGTTGAAGGACGCGGGCTGCTTCGTGGCAGGCCCGAGCGTCTGACATGAGGTGATTCAGCCTGACATGCGGGCGACGTCCACGACGGCCGCGCTCACCCGCGCAAGATCGTCCTCGTCGATGACGTAGGGAGGCATCGTGTAGATCAGGTCGCGGAAGGGACGCAGCCACACTCCGTGCTCGACGGCCATCGCCGTGGCAGCGGCCATGTCGACGTCGCGCTCGAGCTGCACGACGCCGATCGCGCCGAGCACGCGGACGTCCCGGACACCCGAGAGCGCGCGCGCCGGCTCGAGTCCCGCGCGCAGTGCTGCCTCGATCTCGGCCACGCGCGTGGGCCACGCGCCACCGGCGAGCAGGTCGATCGAGGCGAGCGCGACCGAGCACGCCAGCGGGTTGGCCATGAACGTCGGCCCGTGCATCAAGCCGCCGCCCTCGCCCTGCGAGATCGTCTCGGCGACCTCCTCAGTGCACAGCGTCGCGGCCAGCGTCATGTACCCGCCGGTGAGCGCCTTGCCCACGCACATCACGTCGGGCGAGACGCCGGCGTGCTCGCTGGCGAACATCCGTCCGGTGCGCCCGAAGCCGGTGGCGATCTCGTCGAGCACGAGCAGCAGGCCATGCTCGTCGCACAGCCTCCTGAGCAGGGCGACGCACTCGGGGGAGTGAAAGCGCATGCCCCCCGCGCCCTGCACGACCGGCTCGACGATCACCCCGGCGAGCTCGTGCGCGTGGGCGCCGACCAGCTCGCTCACCCGCGCCGCCCAGCCGTCGTCCAACCCGGCGTCGAAGCCGTCGGGAGGGCGCTCGGCGAAGACGTGGTCCGGGAGCACGCCGGTGAACAGGGTGTGCATCCCGCCGACGGGATCGCATACGGCCATCGCGCCGAAGGTGTCGCCGTGGTAGCCGCCGCGCACGGTCAAGAGCCGCTGGCGCTCTCCCCTTCCGGTCGCGCGCTGGAACTGCAGGACCATCTTGATCGCGACCTCGACCGATACCGATCCCGAGTCGGCGAAGAACACCCGCTCGAGGCCCTCGGGCGCGAGCCGCGTGAGGCGCTCGGCGAGGCGGATGCCGGGCTCGTGCGTGAGGCCGCCGAACATCACGTGCGCCATGCTCTGAAGCTGCGCGGTGACCGCCTCGTCCAGCGCCGGATGGCGGTAGCCGTGGATGGCGCACCACCACGAGGACATGCCGTCGATCAGCTCGCTCCCATCGGCCAGTCTCAGCCTCACCCCCTCGGCAGAGACGACGGGCAGCGACGGGACTGCAGCCGGCAGCGCTCCGTAGGGGTGCCACACCCGTCTACGGTCGAGCGCGAGCAGCGACTCCCAGTCGGGATCGGAATTCAAGCGAGCGCGGGGACGCGCACCGGGCGCTCAGTCCTCGTACGGGACGAAATCGCGCTTGCGCGCTCCGCACACCGGGCAGAACCAGGTGTCGGGGATGTCCTCGAACGCGGTGCCCGTCGGAATCCCGCCGTCCGGGTCGCCGTCCTCGGGGTCGTAGATATAGCCGCAGGACTCGCAGATCCAGCGCTGCAGGGTCTTGGTCGTGGCGCTCATACGAGGAAGATTACCTGCCTGTAGGGTCAGTGGATGAGCATGCCCGAGCAGAGCGAACGCGCCGGTCCCGGCGAGGAGTACAACCCGGGGCCCCCGACGCGCCCGCGCCAGGCCGCCACGGTGATCCTGCTGCGAGGGGGTGAGCGGGACCTGGAGGTGCTGCTGGTCAGGCGCACGCCCGAGGCCCGCTTCATGGGCGGGGTGTGGGTGTTCCCGGGAGGAGCCGTCGACGCCGAGGAGGGCGACGGCGACGAGGCCCACCGCGCAGCGGCGGTCCGGGAGCTTCAAGAGGAGGCGGCGATCGAGCTCGGCGACCCTGCCGGCCTGGTCAAGTTCTCACGCTGGATCACGCCGGCCGCGGTCCAGATCCGCTTCGACACGCACTTCTTCCTGGCGTGCCTGCCCGATGGTCAGGAGCCGCAGATCGACGGTCAGGAGTGCGTCGACCTCGGTTGGTTCCGCCCGGCGGACGCGCTCGACGCCTACCGTGCCGGCGAGCTCCCACTCGTCTTCCCGACGATCAAGCACCTCGAACAGCTCGGCCGGTTTGACTCGGTGCAGGAGCTGCTCGCGTACGCGCGGGGTCGCGAGGTCCAGCCGGTCGAGCCGAAGGTCGTGCTCGAGGGCGAGGTCGCCCGCATCCTGCTTCCGGGCGATCCCGGCTACTAGAGGCGGCTCGGGCGGCCGCCGCGGCCGCTCAGGCCTTCCGCTGGGCGTTGACCACGTGCGTGACCGCGTTGATCAGCGCCAGGTGTGTGAAGGCCTGCGGGCGGCTCACCATTCGGTGCGCTCGAACCTCGGGCGCTCGACGCCCGCCGGCAGGACGTGCTCGTCGGCGAGCTTGTCCAGGTGTGCCGCCAGCGTGACCGTCGCCAGCCCGCGAAGCGCCTCGGGAACGTCGGACCAGACCGCGTCGAGCAGCTCTTGGACGCTGCGACAGCCGCGGCCGAGTGCCGCGATGAGTTTGTTCTCCCGGTCGATTCGGTGATCGAAGTACTCCCGAAGCTTGGCATGCGGATCCCACACCGGCGGACCGTGGCCGGGACACAGGACGTCGAGGTCCGCGCGCGCGTCCAGTCGCGTGAGAGCGCGCAGATAGCCGGCCATCGCGTCACGGTAGGGGCTGATGAACACGCTCCCTTCGCCGAGCACGGCATCGCCCGTGAAGCAGGCGCCGTCTGCGATCAGCGCGAAGTGGCCCGCCGCATGCCCGGGCGTCGCGACCGGCTCGAACGGGCCCACGCGCTTGCCCTCCTCGAGCAGGACGTCCACCTCGCCGCGGCCGCCCGCGACGGGCGCGGGATGGCGGGCGAGCACGGCGGGTACCGCTTCGCGGTGATCCTGGTGGTCGTGGGTGAGCGCGATGCCGCCGAGCCCCCCGCGATCGTCGACGGCGTCGAACAGGGCCTCGAGGTGCTCGTCGAGCCGCGGTCCCGGGTCGACCACCCATGCTGGCTCGCGGCCCACCACCCATGTGTTAGTGCCCGAGAGCGTCACCGGCCCGGGATTGGCGGCTCTAAGACGCAGGATGTCGTGCTCGCGCAGCAGCCGCGCCTCCGATGTCTGCTCTGACGAGGCGCCCTCGATCGTGACGCCGGCCTCCTCGCCCTCAGCACCGCCTGAAGGCGAAGTGCTCATCCCGGCGACGTTAGCTGAGATCGCGGCGCGAGCCCGCCGATGCCTACCTCGACCTTCGGGGGGCCCTCCCGCGTCGGCCGCCACCCGTCGACGAGCCGCCGCCGGAACGCGCGGGCCCGCTACGGCCGCGGCTCGGTCCGCGGCCGCGCGTCTGCGATGCGCCCGGGCTCATGCCGGCCAGCTCGAGCTCCCGGTGCAGGCCGAGATCGCCGACCATCCCGCTCAGCTCATGGGCCTGGTCATGCGTGACCAGCGTGACGCCGACGCCGCTGGCGCCAGCACGGGCCGTGCGCCCGATGCGGTGCACGTAGTCGTCGCGCGTGGCCGGAATGTCGTAGTTGATCACGTGCGTGATCCCCGCCACGTCGATGCCGCGGGCGGCGACGTCCGTCGCCACGAGCGTGTCGACCACGCCTGCCTCGAAGTTCGCGAGCGCGCGCTCACGCTGTCCCTGGGACTTGTCACCGTGCATCGCGACCGCCTGCACGCTGCTCGACGCCAACCGCTTGACCAGCCGGTCGGCGCCGCGCTTGGTGCGCACGAACACGAGCGTGCGCCCACGCTCGGCGTCGTTCAGCTCGGAGACCAGATGCGCGACCTTGCGCTCGTGGGAGACGGTCACGAAGCGGTGCTCGACATCGCCCTTGCGCTCGGCGGGGTGACTGTGTTCGTGCCGGCGGGGGTTGTGCGTGTACGCCTTCGCTATACGGCCGACCTCGCCCTCGAGCGTGGCCGAGAAGAGCATCGTCTGGCGCTCGCTCGAGGTCATCTTCACGATCCGATCGACGACCGGGCGGAAGCCCATGTCGAGCATCCTGTCCGCCTCGTCGAGAACCAACATCCGGACGCGCGCGAGCGACACCTCCCTGCGCTCGATCAGGTCGAGCAGCCTTCCGGGCGTCGCGACGAGGATGTGCGCGCGCGCCGCTATCCGTGCCTGCTTGACGATTCCGGCGCCGCCGTAGACGGCCGCGATGCCCAGCGCGCGAGCATGGGCGGTCGGGCGGAGCTCTTCGACGATCTGGAGGGCCAGCTCGCGCGTGGGCGCCAGGACCAGCGCGGAGGGGCGCGCGTCGGAGTCCTTCAACCGCTCGATCAGGGGTATCCCGAATGCGAGCGTCTTACCCGAGCCGGTCGGCGACTGGGCGAGCACGTCATGGCCTGCCAGCACGTCGGGGATGACCAGCTGCTGTACCGCGAATGGCGCGGCTATCCCGCGCCCTGCAAGCTCTCTTACGACGGCCTCGGACACGCCGAGGCCGGCGAACGTTTCATGCGTCATGTGTTGGTGCTCCTTCTGGCGGCCGAATGGCCGCCGCTGCAGATGGAGATTCGGCTGACCCCATCCGCGCGTCTGTGAGCGCCAACAAAGACAAAGAACCTCAAGGACGACTTCGCCGCCCGTGGCCTCACCGTAGCAGGCACCCCGCCGGCGGCTGCAAGCGGGGACCCGCGGCGCCGCCCATCGGCTTGCTGGGGCTACTGGATGTTGGCCATCACGTGCTTGACGACCGTGTAATCCTCGACCGAGTAGACGCTCAGGTCCTTGCCGTAGCCGGACTCCTTGAACCCTCCGTGCGGCATCTCGGAGACGAGCGGGATGTGGTCGTTGATCCATACGCACCCGAAGCGAAGGGCCCTCGAGACTCGCAGCGCGCGGCCGACGTCGCGCGTCCACACCGATGACGCAAGCCCGTAGCGGGTGGCGTTCGCCCAGTCGATCGCCTGCTGCTCGTCGGTGAACCGCTGCACGGTGATCACCGGTCCGAAGATCTCGCGCTGGATCATCTCGTCGTCCTGCTCGAGTCCGGCGACGACCGTCGGCTCGAGGTAGAAGCCCGGCCGGTCGGGCTCGCGCCCGCCCGTGACGATCTCGGCGCGGTCGGGGCGCCGCTCCAGGAAGCCCTCAACGCGCTCGCGCTGGCGCGCCGAGTTGATCGGCCCGAGGGTGGTCTCGGGCGAGAGCGTGTCGCCGATCACGAGACCGCGGGCCTGCTCGGCCAGTCCCGAGACGACGTCGTCGTAGACGCCGCCGGCGGCCAGCACCCGGGTCGCAGCCGTGCAGTCCTGTCCCGCGTTGTAGTAGCCGGTGCCGGCGATGGTTTCGAGCGCGCTCTCGAGGCTGACGTCATCGAACACGACGACGGGCGCCTTGCCGCCGAGCTCGAGATGGACACGCTTCAGCGTGTCGGCGGCGGTGCGGGCGATGTGCTTACCGGTGTCGACCGAGCCGGTCAGCGCGAGCATGTCGACCTCGGGGTGGTTGATCAGCGCCTCGCCGGTCGGCTGGCCCGGGCCGGTCACGATGTTGAGCACGCCCTTCGGCAGGATCTCGGCGACGAGCTCGGCCAGCCGCAGGGTCGTGATCGGCGTGGTCTCGGCAGGCTTCAGCACGACGGTGTTGCCCGCGGCGAGCGCCGGGGCGAATTTCCAGATGGCCATCATCAGCGGGTAGTTCCACGGCGTGACCTGCCCGATCACGCCGACCGCTTCGCGGCGCGTGAAGGAGGTGTAGCCCTCCATGTACTCGCCCGCGGCACGTCCCTCGAGGCTCCGCGCCGCGCCGGCGAAGAAGCGCAGGTTGTCGACCATCACCGGTATCTCGTCGCTCTTCACGGCTTCGATCGGCTTGCCGGCGTTCAGCGCCTCCAGGCGCGCGATCTCCTCCCCGTTCTCCTCGAGCACGTTCGCGACCGCCAGCAGCGCCTCTGAGCGCTGGGCGGGCGTGCTGCGCGCCCATCCGTCGAAGGCCCGCCGCGCCGCACGCACGGCGCGGTCGACGTCCTCGGGGGTCGAGCGCGGCGCGCGGGCCAGCTCCTCGCCGGTGGCGGGGTTCAGCACCGGTTCGCTCTCGCCGTCAGAGGCGACCAGCTCGCCGTCGATGAAGTTGTTGAGGGTCTCTGCTGTGGTCGCCATCTCGATCGTCCCCTCCTCTGGGGTGCGTATTGCCGCGGTTGAGCCTTTGCCTGCTGGTTTATACGGGGACCGCCGGCACGCCGAGCGCCTCGGCGACCGCCGGGTGGGTGATCTGGCCGTTGCGTACGTTCAAGCCGTGACGCAGCGCCTCGTTGAGCTGCAGCGCCTCGTCGACGCCGAAGTCGGCGAGTTCGAGCACATACGGCAGCGTCGCGTTGGTGAGCGCATACGTCGAGGTGATCGGCACGGCGCCCGGCATGTTCGTGACGCAGTAGTGCGTGATCCCGTCGACCTCGTAGGTCGGATGGGAGTGCGTCGTCGGCCGCGAGGTCTCGAAGCAGCCGCCCTGGTCGATCGAGACGTCGACGAGGACCGCGTGCCGCTTCATCACTTTCAGCTGCTCGCGCGTCACGACGCGCGGCGCTCGCCCGCCGTGGATCAGCACCGCTCCGATCACCAGGTCGGCGGCCGGCAGCATCTCTTCGATCGCGAGCGTCGATGAGTACACGGTCGAGGCGCGGCCGGCGAAGGCGACGTCGAGCTCCCGGAGGCGGTCGATCGAGCGGTCGAACACGAACACGTCAGCTTCCATGCCGATCGCGATGAAGGCGGCGTTCATCCCTACGACGCCGCCCCCGATGACGAGCACCGTGGCGGCGGCGACCCCGGGGACGCCGCCGAGCAGGATGCCTCTGCCTCCGAGGGGCTTCTCGAGCATGAACGCGCCCGCCTGCGTGGCGATCTTCCCGGCCACCTCGCTCATCGGCGCGAGCAGCGGCAGGCGCCCGCCAGCGTCCTCGACCGTCTCATATGCGATGCACGTGGCGCCGGACTCCTGCAGCGCCCGTGCCAGCTCGGGCTCGGCCGCGAGGTGCAGGTAGGTGAACAGCGTCTGCCCCTCGCGCAGCTTCGCCGCCTCCTCGGGCTGGGGCTCCTTGACCTTGAGCACGAGCTCGGCCTCGGCGAACACCGCATCGGCGTCCGCGACGATGCGCGCACCCTGCGCGAGGAACTGCTCGTCCGGCATGGCGCTGCCCTCGCCGGCGCCCGATTGCACGAGCACCTCGTGCCCGCGCACGCTGAGTTCCCGCACCCCGGCGGGTGTGATCGCGACGCGGTACTCGTCCGACTTGATCTCCGTTGGTACGCCTATCCGCATATGCCGCCGGCTCCTTTCGATGACGCCCTGTGGGAGAGGCGACCGCAGTGTGACTCGTTGCTCGCGCTCACCGGGCGAGCTCCCTGCCGCGCAGCGCGAGCCAGAACTCGATCCGGTCCCGTGCGTTCGAGAAGTCGCGTCCGGTGAGCTGCTCGACCCGCCTGATCCGGTAGCGCAGGGTGTGCCGGTGGCAGTAGAGCGCGTTCGCCGCCTTCTCCCAGTGGCCGTTGTGCTCGATGAAGACGTCGAGCGAGCGCACCAGCTCCTCGCCGTAATCGCCCTCGGCCTCTTCGATCGGCCCGAGCACGCCGCGACAGTAGGAGCTGAGGGCATCGTCGTCCTGGAGCGCGAGCAGCAGCTGGAAGGAACCGAGATCCCGGTAAGAGGCGACCTCCGGAGCGTCCCCGTTGCGCAGGCGCACGGCCTCCAGCGCGCAGCGCGCCTCATGGAAGCTGAGTCTCAGCGCGTGGGTCGCCGAGGGGCGGCTCGCGGCGGCGCGCACCTCACCGAAGCGCACGGCCAGCTCGGCGCGCACCTTGCGCGTGAGCTCGATGGGCTCGAGCCGCTCGGCATTGACGACGGCGCACAGCAGCCCCGCACGGATCGCGACCAGACCCGGAGTCTTCTCGCGCTCGAGGATGCGTTCCAGCGGACCGGCCGCTGCGCTCGGGTCCGGCAGGCCGAAGGCGAGCACGGCGAGCTGCTCGCCGATACCGAAGGGACGCAGCCGCGCCTGCACCTCCTCTGGGTAGAGGTGTCCGGTGAGGGCCTCGGCGAGCACGTCTCCCGCCATGCTGCGCTGGAGCATTTCGTAGCGCTCGTTCACGAGCTGCGTGAACGTACGCTCGGTGATCGCGATGAACGGCAGGCTGTAGGGCACCTCGAACAGGGGAAACAGTCGCTTGCGCGCGGCGGTCACGAGCGCCGCCGGGAGCCGCTTGTGCGTGAAGCCCGTGCCGAAGCCCAGCCCGACGATGTCGTGGTCGGCGAGCCTGGCGATGAACTCGCGCTGGGCCTTCGGGCCGTCGAGCTGGATCCCGGTAGTCAGCAGCAGCTCGCCGCCCTTCAGCCACGGGGTCGGGTCGAGCAGCTCGGTGCTGTGCACCCAGCGCACATGGGCGCCGGCCGACTCCCGGCCGCTGGCGAGCTCGAGCCCGAGCTCGCCGATCAGGCTCTCGACAGTGAGCTCCACCGCTCCATCCGCTCCGATGCCTCGCTGAGGACAGGGCGCAGGATCGCCTCGATCTCCTCGAACTGCTCGGGACCCGCGATCAGCGGCGGCGAGAGCTGCACGATCGGATCGCCGCGGTCGTCTGTCCGGCAGATGAGACCCCGCCGGTAGAGCTCGCCGGAGAGGTAGCCGCGCAGCAGCTGCTCGGACTCCTCGGCGTTGAAGGTCTCCTTCGTGTCTTTGTCCTTGACGAGCTCGATCGCCTGGAAGTAGCCGGCGCCGCGCACGTCGCCGACGATCGGCAGGTCGCGCATGCTCTCGAGCATCCCGCGGAAGGCGGCCTCGTTCGCGAGCACGTTCGCGCACAGCTCCTCGCGCTCGATCACATCGATGTTCGCGAGGGCCACGGCGCAAGCGACCGGATGGCCGCCGAACGTGAAGCCGTGGTTGAAAGCGGCCTTGCCGTGCAGGAACGGCTCGGCGATGTGGTCGCCGGCGATCATCGCTCCCAGGGGCACGTACGCCGAGCTGATGCCCTTGGCCGTCGTGATGATGTCGGGCACATAGTCGTAGCGTTCGGACCCGAACCAGTATCCGAGCCGGCCCCACGAGCAGATCACCTCGTCTGAGATCAGCAGCACGCCGTGGCGGTCGCAGATCTCGCGCACCCGCTGGAAGTATCCGTCCTGGGGCACGAAGCAACCGCCTCCGTTCTGGACCGGCTCGAGGATCACCGCGGCGACGGTCTCAGGCCCCTGGAATTCGATCGCCTCCTCGATCGCGTCGGCCGCCCAGAGGTTGTCGCGGTCTTCCTGCCAGCGGTAGGAGTTCGTGTTGGGCACCTGCACGCCGCCCGGCGTGAGCGGTTCGAACGGCACGCGCAGCGCGGTGAGCGCCGTCGCCGTAAGCGCGCCCATCGTCACCCCGTGGTAGGCGAGGTTTCGAGAGACGATCTTGTGACGCGTCGGCTCGCCGCGCGCGGCGTGGTAGGCCTTGGCGAGCTTCCACGCCGACTCGACCGCCTCCGAGCCGCCCGAGGTGAAGAACACGCGGTTGAGGTTGCCGGGTGTGAGGTCGGCGATGCGCGCGGCGAGTTCGATCGCCTTCGGGTGGGCGTAGCTCCAGTTGGTGTAGAAGCCGAGCTCCTTCGCCTGCGCCGCCGCGGCTTCGCCGAGCTCGGCGCGTCCATGCCCCACGTTGACGCAGTACAGCGCCGAGAGGCCGTCGAGATGGCGGTTGCCGTGCTCGTCGTAGACGTAACAGCCCTCGCCGCGAACGATGACCGGCACCTCCGCATGCTCGTAGGAGCCCATCCGCGTAAAGTGCATCCAGAGGTTGCGCTTGGCCAGTCGCTGCAGCCTGTCGCCGTCCTGCGAGGCGAGGGCGGGCCCGGACGGTCGGGGGGCGCTGGCCGGAGCCGTCGAACCCTCTGCGGGGGTCGGGTCGTTCAGGTCTGCAGAGGCAGCCATAGCATCTCCTCTCTCGGTCTTGCGCCCAACCGCATTCGGCTAGACACTCAGGATAACGATAGCTGCGGCTGATATGTCCGACAAGGACTGCTCCGGTGAAGAAGACGAGCGGGACTTATCCACACTGTACAAACGGCGCCTGGATCTTTGGGACAGTTGCCACTTGCCAGTTGCGCCGGGAGGGCGCAAACTTTTGTTGCGTTTACGGGAATGCGATCGTCCACGTCGAAGCATCACAGCAACCGACACGGGAGAGGGAGAAGCGACATGGCCACTGAGAGCGTCGCCGCCGAGGCATCGGGACAGGCACCACTCGCCGGAGCACCCGCCAACGGACGCGTAGAGAGCAAGGGGCTGAAGGGCAACGCGATCGGCTACATCTCGAATGTCGTCATCTCGACGGCATCGGTCGCACCGGCATACTCGATCGCGGCGACCCTCGGCTTCATCATCGCCGACCCAGGCGTCGCCCAGCACGCCCCCGGCGTGCTGTTGGCGGCGTTCGTGCCGATGTTGCTCGTCTCGCTCGCCTACCGCTACCTGAACAAGGCGGACCCGGACGCCGGCACTTCGTTCGCCTGGACGACGCGCGCCTTCGGCCCCGGCTTCGGCTGGCTCAACGGCTGGGCGATCTTCCTCGCCGACGTCCTCGTGATGGCATCGCTTGGCTCGGTTGCCGCCATCTACACGTTCAAGCTCTTCGGATGGCACTGGGCGGAAACGCACAGCGGAGCCGCTCTGGGCGGGTGCGTCCTCTGGATCCTGCTGATGACCTGGATCTGCCACCGCGGGATCGAGCTCTCGGCACGCATCCAGCAGGTGCTGCTGAGCTTCGAGGTCGTGATGCTCGTGATCTTCTCGGTGGTGGCGATCGTCGATGTGTACAGCGGCAACGGTGGAGCCGGCGCGATCGAACCGCACGCGTCGTGGTTCAACCCATTCGCGATGCCCTTCCACGACCTGGTCGTGGCGCTGCTGCTCGGGATCTTCATCTACTGGGGCTGGGACTCGGGCGTCTCGGTCAACGAGGAGTCCGAAGACTCAAATGAGGGCCCGGGCCGCGCCGCGGTCGTCTCGACGATCCTGCTCGTCCTGATCTACCTGCTCGTCTCGGCCGGCGCGCAGTCCTACCACGGGGCCAACTTCTTCATCGGCGAAGCCAACGAAGGGAACCGTGAAGACGTCTTGAACGCGCTCGGCAAGGGGGTACTGGGATCCGTGGGGGTGAAGTTCCTGATTGTCGCCGTGCTGACCTCGGCCGCCGCATCGACACAGACGACGATCCTGCCCACCGCGCGCACCACCCTCTCGATGGCGAAGTGGGGCGCGATCCCCTCGGTGATCGGGAAGATCCACCCGCGCTTCCTGACGCCGACCGTCTCGACGTGGGGCTTCGGCCTGATCTCGATCCTGGTGGCGGTTCCGCTGATCCTCATCTCGAGTCAGGTACTCGAATTGGCGGTTGTCGCGCTCGGAATCCCGGTCTGCTTCTACTACGGCTCGACCGGGTTCGCCAGCGTCTGGTACTACCGCAAGGAGCTCTTCACGACCGCGCGCAAGTTCGTGCTCGTCGGGCTGCTCCCGCTCGCCGGCGGACTGATCTTCTACGGCATCGGGATCTACGCGATCAAATACTACGGTCACAAGGCCAACGCGGAAGGCAAAGAGTATCTCGGCCTGACGCTGCCGCTGTGGTTCGGCGGGGTGGGAATGCTCGTCGGCATCCCGCTGATGGTCATCTCCCGCTTCTACTTCCGCCCGTTCTTCTCGCGCAAGACCGAAACGGCGGCAACCGGCCTGCTCGACGCTCCCGTCGAGCGCGCCCCGGCACGCCTGATGGGACGCGAACACGTCACCCGCGGAGTGCACCTGCTGACGCCGGAGGCGGACGGGGGCGCCGACGGGGCGCCCGCGCCGGAGGCGGACGGGGGCGCCGACGGGCCGCCCGCGCCGGCCGGCGATACGACCGATACACGCAACCCGTAGACCTAGGGCCGCGCGCCGGCGGGGGCCTCGAGCTCCTGCCGGCCGGTGGGTGATCCGAGCTCGGCGAGCATCTCCAGGAACGGACCCGCGGGGAACGCCTCGGGCCCGAGTACGCCGGCGCCCTTCCATGCGCCGCGATCGAGCAGCTCCAGCGCGACGATCGGGTTGATCGCCGTCTGCCAGACGACCGCCTGGGCGGCGTACTCGCGCATCGTCTGCTCGTTGTCGACCACGTGATAGAGGTAGGTCGAGCGCGGGGAGCCATCCTTGCCCGTGCCACGGACCCAGGTGCCGGCGCACGTGCGTCCGGTCATCCGCTCGCCCAGCGTCGCGGGGTCCGGCAGGACGGCGGCGACGACGTCGCGCGGTGAGACCTCGCACCCGCGAACCGTGACGGGCGTGGTCGAGTCCAGGCCGACCTTGTGGAGCGTGCGAAGCACTGCGATGAACTCGTCGCCGAGCGCGTACTTGAACGTCACGCGATCGCACTGCACCCAGCGCGGGATGAGCACGACCTCCTCGTGCTCGACGTTCACGCATTCGAGCCGACCGATCCCCTCGGGGAAGTCGAACACCTCCGGCTCCGAGAACGGCTCTGTCGTGTAGTGGCCGCGCCCGCGCTCCCAGATGAGCGGCGGGTTCAGGCACTCCTCGATCGTCGTCCAGATGGAGAACGTCGGCGCGAAGTCGTAGCCCTCCACGCTCAGGTCGGCGCCGTCGCGCACCCCGGCTTCCGTGATGCTCGAGAACAGCTCGTCCGCGGCATACCTGGCGAAGACGTCCGACATGCCGGGCTCGACGCCGATCCCGACAAGCGCGAGCAGGCCGGCGGCCTCCCACTCCTCGTGCCTGGCCAGCTGGCGCTCGCCGAGCAGCTCGCCCGGCAGTTCATATGGACGTTCAGGATGGGGATGGGAGAGGGTCATCGCCATGTCGAGATAGGTCACCCTCGCCTCGAACGCCGCGTTGAAGATCGGCTCGTTGAAACGCGGGTCGGTCGCGTTCAGGACGGCGTCGGCCCTCACCCTGCTCATCAGCTCGGCCAGCTCCGCCTGCTTGGAGGCGTCGACTCGCTCGGCCGAGAAGCGGTCCGGCTCGGCGAGACCGTAGGCGACGGCCTGCGCGCGCTCCAACGCCACGTCTGCGAGGACGACGTGCTCGAACACGGGACGGCGCTGGGCGATCGCCGCGAACGCCGAACCGACTCCACCAGCTCCAACCACCAGCACCCTCATCAGCGCCAGTGTGACGCAATCGGCGAGACCGGGATGGCACACGCGCGGCGGGCCGATGCGCCGCGGTGTCGCATGTGGCTCACGTATGCTGCGCCGATCCGCGTGGTCGAGAACACGAGCAGACGATGAGCACCGGCGTGCCCAGCCCCCCGCGTACGCCCACCGGATCGCCCGACACGCCTGGCGTCGGGCACCCGACGCATGGGGACGGCGTGATGCCTGGCGCCGGTCGGTCGACCGCGGGGCGCGCCCGCTGGGCGCCCTCGCCGGCGCTTGGCCGTGCGGAGCTCCTGTGGCTGGTCCTCGCCGGGATCGCGCTCGCCGTGATCACGACCTGGCCGTTGATCCTGCACATGCCGAGCAGGATCGCGCCCGACCTCGGCGATCCGGTGCGAACCGCCTGGGAGGTCGCTTGGGTCGGCCACGCGATCCTGCATCAGCCGCTGCACCTGTTCGACGCCAACGTCTTCTATCCGCATCGTCTCAGCCTCGCCTTCTCGGACTCCCTGCTCGGCTACGGACCCGCGGGGATCTTCGGGTCGGGCACCGTGGCGGCGCTCGTCCGCTACAACCTGCTGTTCCTGTTCGCGTGGTCGCTGTGCTTCGTCGGCGCCTACCTGCTGGCACGGGAGCTCGGCCTCGGCCGGCTCGGAGCGGGCGCGGCGGGTGCCGCCTTCGCCTACGCGCCCTACCGCGTGACGGAGGCCGGCCACCTGCACGTGATCTCCTCGGGCGGCATTCCGCTGGCGCTCTTCCTGCTGCTGCGGGGCTACCGCCGTGGGTCCCGCTGGCTCGTGCTCGCCGGCTGGCTCGTGACGGCGTGGCAGGTGAGCCTCGGCTTCACGCTCGGCCTGCAGTACTGCTACCTGCTTGCCATCCTCGCGGCGATCGCAGCCGTCTTCTGGTGGCGCGGGCGCCTCACGGTGGGCGGGGGCGCTCGTCCGGTAGCTGCCGGCGGCGACGGCTCACCGCGCGCGGGGCAGGCCACGGCGCCGGCGGGAGGCGGCCGCGGAGCCCTGATCCCCCGTCAACTGCTCGCCGTGACCCTGATCGGCGTCGCCCTGACGGGAGCCATCGGCGTCTACCAGTCGGTTCCCTATCTGAAGATCGCCCATGACTATCCGACGGCCAAACGCACGCTGAAGGAAGTGAAAACGTACTCGGCCGGTCCCGCCGCGCTGCTGGCGGCCTCCTCGGAGAACCGCGTCTGGGGTGGTGTGACCTCGGGCATGCGGGCCAAGGTCCACTCGAAGAACGAGAGCGTCTTCTTCCCGGGCGGGCTGATCCTCCTGCTGAGCGCGATCGGCCTGGCGGGGGTCGGCGGATCGGCGTTCACACCGCGATTGCGCCTGGGCCTGGCGCTCGGGATCCTGACCGTTTCGCTGCTGGCGCTCGGGCTCGGGCTGACGGGCGCCGGATATCCGTTCCGGCTGGTGCACGACTACGCGCCGGGCTGGGACGGCGTGCGCGTACCGGGGAGGATCTTCACCCTGGGCACGCTGTTCTACGCGCTGCTCGCCGGCGCCGGCGTCCAGTGGCTCATACGCCGTATGGGCCCGTGGAGCGAACGCCACTCGCTGCGCGGGCTGCCCGCGCTGCTCGGCGTGGGGCTCGTCATCGGCCTCGTCGGCGAAGGGGCCGGGCACCTCGCCCATCCCGTCGTTCCCCAACCTGCGCGCGCGGAGATCGGGCTGGTGGCCCCGCTGCTGGACCTGCCGACCGACGGGCCCGCCGACCGACTGTGGCAGTACTTCTCGACCGATGGCTTCTACAAGATCCCCGGGGGCAACAGCACCTTCGACATCTACAGCGTCGATGACCTGCGCGGCGGGATGGACGGCTTCCCCGACAGGGCCAGCGTTCAGAAGCTGCGCTACTACGGCATACGCACGGTGGTACTACACCTGAAGATGCCGCGTCTGCCCGGAATCGTGGGCTATGCCCATGCCGAGCCGCCGAACGCAGCCCTGGCCGCGGCGAAGCCGATCAGTGGGCTGGGCATGACGCGACGACAGGTGGGCTCGCTCGTCATCTATCAGATCGGCCCCGGGCCGAAGGCGCTTCACCCCCACTGATGGATCCGGCGCAGGGCGGATCCGAAACGCGAACGACCGGGGCACCCGTTTCCTCGGCCGTCGCCGGGACGGGCTCTGGTCGGGGGCCGCGTGTCCGGCGCCGCACGGCGCTGTGGGCGGTGCTGCTCGTGGGGCTCGCGTTCGCCTCGGTGATACAGAACTGGTCCGACAACCAGAGCTCCCACTACGACCTGATCCGGGCGCTCGACGCCGGCCGCACGACCATCGACGCCGGGCCGTACCGCACCAAAGACAAGGCCTACTACCACGGGCACTGGTACTCGGCGCGGGCCCCCGGGCTGGCGATGTACTCGCTGCCGTTCTACGAGCTGCTGCAGGCGGTCGACGCCCCTGCCGTTGCACGCGCTTCGCAGGCCCTGCGCGGCGAAGACGAGATGATCTACTTCGTGGGGCTGTGGGGCAGCGTGCTCCCCGGGCTGGTGATGCTGCTGCTGGTATGGCGCGTCGCCGATCGCTTTGAGCCCGGCTACGGCGGACCGACCGCGGTCGTGCTCGGCCTTGGCACGATGGTGCTCCCCTTCTCCACGTTGCTGTTCTCGCACGTGCTCGCGGCGACGCTGGGCTTCGCCGCGTTCGCGATCATGATGCGCGAGCGCGCCGGCCCGCCGAGGCCTATGCTGCTGGCGGCGGCCGGCCTGCTGATGGGCTACGCGATCACCTCGGAGTATCCGTTGGCGCTCGTGGCGGTGGTGCTCGGGCTCTACCTGATCGCACGCCCGGGCGCTCTGACGCCCGGGCTGCTCGCGAGCCGGGTTGGCGCCTACGTGCTGGGCGGCGTCCTCGGGATCGTGCCGCTGCTCCTCTACAACCACGCCGCCTTTCATTCGTGGACGCACCTGGCGTACTCCAACATCCCCCAGCAGCAGAAGGGCTTCTTCGGGATCTCCGCTCCGAGCCTGCCCGTGCTGGGGACGCTGCTGTTCGACTCCCGCGGCCTGCTCACGCTCTCGCCCGTGCTCGTGATGGGCGCCGTGGGCACGGTCCTGCTCTACCGCCGCGGCAGCCGTGCCGAGGCTCTCACGATCGCGGCCGTCTGCGTTCTGTACCTGGGCTACAACTCCGGTTACTACCTGCCATTCGGCGGGGGCGCGCCAGGCCCGCGCTTCCTGATCACGATGCTGCCGTTCCTGGCGTTTCCGATCGCCATGGCCCTCCGGCGCTTCCCCGGCCCGACTGTGGCCCTGGCCGGGGTCTCGATCGCGACGACCGTCATAGCCACGATCACCCATCCGCTGGTCGGCTATGAGACCGAGACGGTGATCTGGGCTCGACTGCTCGGCCAGGGCTCCTTCCAGCCGACGATCGCCTCGGCCTTCGGGCTCGGCCGCGGCTGGGGCGCGATCTGGCCGTTCTTCCTGGCCGCCGGTGCCGGCCTGGTGGCGACGGTGTGGGCCATGCCGCGCCTGCGCATCTCGGGCGGGACGCTGGTCGCGGGCGTGCTCGCGCTGCTCGCCTGGGCCCTGTTCGCGGCACTCGCGCCTACCGTGCTCGGGATCGACCACCGCGGCCTGCTCAGTATCGTCAAAGCCGGCGACAACCTGGCCCTGCACAAGGGCTTCGGCGACTACCCGTTGCGTACGCTTGCGCCGATCGCCGCCGCCTGCGGCTTCCTCGCGCTTGGCGCCCTGGCCCTACTGCGCGGCGAGCCCGATCCGCCGCGAGCGCCGCACGACGCCGACCGCGCGCCCGCGCCCCGGGCGGCGCTGTCGGCCTGAGCGCGGCTAGCCTCGATCGCTCTCGGGAGAGGGCTCCTCGGAAGCCGTGGCCGGCTCGCGCAGGGCAGGGTCGGCGACGACGCGCACGTCGACGCCCGGCAGCCCCTCGAGCAGGCGGGCGAGCAGCGAGCGGCCGTCGGAGGGGCCAAGCAGACGGCCGAGGCCGCGCCGTTCGGAGGGCGTGCCCATCAGCACATAGGTGCTCCCGAGCGATCGGGCCGTCGCGATCGCAACGTCGGCCACGTCCTCGCCCTGCTCGACGTGGAGCCGCGCACCGAGCATCGCGGTGAGCCGTCGCAGCTCCTCCAGGCGTTTGCGGTCCTCGGCGCTCGGCGGGCGCCCGGGCGGACGGACGACGAGAACGTCCAGGTCCGCGTCGAGCCGCTGGGCCGAGCGCCAGGCGCGGCGCACGACATGCTCGGACTCGGGCGCGAGCGTCGCGAGCGCGAGCAGCCGCTCGGCGATCGGCTGGGGAGCGCTCTCGCGCGCCAGCTCCAGCCCGTCCTCCTCCCGCCGGGGCATCGGGCCCGAGCGATCGGAGATCGGCCAACGCACGAGGCGCTTGATCTCGACGTCCTCGGCCACCTGGCGAAGAGCCGTCTCGCGCAGCGCCGAGAGGTTCTCGATCTTGAAGAAGTGGTTCAGCGCGGCGGGCACGCGCTCGGCGGGGTAGACCTTTCCCGCGCGCAGGCGCGCGATCAGCGCCTCGGGGGTCAGGTCGATCAGCACGACCTCGTCCGCGGAGGAGAGCACCTCGTCGGGGATCGTCTCGCGAACACTTGTGCCCGTGAGCTGGCTGACCTGGTCTTTCAGGCTCTCCAGGTGCTGAACGTTGACCGTAGAGAAGACGTCGATGCCGGCGTCCAGCACGTCGCGCACGTCCTCGTAGCGCTTCTCGTGCTCGACGCCCGGCGCGTTGGTGTGGGCGAGCTCGTCGATCAGGCACAGCTCGGGCCTGCGGGCGAGAATGGCCGGCAGGTCCATCTCCTGGAGCGTCCTGCCGCGGTAGACGACGCTGCGGCGCGGGATCGTCTCGAGCCCCTCGGCCTGCTCGATCGTCTCGGCGCGGCCGTGCGGCTCGAGGTAGCCGATCACCACGTCGCGGCCGCTCTCGGCTTCCGAGCGACCCTCCTGCAGCATGCGATAGGTCTTGCCGACGCCCGGTGCCATGCCGATGAAGACCTTCAGGTGTCCCCGTTCGCTGGCCATGGGCGCGCGTATGGGACGCTACCGAAGTGACCTCCTTTGAGACGGGGGCTGCCGTGCTCGGCGGTCTGCTGGTCCTCGGCGCCCTGCTCTCGGGTGTCGCGCGCCGCAGCATCCTCTCGCTCGCTGCGCTGTTCGTGCTCGCGGGCTTCCTCCTCGGCGAAGGGGCCGCCGGCGTACTGAAATTCGACGCGAGCTCGGGGTTCGTGCGCGACCTCGCGAGCGTCGCTCTGATCGTGATCCTGTTCCGCGACGGCCTGGAGGTGGACACGGAGCTATTGCAGAGCCACTGGCATCTGCCCCTGCGCAAGCTGGTCATCGCGATGCCGATCACGGCGGTGATCATCGCCGTGATCGCCCATGCGCTCGTCGGTCTCGACTGGACCGAGTCGTTCCTGCTCGGAGCGCTGCTCTCGCCGACCGATCCGGTGCTCTCCTCGGGCGTCGTCACCGATCCGCGCGTACCGCGCGTCGTGCGCCATTCACTGAATCTCGAGTCGGGCCTCAACGACGGGCTGGCCCTTCCGGCTGTGCTCGCCTTCGCCGCCGCGCTCGCTCCCGGCAGCGGACACTTCGTCTGGTGGCACTACGTGCTCGAGGACATCGGGCTCGGGCTGGCCTTCGGGCTCGCCTGCGGATTCGTCGGATCGGTGCTGATGCCCCGCCCCACCCGCGAGCACCTCGGTCGGCCGATCCCGGCTCACCAGAAGGCCCTCTACGGGCTCGGTCTCGCGTTCGCCACCTATGGCCTGGCCGTGCTGCCCCCACACGGCAACGGTTTCATCGCCACGTTCGTCGCGGCGATCGTGATCGGCGTTCGCCGCCCCGACCTGCGCCGCTACTTCGTCGAGCGCGTCGAGGAGGTCGTGGAGATCGTCAAGCTCGCGATCTTCACCGTGTTCGGTTCGCTCCTCACCCTCCACGGGCTGTTCGCCGACGGCTGGGCGGCGGTAGGCGTGGTGCTGGGGACCTTCCTGATCGCAAGACCGGTCGCCGTGTGGATCGCGCTCGCCGGAACACGGGTGGGGGTGGCGACGAAGGCGTTCATGGCGTGGTTCGGGCCCAAGGGGGTCGCCACGATGGCCTTCTCGCTGCTGATCCTCGAGCGCCACGTCGCCGGCGCACAGCGAATCTTCAATATCGCCGCGCTCGCGGTCTTCGCCTCGATCCTGGCCCACGGGATCAGCGACACTCCGGGCGTCAGGTGGATCGCGCGGCGGCGGCAGCCGGTCGACGGGGCCGCGCGCGCCGCGCTCGGCGGCGAAGGGATCGAATGACTGCGATCAGAAGTGACCGTCCACGCTGGCCGAGATCTTGCGCGTGTCCTCGGGGGCCGTGCGGAGAATCAGGATCTCGGCCGGAACGCGCTCGAGCAGCCATCGCAGATCGTCGTAGCCGAGACCCGCCTGATCTTCGTCGGCCGAGACGATGATCCGGTCGAAGTGCTCCTGGTCGATGAGTTTGCGCAACGCATCGCGCGCGCTACGTCCGCTTCCGACCCGCGAGTCGACCGCAACTCCCTGCGAGATCAGGCGCTGCTCGATCGCCTCGAGCAGCGGCATCCCGCGGGCACACTGCACGGGTAGCGCCGTGTCGAGCGGGAGGTTCATCGGCACGGTCGCAAGGAATGCCGGCATCACCGTGGCGTTCTCGGCCTTGGCGAGCCTCACGGCTGCCTCGAACGAGCGGCGTGAGATCGCCTGCCCCGTGAACGGAAGCAGGATGTTGCGGACCGGCCGAGGACGGTCGCGCCGGGCGCCGTGTCCGTTGGGCGGAAGCCAGTATCCGGCCGCGACGCCGAGGAGGATGCCCACGACGGCGATGATCAGGATCACGAGGACGGTCATTTCTTCTCCGTGCTCGGGCGTGCGGAGCGGTCGGCGACGATGCGCACATCGACGCCCGGAAGGCGCTGCATCAATCTCTGGGGCAGTGGAGCCCGCAGCCGAGCAAGCCCATGCGCGGGTCGCGATCGGCCAACCAGGATGTAGGTCGTCCCGCGCCGCGAGGCCACGTCCACGACCGCGGCGGCCAGGTCGTCGGATTCCTCCTCGAACAGCTTCGCGCCAAGCACCGACGCCAGCTGTCGCAGCGCCGAGAGCGAGCGCTCGTTCTCCTCGGAGAGGCGCTGGCCAGGCGTGCGCACCCACAGCAGGTCGAGTTCGGCGCCGAGGCGTTGCGCCGAGCGCCATGCTCTGCGAACCAGGCGTTGTGTACCCGGGTAGGGCTCGACGAGCGCGAGCAGCCGCTCGCCCACCGCCTGCGGCGCATCGGCGGCGAGGCTCTCCTCGCGCGAGCCGACCAGCTCGGTGGTCAGGCGCTTTGCCCCCACCTCCTCGGCGACCTGGCGGAGCGCCACCTCGCGAAGCGCGGCGAGGTTCTCGATGCGGAAGAAGTTGTTGAGCGCCGCGTCGATCCGCTCCGAGGGGTAGATCTTGCCCGCGCGGAGACGGTCCAGCAGCGCCTCCGGCGTCAGATCGATGAGCACGACTTCGTCGGCACGCCCCAGGATCGCGTCGGGAATCGTCTCGCGCACGCGTACGCCACTCAGCTCGGTGATGTGGTCGTTGAGTGACTCGAGGTGCTGCACATTGAGAGTGGACAGCACGTCGATTCCAGCGGCGAGGATGTCCTCGACGTCCTCGTAGCGCTTGGGATGCTCGCTGCCCGGGGCGTTGGTATGTGCGAGCTCGTCGATCAGGCAGATCTCGGGGGCCCGGACGAGGATCGCACGGAGGTCCATCTCGTCGATCACCGTCTGCCTGTAGGTCACACGCACGCGCGGAAGGATCGGAAGGCCCTCTGCCAGCTGGGCCGTCTCGGCGCGACCGTGCGTCTCGAGCAGCCCGACCACCACATCCCGTCCGGCCTCGAGCTCGATACGACCCTCGATCAGCATGCGGAAGGTCTTCCCCACACCGGCTGCCATCCCGAGGAATACCTTCAGACGACCACGGCGGGGACCGTTGGACGCTCGCTGGGGGGACACTGGCTCTGCCGCGGTGATCGCCTCGCTCATCCTCCGAGGAGGTTGTGGACGATCAGGTCGATCAGCTTGATGCCGATGAACGGGGCGACGATCCCGCCGAGACCGTAGATCAGGAGGTTGCGCCGCAGCAGAGCGCTCGCCCCGATGGGCCTGTAGCGCACCCCGCGCAGTGACAGCGGGATCAGCAGCGGGATGATGAGCGCGTTGAAGATGATCGCCGAGACGATCGCGCTGCGCGGCGATCCGAGGCCCATGACGTTGAGGACGTGCAGGGGGCTTTTGCCGCCCGGCGTGGCGGCCCACGTCGTGACGAAGATGGCCGGCAGGATCGCGAAGTACTTGGCGACGTCGTTCGCGATCGAGAAGGTGGTGAGCGCGCCGCGGGTGATCAGCAGCTGCTTGCCGACCTCGACGATCTCGATCAGCTTCGTCGGGTTGGAGTCGAGATCGACCATGTTGCCGGCCTCGCGCGCAGCCTGCGTACCGGTGTTCATGGCCACGCCCACGTCGGCCTGGGCGAGCGCCGGGGCGTCGTTGGTCCCGTCTCCGGTCATCGCGACCAGCCGCCCCTCCTGCTGCTGTTCGCGGATCAGCTCGAGCTTGGCCTCGGGCGTGGCTTCGGAGAGGAAGTCGTCGACGCCCGACTCCTCCGCGATCTTCGCCGCGGTCAGGCGGTTGTCACCCGTCACCATCACCGTCTTGATCCCCATCGCGCGCAGGTGGTCGAAGCGGACGCGCATGCCCTCCTTGATCGTGTCCTTGAGGTAGATGACGCCGAGCACCTGGTTGTCGCGCGCGACGGCCAGCGGCGTCCCGCCCTCGCGACCGATGCGGTCGAGCTGTGCCTGCAGCTCTGCCGGTGGCGAGCCGCCTTCGCGCTGTACGAGTTGGACGATCGCGTCGCCGGCCCCCTTGCGCAGGCGCCTGCCGTCGAGGTCGACGCCGCTCATCCGCGTCTGCGCGGTGAAGGGGACGAAGTCGGCGTGCAGCGTCGACATGTCGTGCTCACGGATGCCGTACTGCTTGGCGAGCACCACGATCGAGCGACCCTCGGGCGTCTCATCCGCGAGCGAGGAGAGCTGGGCGACCTCCGCCAGCTCGGACTCGGGCACGCCTGGCATCGGCACGAACTCGGACGCGAGCCGGTTGCCGATGGTGATCGTTCCCGTCTTGTCAAGCAGCAGCACGTCCACGTCGCCCGAGGCCTCCACGGCGCGTCCCGAGAGAGCGAGCACGTTGCGGCGCACGAGCCGGTCGATTCCCGCGATCCCGATCGCCGACAGCAGCGCGCCGATGGTCGTGGGGATCAGCGCAACGAGCAGCGCTATCAGCGTCGTCTCGGAGATCGACGTGCCGGCGAAGAGGCCAAAGGGACGCAGCGTGGCGACGACGATCATGAAGATCAGCGTCAGCGCCGCGAGCAGGATGTTCAGCGCGATCTCATTCGGCGTCTTGCGCCGCTGGGCGCCCTCGACGAGGGTGATCATGCGGTCGAGGAACGACTTGCCGGGCTCCTGGGTGATTTCGACTTCGATCCGGTCGGAGGTGACACGCGTGCCGCCAGTCACCGCGCTGCGGTCGCCACCGGACTCCCGGATGACCGGAGCCGACTCGCCGGTGATCGCCGACTCGTCCACGGTGGCGATGCCCTCGATCACCGTGCCGTCGCCCGGGATCAGCTCGCCAGCGGGCACGATCACGATGTCGCCGCGCGTGAGCTCGGCCGCCGCCCTCGTCGAGCCGTCGCGCATTTTCGCGACTGTCTCCTTGCGCATCGCCCGCAGCGTGTCGGCCTGCGCGCGGCCGCGACCCTCGGCGAAGGCCTCGGCCATGTTCGCGAAGATGACGGTCAGCCACAGCCAGACCGAGATGGTGAACGTGTACCACGCGGGCTCGTGGCCGCCGCCGAGCGGCTTGCCGCCGAAGACCTGGATCAGCCAGGTGACGGTCGTGATGACCGAGCCGATCTCCACGACGAACATCACCGGGTTGTGGATCTGCACGCGCGGGTCGAGCTTCTTGATGCTGTCGATCAGCGCTCGCCACACGATGTCGCGCTGGAACAGCGAGATCGCCTGGCGTTCGTGGGTTGCCGGCATCTGCTGCCGCTCCGGGGCCGGGGGGTTCTGCGTCGACATCAGTGCGTGACTCCAGTCAGGCGATCGAGTGCGAGGTTGAGTTCAAGTGCATTCACTCCAGGCTCGCCCGAGAAGCCGATTCCGCGCGCGTCGGTGTACCTCGAGACCAGCCCGTCCACCGTCGCGAGCGACAGGTGGCGCACGGCGGCGACGCGGTGCGCCTGGATGCGGGCGTTCGCCGGCGAGATTTCGGGATCCAGGTTGGAGCCGGAGCTGTTCGCGGCGTCCACGGGTACTCGCGCGGCCGTGAGGCCGGGGTTGTACGGGCCCTCGAGTTCGATGTACGCCTTGATGTGTTCGGCGATCGCTTCCTCGGTCGCCTTGCTGTTCGGGCCGAGGTTGGAGAAGGTGCTCGCGGCGGCGTTGTAAGCCCCGCCTTCGGTGGCCGACGGACGCGTCTGGAAGTAGCGCGGGTCCGGTTCTGTGACGACTACGCCCTTTTCTTCGAGCACCTTCCCGTTCTTCATCTTCGGGTCGGCGAACGACTGGCCGATGATCTTCGAGCCGACCAGCCTCCCGCCGACGTGGATCTGCTGCCCGTTGGCGTTCCCGGGGAATGTCACCTGGCCGATGCCGGTGACGAGCAGCGGGTACACCAGCCCCAGGAGGATCGTGAAGACGATGATGCCGATGACGGAGGTGAGGATGTCGCGGCGCATGTCAGTAGAGGTGACTCGTCAGGCCCTGGACGATCGGGCCGAGTAGCAGGGCGGGAAAGAACGTCAGCGCGCCGACGAGGACGATCACGCCGATCAGCAGCACCACGAACGTGGCGTTATCCGTGCGCATCGTGCCGAGGCCCGCGGGCGTGACTCGCTTGCCCGCCAGCGCGCCGGCCACGGCGAGGGCGAAGAGGATGGGCGCGTAGCGGGCGAAGAGCATGTCGAAGCCGCCGAGGAGGTCGGCGAACGTGACGCCATGGGAGCCGACGCTGCCGGCGTTCGGCTGGATGAAGCCCGTGTAGCCCGCGAATGCCGAACCGTTGTTGTTGGCCTGAGAGAGATACGCGTAGAAGCTCTCGGAGAACCCCTGCGGCCCGGTCGCCGCTTTGGAGATGGATTCGCGCCCGGCATGACTGGCGGTGGCCAGCGCCGTGCAGAAGAGGGCAGCCAGTGGCGTGATCAGGATGCCGAGCCCGGCGAGCTTGATCTCCCTCGCCTCGAGCTTCTTGCCAAGCCACTCGGGCGTTCGGCCGACCATCAGGCCGCCGATGAACACCGCCAGCAGGACATACAGGAGGATCGAGTACAGCCCGGTGCCGACTCCTCCGAAGATCACCTCGCTCGCCGACAGGTTGGCGAACGGCACGGCTCCGCCGATGCCGGTGAAGGACTCGATCGCGCTGTTCACCGCGCCACACGAGGTGACGGTCGTGACCACGTCGAACAGGGCCGACCCGGCGATGCCGAAGCGCTGCTCCTTGCCTTCGAGGTTCCCGCCGCTGGAGCCGGCGAACACGTGGGTGTGCAGCCCGGCGGCGTGCTGGGCGGGCGAGCCGTGCGCCTCGGCGATGTAGGCGACGGCCGCTGCACCGAGGAACATCACCATCATCGTCGCGTAGATCGCGTAGCCCTGCCGGCGGTTTCCCGTCATGCGCCCGTAGGCGAAGACCAGCGCGGCGGGGATGATCAGGACGGCCAGCATCTCGAAGAAGTTGGTGAATGCCGTCGGGTTCTCGAACGGGTGCGCAGAGTTGGTGTTGAAGAAGCCGCCGCCGTTCGTTCCGAGCATCTTGATCGCCTCCTGCGAGGCGACCGGACCCATCGCGATCGATTGTGTGAGGCCTGTGACGGTGTGAACGCTCAGGTAGTTGCTGAAGTTCGCGATCACGCCCTGGGAAACGAGCACGATCGCGATCAGAGCCGACAGCGGCGCGAGCACGTAGAGAATCGTGCGAACGAGGTCCTGCCAGAAATTTCCGAGACTCTTCCCCGTGCGCCCGACGATCCCGCGGATGAGCGCGACGGCGACGACGATCCCGACTCCGGCTGACAGCCAGTTCTGCACCGTCAGCCCGATCATCTGGCTGAGGTAGCTCATCGTCGTCTCGCCGCTGTAGTACTGCCAGTTGGTGTTCGTCATGAACGACGACGCCGTGTTGAACGTCACGTTCCACGGTGCCGACTCGAAGCCGAGCGGGTTGAGCGAGTGGGGCACGAAGAAGGCGTCCTGCGTGCGCAGGATCACGTACAGGAGGATCCAGCCCGCGAGGGAGAAGATGATCAGGCTCTTCGCGTAGGACTTCCAGTCCTGCTCGCGCTTGGGATCGACGCGGAGGACTTTGTAGAGAAAACGCTCGGGCCCTCCGAAGATCGGCGTGAGGAACACACGCTTGCCGTTGTACACGTTCGCCAGGTAGCCGCCGAGCGGGATCGCGAGCGCAGTCAGGATCCCCGCGAAGAGGATGATCGTCAGCCAGCCGAGGAAGGTCATCGCCTAGAGCTTCTCCCCGCGGATCAGCGCGTAGAAGAGGTAGGCGATGATCAGCACGGAGACGACGAGGCCGAAGAAGTCCGCCCCGCTCATGTGCGCGATGAAGAAGCCGAGGGGAGCCAGCGCGCTCATACCCTGTCGATGCCCTCGATGACGAGCAGCAGGATCGCGAACATCAGGACCCCGAGAGCTATTGCCAGAACGTCCACGCAGCCACTATGCACCCGGCGGCGTCACAACCGCGTAACGAATAGGAGCGGGCGCATAACGATTTCGTGACGGGTTCCACAGCCGGCCCGTGTGGCCCCTATCGGTCAGTCAGTGAATCTGTAACCGACGCCCGGATCGGTGACGATGTAGCGTGGCGTCTCCACGCCGTCGGGCTCGATCTTCGCCCGCAGCCGCGCGATGTGCGTTCGCAGCGGCTGGATGTCATCGACGTACTCCGGCCCCCACACCTCGGCGAGCAGCTTGCGGTGCGTCATCAGCCGTCCGCGGTTGCGCGCAAGCGCTCGCAGCAGGTCGAACTCGATCGGAGTGAGGTGGATGGGCTCCCCATCGCGGCGCACCACGCGCGCGGCCAGGTCGATCTCGAGGCCGTCCACGTCGATGCTCGGCTCTCCCTCGACGCGTCCCGCCCGGCGCAGCGCTGCCTGCAGGCGGGCCACCAGCTCGCGCGTGCCGAACGGCTTGGTGATGTAGTCATCGGCCCCTGCCTCCAGCGCCCTCACCTTCTGCTCCTCCTCGCCGACGGCGGAGAGCACCAGGATCGGCATCTCGCTCCATTCGCGCAGCCGGCGGGTGACCTCGATGCCGTCGAGGTCCGGCAGCACCAGATCCACGATCGCGGCCTCCGGTGGGCGCACCGCCGCCAGATCGAGCGCCTCGGAGGCGGTTTCGGCGGGCACGGCCTCGAAGCCCGCCTCGCGCAACACGACCTTCAGCGCGCGAACGATCTGCGGCTCGTCGTCGACCACCAGAACGCGCGGCGGCTTCGCGCCGGCGGCTGGCCCCTGAACGCTCACCTCGCCGGCTCGCGGTGGTGGGCCTGCGACACGCCCGGCCCGGGCTCTGCGATCTCAGCTGCCTCGGGCGCAGCTTCATCGTCGCTCTCCGGGCGGGGGTCCTCCAGCGGAAATTCGAACACGAAGCTCGCACCCTGGCCGGGTAGCGACTCAACACGAAGCGACCCGCCATTCGCTTCGGTGAAGCCGCGGGCGATCGCCAGCCCCAGACCGGAGCCGCGGTGCTCGCCACCCGGCCGGCCGGCGCGGTAGAAGGGCTCGAACACGCGCTCCAGCTGAGCCGGCGGAATCCCGGGGCCGCGATCGACGATGCGTAGGATCAACCGGTCGCCCGAGGGTCTCGGTCGCTCGGGGCGCTCGCTCGCGCCATCCTCTGTTGCGGCTGTCTGAGAGGACGTGCTTGCGAGACTGCGAACGGCGCGCGCCCTCACCGACACCGGGTGGCCGCCCGAGTGCCGTTGTGCGTTCTCGAGCACGTTCACGAGCGCGCGCTCCATCTGCACCGCGTCGATCCTCAGCAGCGGCAGGTCGCGGTCGATCGAAAGAACGAAGTCCTGCGGCGCGCCGAGCTCCGCGACGGCCGCTCGGATCAACTCCTCCAGCGAGGTCCACTGCACACGGGGCTCGGCCGCGCCCGCTTCCAGACGCGAGAGGTCGAGCAGGTTGTCGACGAGCCGTGACAGCCGTCGTGTCTCCTCCTGGATCACAGCCGCCATCTCCTCGCGCTCATGACTGGAGAGCGAGGGCGAGGAGATCGCCTCGCCGGCCGCGGAGATCGCTGTCAGCGGCGAGCGCAGGTCGTGTGAGACCGCTCGCAGCAGCGCGGTCTTGACCGTGTCCGCTCGCCGCAGGGCGGCTGTCTCCACCACCCCGCCGAGCAGCGTCTCGCGCTCGAGCGCCGCGCTCAGCAATGCCTCGAGCGCCGGCACGACGCGCTCCTGCAGCCTGCGCAGCGCCGTCTCGGGCGCGTCGGCGCCGACCAGCAGCGTTCCCAGCCTCCTCGACCCGTCGCGCAGCGGGAAGGCGATTGTTCGCTCATCGGCATCGACGGCATCCAGCTCGATCGCAGCCGATCTCAGCTCGAGCGCCTGGGCGAGCCGCGCCGCGGCCGTGGGAAGCGCCTCGGTCAGGCTGTTGCCGCGCAGCAGCAGCCTGGCCATCTCCGCCGCCACATCGGCCTCGCGTCGGCGCTCCTGCGCATCGCGCGTTCGGGCGCGGGCGACCTCGGCGACCGAGCTGGCGATGGCCGCGACGACGACGAACGCGGCGAGCGCCACCCAGTTGCTCGAGTCGCTGAGGCTGAAGTTGCCGACGGGCGGCAGATGAAAGAAGTTGAACGCCGCGGCGCTCAGCACGCCTGTCGCGACGCCGAACCAGACGCCCCAGGTGATCGACACGATCAGGACCGCGGGGATGTAGACGACGCTGAGCGAGACGACGGGCGCGACGTGCTTGAGCGGGAAGACGATCAGGGTGCACAGCGCGACGAGCGCCACCGCGATCACCGCTCCAGCCCGCCGGGAGGGCGGCTCCGGGGCGAGCAGCAAGCCAAATGGCGGCGACACCGCCAACCAGCCTAGTGTGGAACGGGGCGGGAGTTCACCCGCCCCGTTCGCTGCGCCCTGCGCGGCGGGTTTCAGCTCGGCCGCATGCCGCCGCCGCTCTACCCCTCCGTGAACGCGATCATCCGCCAACGGCTATCGGAAGGCGTGACGATCCCGTGACCTCGCAAGTGGTCAATCGCCTTTCGCGTCCACGGAGCGCAGGCGTGTGGCGCCCGCGCTCGCAAGCCACTCACCGTGCTCGGTCAGGCACCAGGCGTTCGGCGCTCCTCGCGAGGGGCCGCCTCCGAGCCTCACGATCAGCTCCCGGCTCTCCAGACGCGAGAGCAGCTTCGAGATCTGGCCCTGGTCGATGACCCCGGCGCGTTCGGCCACCTCGCGGTTGCTCGCTCCCGGGTACTCGGCGATCGCCGCCAGCACGCGCGCGGTGCGGCGGGTCAGGCGCGTGTCGGGCTCGGGACGGCGCGCCGGCGTCGCGTCGTCGAGCCGGTCCTGCACCGCGCTCCATCGCCGGGGCGGCGGTCTGTGCAGTTCCCTGCGTGCGGCGGCCGAGCCGAGGTAGGGAAGCACGATGATGCTCATCAACGACCCGAACAGCCCCATCAGCGGCTGTCGCTCGACGCTCAGCAGCCGGTTCTGGATCACGGACACGACCGCACCGACGATGCCCTCCGCGACGATCGGGTCGGGTGCGAGCTTCCCGCTCGGCGCTTCCTGGCGTCCCCGGTCGACGACCGCGGCGAGCGCACCCTGCACCTCCATGCGCCGGCGCAGCACATCGGCCCCGGCCCCGAGCGAGTGAACGACGCAAAGGCGTGCCAGAGCGGGCTCCTCCTCGAGGAAGCGCAGGAGCGTCGCGAGGCCGCCCTTGACCCCGTCTCGCCAGCGCGGCTCCGCGGCATAGGCCTGGGCCATCCGCATTCCGGCCCGCTGCACGCCCAGCTCGAAGGCGGCGAGCAGGCACGTCTCCAGGTCGGCGAACAGCTCGAGGAACTCGGCGCTCGAGACTCCCGCCTGGGCGATCGCCTGCTCGGTCGTGACCGCAGCCGCCCCCGGCGGCCGCTCGGCCACGAGCACGGCAACAGTCTCGAGGATCTTCGTTCGCTGAGCTTCCCGCACCGTCCCGGCCCCCGTGCCGCTTGACAAACGGTTGGGGACATTATCTGCCTTTTTGTCCAACGACGGTCGGACGTCGCGTGCGGATCTCAACGACCGTGACTTCGGGCGGGCGGCGCCGCGGGCGCTCGCGTCCGCGATGCGAAGCGTCCGCCGCGCCCCGGTCTCGTCGGGAGATCGTCGGCTAGCCGGGCATGTAAGGGCCGGGCTTCGATCGAGGCCTGCCGCCCGGGAAGGCCAGCCTCAGGATCGTGCGATGCACGGTCCCCAGCTGCCTGTGGAACGGGCCGGTGTTGTAAGGCAGCCCGTAGCGGCGGCAGACGTCGCGCACGCGCGGCGCGATCTCCGCATAGCGGCTGGAGGGCACGTCGGGGAACAGATGGTGCTCGACCTGGAAGCTGAGGTTGCCCGAGAGCAGGTGGAACAGCGGGCTGCCGTCGATGTTGGCGGAGCCCAGAAGCTGGCGCACGTACCAACCGCCGCGCGTCTCCTCGGCAACCTCCTCCTCGGCGAAGGTGTAGGTCTGGTCGGGAAAGTGCCCGCAGAAGATGATCGAGTGCGCCCATATGTTGCGCACGATGTTCGCCGTGAAGTTCGCGGCCAGCGTCGTCTTGAACGCGCGACCGGACAGCAGCGGGAAGGCGATGTAGTCCTTGACGATCTGCCGCCGCGCCTTGACCCCGATCGCCTTGAGCTCGGCCAGCGCCTTGGACTTCGGCTTCTCTCCCGAGCGGATCGCGTCGAAGTTCAGGTCGTGCAGGGCGACGCCCCACTCGAAGAAGCCCATCAGCACCAGGTTGTAGAGCGGCTGCAGCACGTAGATCGGGTGCCAGCGCTGGTACGGGTCGATGCGCATGATCTCGTAGCCGAGGTCGCGGTCCTTGCCGCGGATGTTCGTGTAGGTGTGGTGCTCGTAGTTGTGCGAGTGCCGCCACGCGTCGGCGGGCGAGGCCGTGTCCCAGTCCCAGTTGCGGGAGTTGATGTCCGGGTCGTTCATCCAGTCCCACTGGCCGTGCATCACGTTGTGGCCGATCTCCATGTTCTCGAGGATCTTGGCCAGCGACAGGGCGGAGGTCCCGAGCAGCCACAGCGGCCTGCTGCGCGAGCCGATGAGCAGTGCGCGAGCGGCGAGAACGAGGCGGCGATGCAGCGCGATGACCGAGCGGATGTAGCGCGCGTCGCCCTCGCCGAGGTCGGCGTAGACCTTGTCGTGGATCGCGTCGAACTCGCGGCCGAGCTGGTCGACCTGCTCGGGCGTGAGGTGGCTCAGCGGGTGCTCGGGCTCCCCCGACGGCTGCGTGCCGGATGGCCGCGCCTGGAGAGGCGTGGTGGCGGGCCGGGCGTCGATCTGGGTGGCGGACATCGCGATACCTCCGGGTGGTGGCTGTTCAGAGCTCGATCTCGACCGCGCCCTCGGGCGCGTTGATGCACGTGCGCAGCAGCTCGCCGCGCTGACCATGCACGCGGCCGGTGCGCAGATCGCGTACCTGGCCTGAGCGCAGGCGACCGACGCAGCTGTGGCAGATCCCCATGCGGCAGCCGTAGGGCAGCTCGACCCCCGCCTCCTCGCCGGCGAGCAGGATCGGCTGCTCGCCGTCACTGCACGCGCGCACGCCGCTCGCGCAGAAGTCGATCGTGCCTCCGATGCCGCGCTCGCCGTCGCCGATCGACGCCTCCGGCTGGAAGTGCTCGACATGCATCCGTGCAGGGTCGCCGTCCACGCGCCAGTGCTCGGCGAGCGCCTCGAGCAGCCCGCTCGGCCCGCACACGAACGACTCCCGCTCGCGCCAGTCGGGACAGACCTCGTCGAGCTCGCGAGCCCGCAGCCGTCCCTGGGCGCCGGTCAACCGCTCGTGCAGCCGGTAGCCGCGATGGCGCGCGTCGAGCGCGAGCAGCTCGCGACGGAAGATGACGTCCTCGGCGGTGCGCGCGCAGTGAACGTGCGCCACGTCCCGCATTCCCCCCCGGCGAGCGAGGCTGCGCAGCATGCTCATGATCGGGGTCAGCCCGCTTCCGGCGCTCACGAACAGCAGTCGCGCGGGCAGGGGGTCGGGCAGCACGAATGTTCCTTCGACGCCGCCCAGGCGCACGATCGTTCCCGGACGCACGCGATTGAAGAGGTAGGGGGACACCTTGCCGCCCGGCACCAGCTTCGGCGTGATGGCGATGCAACCGTCGACGCTGCCGGGGTCGGAGGTGAGCGAGTAGGCCCGCCAGTGGTGGACCCCGTCGACCTCGATCCCCAGCCGCAGGTACTGGCCCGGCTCGTGCCCCTCCCATTCCCAGCCCGGCTTGATCGTCACCGTCACGGCGCTAGCGCTCGCACGCTCGACGTGCTCGACCCTGCCGCGCAGCTCGCGCGTCGACCACAGCGGGTTGACCAGCTCGAGGTAGTCGTCGGGCATGAGCGGCGAGGTGAACGAGCCGACCACGCGCAGCGCGCGGCGCCTGGCGCGGGAGACGCGCGGGACAGCCCCGCGCTCAGCCACGATCGCCGGCCGGCGGGTTGGAGGGGACTCGGGGTGGTGTCATGGAGATCCGCATTACGACCTGAAACGATGTTACCTCAAATGAGGTTACATGAAACACGGTATCCTCGAATTGAGATGGCAAGTGTGAGGTCGGACACAAAGACGGAGGTCGCCACAACGGCGGACTCGACCGCGGACCTCACGATCGAGCAGCTCGCGGCCGAGGTCGGGATGTCGGTGCGCAACATCCGCAACCACCACTCTCGCGGGCTGCTGCCGGCGCCCGAGGTTCGCGCGCGGGTCGGCTACTACGGAGCGGAGCACGTCGCGCGCCTGCGGCTGATCCTCGACCTGCAGGCCGACGGCTTCAACCTCGCGGCGATCGAGCGTCTGATGAGCGCCTCGGGAGGATCGGCCGCGCGGCTGTTGGGGCTGCGCAACGCGATGACGGCGCCCTTCGAGAGCGAGACTCCCGAAGTCGTGACGGGCGCGGAGCTGCTGGAGCGCTTCGGCACGGTCGACGCCAAGGACATCGAGCGGATCCGCAGGCTCAAGCTTCTCGTCCCGCTCGGCGACGACCGCTTCGAGGTCCCCAGCCCGGCGCTCATGAAAGCTGCCGAGCAGGTGACCGAGCTCGGGATCTCGCTGCACGCGGCCCTGTCCCTCGTCGAGCGCGTGAGCCGCGACTGCGAGTCGATCTCACGCGCGTTCGTGAGGCTCTACCTGAAGGAGCTGTGGGAGCCGTTCATCGAGCGCGACCAGTCCGAGGAGCGCTGGGACGAGGTGATCGAGGCGATCCGCGCGCTGCGCGCGATCGCATCCGAGGCGCTGCTCGCGATCTTCAAGCAGCGAATGACCGCCGAGGTCGAGGCCGCCTCGGCAAAGCTGCTCGAGCAGCACGTCAAGCGCTCGCGCTGAGGGCCGCCCGCGCTCAGACGCCGAGTGCTGGAGCGAGGCGAGCGGGAGCGCCATAGGGCACCAGCACCTCGGGTAGATCGACCGCTCCGTCCGCGCGCTGACCGTTCTCCAGCAGCGCCACGATCGTGCGGCCCACGGCAACCGCGGTGCCGTTCAGCGTGTGCGGCGTCAGCGTCCGCTTGTCGCGACGCATGCGGATGTTCAGGCGCCGCGCCTGATAGTCGGTCGTGTTCGAGCACGAGGTGAGCTCCCGGTAGCGGCCCTGGCTGGGCAGCCATGCCTCGCAGTCGTACTTCTTGGCTGCCGAGCTGCCGAGGTCGGTCACGGCGATGTTCACCACCCTGTAGGGGAGCCCCAGCTCGGTGAGGATCTCCTCCTCGATCGCAAGGATCCGCTCGTGCTCCGAAGGCGCGTGCTCCGGTGCGACGAAGCTGAACATCTCCACCTTGTCGAATTGGTGCACACGGAAGATGCCGCGGGTGTCCTTGCCGGCCGCACCCGCCTCGCGGCGGAAGCAGGGTGAGAAGCCCGCGTAGCGCAGCGGCAGGCGCTCGGCTTCGATTATCTCGCCGTCGTGCAGCGAGGCGAGCGCCACCTCCGAGGTGCCGACGAGGTACAGCTCGTCCTCGGGCAGGCGGTAGATCTGCTGCTCGGTATCGGGCAGAAAGCCGGTCCCGTAGAGCGCCCGCTCGCGCACGAGGACCGGCGGGATCACAGGTTCGAACCCGTGATCGCGGAGCTTCTCGAGCGCCCAGCGCACGAGCGCGAGCTCGAGCATCACGAGCTCCCCCCTGAGGTACGCGAATCGCGATCCGGACACGATGGCGGCGCTGTCCATGTCGATCATCCGGCCCGCCAGCTCGAGGTGGTCGCGTGGCTTGAAGTCCAGCCGCGGAACCGCTCCCACCTCTCGCACGAGCTCGTCCTCGGGACCGCTGGCTGCGGAGGGGTCCGGCAGGTTCGGGAGCGCTGCGAGGAGCGTGTCCAATGCGTCCTTGGCGGCGCCCGCCTGCTCGTTCCATTCCTTCACCTGAGCGCTGATCTCCTGCATCGTCGCTCGAAGCTCCGGGTCATCCTCACCCCGCGCCCTGGCAGCGGCGTAGGCATCTGAACGGGACTTCTGCATGGCCCGTGCCCCCTCCGCCGAAGTCGTCAGGGCTCGCCATTCCTGGTCCTTTTCTGCGATCTCGTCGACGACCGCGACGAGGGATGGATCGCGGCGCGCAAGCGCCGCGCGGACCTCCTCGGGCTCATCCCGGATGCGCTTGAGGTCGAGCACGGGCGGGCGGGCTCCGGTGTCCGGCGCGTCCTATTTGGTCGACAGGGTGATGTTCGTGGAGGGCACCTTCTGCGCCTGGCGCCCGGAGTACTGTTCGAGGAATGTCGCGAGGGCCAGCGCGTCCTGACCGACGACGATGTTCTGCGGCATGATCGCGCCGGAGAAGCCGCCGTTGCGAATCGCGTAGAGCGCCTGTTCGACGTTCTCCTTGCGGATGTTGAAGTTGGGGCCGTTCTGCTTGATGCGGTTGCCGATGCTCGTCGCCGAGCCCTGCGCTCCCACCACGCTGAGCGTGTGACAGCCGGAGCAGTGGTCGCGGAAGAGGACGGCCCCATGGTGATACGGGCTCGTGGTGGCCACCTGCACGCCCTGGGATCCGCAGGCGCCCAATACCCCGGCGCAGGCGAGCAGGATCATCGTCGTCGCGGCGACCTTCATGCGCGGGGAATATATAGCGCCGCTGGCGTGGGCCGGCTCACGGCCCGAACGGCGCGATCGGCCGGCCGCGGCCTCAGAAGCCACTGGCGGTGCCGGCCGCGCGCACGGCGAGGAACACGACGACCAGCGCCGACAGCGCCATGACTCCGACCTCTCGGTGCATGATCGCGGCGACCACCGCTCGCTGCTCGGCGTCCGGCAGGGCGCCCACGGCCGCGGCGCCGTCCAGGCCGCGCTGGTCGAGGATCGTCTGCGCCGAGGTCACGCGCAGCTGCTCGGCGACGAAGGCCACGGCCAGCGGCACCAGCGCATAGACATAGAAGAGATCTTCCTTCGAGTACCTGCCCGCGGCCGCCAGCGAGCCGACCGCCAGCGCGAACGCCACCGCAGACCCCTGCCCAACGCGCAGCAGGACCCAGAACGTCCTGCCCGCCCGCGTCTGAAGCGGCAGGTCGCGGTACCAGAGGTATGCACCCAGCAGTCCCGGCATCGCGTTGAGCGCGGCCATCGTCAGGGCGCCGGCCGCGACCGCCTGCGTCATGCCGGCGATATCGAGCCGATTGCCACTATGTGACACTTTGACACAAGCGGTGATATAACAGCCCGGCCGTGCTGCGAAGCTACCTCCCCGCCATCGTCTTTCTTGTACTGGGCGGGGCCGTGGGCGCGGCGTTCTCGGCGCTCAACGCGTTCATCGGGCCTCGCCGCGCCACTCCCCACAAGCAGGATCCCTACGAGTGCGGCCTGCCATCGGAGGTCAAACGGGGGATGCGGTTCGGGATCAGCTTCTACCTGATCGCGATGCTGTTCATCCTCTTCGACATCGAGGTGATCTTCCTCTACCCGGTCGCGCTCCAACTGCGCGCCTTCGGCAGCTTCGCGCTCGTGGAGACGATCGTCTTCATCGTGCTGCTGTTCGTCGCCTTCTTGTACGTCTGGCGGCGGGGGGCACTGGAGTGGCGATGAATCCTGTCGACCCCGAGCGGCTGCGCGTGCGCGAGCTGGGCGCGACCCAGCTGCTGCGCGGGGCCGAGATCGAGGGACGGACCCAACCGGCGCACCTCGAGGGCGAGGAGCTCGAACGTCACGTCGAAGAACGGGTGATGACCACAACCCTCGACAAAGCCGTCGCCTGGGCGCGCTCGAACTCGTTCTTCCCGGCGACCTTCGGCTTGGCGTGCTGCGCGATCGAGATGATCACGATCGTCGCCTCCCGCGTGGACATCGCACGCTTCGGCTACGAGGCCTTTCGCGCGTCGCCGAGACAGGCCGACCTGATCATCCTGTCGGGACGGGTGTCGATCAAGATGGCGCCGATCATCCGCCGGCTGTACGACCAGATGCTCGAGCCGAAGTGGGCGATCTCGATGGGCGCCTGCTGCAGCTCGATGGGGGTGTTCAACAACTACGCGCTCGTCCCCGCCGACAAGTTCATGCCGATCGACGTGCACGTCCCCGGCTGCCCGCCACGGCCGGAGGCGCTGATGCACGGCGTGCTCAAGCTGCGCAAGATGGTCCAGGACGATCCCGACTCCAGCTGGCGCGAGCGCTATGGCGCGGTGGGCACTGAGGAGGCCCTCCCGGGTGCCTGACGCCACCGGGCTGGAGCTGATCGGCCAGGAGCTCGGCAGCGCCGTCCTCGACACGGTCTTCTTCCGCGAGCGGGCGACCCTGGTGATCGAGCCCGACAGCGTGCGCGATGTGCTCGCGCACCTTCGCGGGGAGGGCTATGCGTTCATGGCGAGCCTCCACGGCGTCGACTACTACCCCGAGGAGCCACGCCTGGGCGTCGTCTACGAGCTGCTCGACATGGCGCGAGTCGATCGCATCTCGGTGAAGCTGCGTGTGCACTCGCAGGCCCCCGAGGTCGACTCGGCGATGCCCGACCGGCCCGGAGATCGCGGCTGGCCCACGGCCGTTCACCAGGAGCGCGAGGTGTATGACATGTTCGGCGTCGTCTTCCGCGGCCATCCCGACCTGCGGCGGATCCTGATGCCAGAGGATTACGAGGGCTACCCGCAGCGCCGCGACTTCCCGTTGGGCGGCGAGCCGGTGACCTTCACCTACAACGACCCGAAACGCCCGCCCGCCACGGCATGAGCCCGGTCGAACACGAGACGAGCGCGCAGTCCGAGAAGCTGTCGGAGTATCGAAGGCGCGAGCAGAGCATCACGCTCTCGGAGGTGGACCGGCCCGGCGGCCCGCCCGACGCTGCAGGCGACGGCGAGCCCGGAGAGACGCGACAGGAGCTGCTGACCCTCAACTTCGGCCCGCACCACCCGGCCACACACGGTGTCCTGCGCCTGCTCGTCACGCTCCAGGGCGAGGTGGTGCGCGACATCAAGCCGATCATCGGCTACGTGCACACGGGCATCGAGAAGACCGCCGAGGACAAGTCCTACTGGAAGGTGATCCCGGTGATCGAGCGGATGGACTACCTCGCCTACTACTTCAACGCGATGGCGTTCTGCGGCGCCGTCGAGACGCTGGTCGAGGTCGAGGTGCCCAAGCGGGCGCAGTACCTGCGCGTCATCAACCTCGAGCTCAACAGGATCGCCTCGCATCTCTTCTGGCTTGCAACCAGCGCCCTGGACCTGGGGGCGATCTCGATGTTCTGGTACTGCCTGCGCGAGCGCGAGCTGATCGTCGACCTGTTCGAGATGTCCTCCGGCCAGCGAATGCATACGCGCTACTTCCAGGTCGGGGGCGTGATCGAGGACGTGCCGCGCGGCTACGCCGAGAAGCTGCGCTCCTTCCTGAAGCTGATGCCCGGGCGCGTGGATCAATACCGAGCGCTCCTGAACGGAAACGAGATCGTCCTCGCCCGACTGCGCGGAACCGGCCGGCTCGACGCCGAGTCGCTGCTCGCGCTCGGCGTCACAGGACCGTTGCTGCGCGCGGCGGGCAACCCGTGGGACCTGCGCAAGGCTCAGCCCTACTGCTCCTACGGCGACTTCGACTTCAGGATCCCGATCGGCACCGTCGGCGACAACTACGATCGCCTCGTCGTGCGGCTCGCCGAAATGGACGAGTCGGTGAAGATCATCGGCCAGGCGCTCGAGGGCCTTCCGGAAGGGCCGTACATGACGAGCGACCGGAAGGTCGCGCTGCCCCCCCGCCACGAGCTCGCGACCTCGATGGAGGCGCTGATCCACCACTTCAAGCTCGTCACGGAGGGCTTCCGCGTGCCCCCGGGAGAGGCCTACTACCCGGTCGAGAGCCCGCGCGGCGAGCTCGGCTGCTGGGTCCGCTCCGACGGCTCCGCGAAGCCGGCTCGCGTACACATGCGCGACCCCTCGTTCGTGAACCTGCAGGCCTTCTCGCAGATGGCCGAGGGTGGCTACATCGCCGACATGATCGCCACGCTGGCGATGCTCGACCCGATCCTCGGCGGCATCGACCGATGAGCGCCTCCGCATCGGGCTGGGACCGGCCCGTCGACCTGGAGAAGGATGCGGCGGAGATCCCAGACCCGGACACGACCGAGGTGCCCGTCGAGCTGCGCGCGGAGATCGAGGCGTACATGGGACGGTATCCCGACACGCGCTCGGCGACGCTGCCGGCGCTCGAGGCCGCGCAGCGCCTTCACGGCTGGTGCTCGCCGCAGGCGCTCGAGCAGGTGGCATGCGTGATGCGGGTGACTCCGGCCTATCTGGAATCCGTGGCGACGTTCTACGACATGCTCGAGACCACGCCCGTCGGGCGCCACGCGATCTACGTCTGCACGAACATCTCCTGCTCTCTGCGCGGCGCCGACGCCCTGTTCGCCGCGGTACGTGACGCGGCCGGCGCCGAGCCGGAGGAGTTCAACGTGCGCTCCTTCGAGTGCCTCGGGGCATGCGATCTCGCGCCGATGGCCTCGGTCGACGGCGTATACGTCGGCCCGCTCTCTGTCGACGACGTACCACGGCTGCTCGAGGACGTGCGCGCGCGGCGGGCGGTGCTGCCCGAGAAGCAGCTGGCGCGGCGTCGCGTCGCCGACCCGGACGCCAATTCGCGCGAGTTCCCCGAGCACCCTCCCCAGGAGCCCGCCGAGCGATGACCGAGAAGCTGCTGTTCGCGGACATCGACGAGCCCGGGCTGAACACGCTCGAGGTGTACGAGCGGCGCGGCGGTTACGCCTCGCTGCGCAAGGCGCTGGCGATGACGCCGGAGGCCGTCTTGGCCGAGCTCGAAGCGTCTCGCCTGCGCGGGCGCGGCGGGGCAGGCTTCCAGACGGGCAAGAAGGTGTCGTTCCTGCCGAAGGGCTCGATCGAGACGTACCTCGTGTGCAACGCCGACGAGTCCGAGCCCGGAGCCTTCAAGGATCGCGAACTGCTGCAGAAGAACCCCCACCGGCTGATCGAGGGGATCGTGATCGCCTCGCACGCCGCCGGCGCCCGGCGTTCGTTCATCTACATCCGCGGCGAGTACGTGCTGCAGGCCACGGTGCTCGACGCGGCCCTCGAGGAAGCCCGGCAGGCGGGGTTCGTCGGCGAGGACATACTCGGGTCCGGGCACACGCTCTCGATCGTCCTGCACCGCGGCGCCGGCGCGTACATCTGCGGCGAGGAGACCGCGCTGCTCGACTCGCTGGAAGGAAAGCGCGGCAACCCCCGCCTGAAGCCGCCATTCCCTGCCAACCAGGGGCTCTATCAGGGGCCGACGCTGATCAACAACGTCGAGACGCTATCCACCGTGCCCGTGATCATTGACATCGGCGGAGCCAGGTACGCCGAGCTGGGCGTGGAGACCTCAACTGGCACGAAGCTGGTGAGCATCTCGGGTCACGTGCAGCGGCCCGGCAACTACGAGATCGTGCTGGGCACACCCGCGCGCGAGATCGTCTACGGGCTCGCGGGCGGCCCGCCGGAGGGACGGGAGGTCAAGTGCTGGTTTCCCGGCGGCTCCTCGGCGCCGGTGCTCACCGCCGAGGACCTCGACGTCAGCTACGACTTCGACTCGCTCGCGAAGGCCGGGTCGATGCTCGGCTCGGGCTCGATCATCGTCGTGGACGACTCCACGCCGATCCTCGATGTCGCGCTGAAGGTCGCGAAGTTCTACCAGCACGAGTCGTGCGGCAAGTGCAGTCCCTGCCGCGAGGGCACCAACTGGACGCTGAAGACGCTCCAGCGGATCGAGCGCGGCGAGGCCACTCCCATGGACCTGGAGATCATGGCCTCCGTGCAGACGAACATCATCGGCAACTGCCTGTGCGTGCTCGGCGACTCGATGGCGATGCCGATCGGCTCGATCATCGCCAAGTTCAAAGAGGAGCTGGAAGCGCACATGGACAGCGCGCGCCTGCGCCCGCCCGGCACCTTGGTGAGCGCCTGATGCCGAGACCCGAGCAGCGGATGATCACGTTCACGATCGACGGTCGCGAGGTGACGGCGCCCGAGAACGCGATGCTCGTCGACGCCGCGAAATACGGCGATGTCGAGATCCCCGTCTTCTGCTACGAGCCCAAGCTCGGCAATCCTGTGGGCGCCTGCCGCATGTGCCTGGTCGAGATCGAGGGGATCCCGAAGCTTCAGACGGGCTGTTCGACGCCGGCGAAGGACGGGATGGTGGTGAACACCCAGAGCCAGCGGGTGAAGGTCGCCCAGCAGGCCGTCGTCGAGTTCCTGCTGGTCAACCATCCGCTCGACTGCCCCGTGTGCGACAAGGGCGGAGAGTGCCCGCTGCAGGACATCACCTTCGGCTGGGGCGCGGGCACCTCGCGGTTCATCGAGCCCAAGCGCCACTTCGTCAAGCCGCTTGCGCTATCCGAGCGGATCGCGATCGACCGCGAGCGCTGCATCCTCTGCTATCGCTGCGTTCGCTTCTCGCAGGAGATCTCCGAGGACTACCAGCTGGTGCTGGTCGACCGCGGCGCGCAATCGTTCGTGGCGACGTTCGACGGGCATCCCTATGAGGCGACCTTCAGCGGCAACATCATCGAGCTCTGCCCCGTCGGCGCGCTCACCTCCCGCCCCTACCGGTTCCGCGCGCGACCGTGGGACATCGAGGACGCCGGCTCCGTGTGCACGCTATGTCCCTCCCAGTGCAACGTCACGCTCACCGTCCGCGATGAGCGGGTGATGCGCGTGCTGGCGCGTGAGAACGGCGAGGTCGACGACGGCTGGCTGTGCGACCGGGGCCGCTTCGCCTATCCGGCGCTCGGCGGCCTTCCGGCGAGCGCCGCGGCTCTCGCCGACGCGCCGCCGACCGCCACACCCGGGAACGGCGGCGGTCGCATCACCGAGCCGATGATCCGCGACGGCGGGCAGCTGCGCGTGGTCAGCTGGGAGCGTGCGATGACCGAGGCCGTCGCGGGACTGCGGCGCGCCGGCGCGCGCGTCGGCGCGATCGTGGGCGGGCAGGCGACCAACGAGGAGGGCCTGCTGCTCGCGCGCCTGATGCGCGAGGGAGCCGGCTCGCCGCACGTCGACTCGCGGGCCGCCGGGACGCTTGCGCGCGAGCTTCACCTGGCTCTGAACGAGCCGCGGCTGCAGGCCAAGGTGAGCGATCTCGAGTTCGCGCATGCGGTGCTCGTGCTCGACAGCGACCCGATCCGCGATGCGCCGATCCTCGACCTGCGCCTGCGCAAGGGTGTGCGCCGGCATGGGATGAAGCTCATCAGCGCCACGCGCGAGGAGCTGCTCCGTGGACCGCGCGAGCTCGCATCCAAGCTCGGCGCCGAGGGCGAGGAGATCGTCGTCCTGTGGGCCGAGCGCCTGACCGCTGGTCCCGACGGCGACCGGGCGGCCGCCGCGTTGCTCGAGCTCGCGCAGGCGCTCTCGCTGGGCGACGTCGACGGCGGCGGGCTGCTGGAAATACCGGCTCACGCCAACGGTCGCGGCCTGCGCGAGGCGGGCGTGCTGCCGAACGCCGGCCCCGGGCTCGCCGACACGAGCGACACGAGCGACGGCAACGGCGTCGGGCGCGACGCGACCGGGATCGCCCAGGGCCTGGCCGCCGGGGAGCTGACCGCGCTCTACCTCCTGCAATCGGACCCACTGCTCGAGCCTGCGGGTCGCGAGCTCTGGGAGCGGGCGCTTGCGCGCGCAGCGACTGTCGTCGCGCACGCCAGCTTCCTGTCCGAGGGAGTCCGCGAGCACGCCGACGTCGTGTTCCCGTCGGAGTCCTACGCGGAGAAGGAAGGGACGATCACGCACCCGGACGGGCGCCTGCAGCGACTGCGCCCGGCCGTCGCGCACCCGGGAGCGACACGGTCCGAGTGGTCGGTGATCGCCGAGCTCGCGAGCAGGCTCGGTCTCGACCTCGAGGTGCTCAGCGGTGCGATGGCCTCGGCGCAGCTCTTCGAGACGGTCCCCTTCTACGCCGGCCTGACGCTCGAGGAGATCGGCGGCAAAGGCGTCCGCTGGCAGGAGCGCGAAGCCGCGGCGGCCTACCCGGGACGCGAGCAGCTCGTATGAGCATCGCGCTCGTCGGCTACTACGAGCCTTGGTGGATCCAGATCCTCAAGGCGATCGTGATCTTCGCGATCGCGCTGCAGCTGGTGCCCGTCGTGCTGATCGTGGAGCGCAAGCTGCTGGGGCGCTTCCAGGCGCGCTACGGCCCCAACCGCGTGGGCCCCTATGGGGCGCTGCAGCCGATGGCGGACATCCTGAAGCTGTTGACCAAGGAGCAGTTCAGGCCCAGCACGTCGGTGGGCCTGCTGTTCGCGCTGGCGCCGCTGATCTCGATCCTCACCGCGGTGGCGGCGTTCGCGCTGATCCCCTTCGGCGACGTGCAGGACATCTTCGGGACGAAGGTCGGGCTGTACGGGATCGACGTGTCGATCGGCCCCCTGTACCTGTTCGCGTTCGGCGCCGTCGCCTTCTACGGGATCATGCTCGGCGGCTGGTCCTCGGGCTCGAAGTACTCCTTCCTCGGCGCAATGCGGGGGGCCGCGCAGCTGATCTCCTACGAGGTCTCGCAGGGTCTCGCGCTGCTCGGGGTGATCTTCACCGCGCAGACCCTCTCGCTGACCGGCATCGTCCACGCGCAGGCCGGCATGTGGTACATCGTGCCGCAGTTCGTGGGCTTCCTGATCTTCCTCGTGGCCGGCTTCGCCGAGACCAACCGCGCCCCGTTCGATCTGACCGAGGCTGACGCCGAGCTGGTGGGCGGCTACAACACCGAGTACGGCGGTGGACGCTTCGCCTCCTACTACTTCGCCGAGTACCTCAACGTGCTCGTCGTCTCGGGGATCGTCACGACCGTGTTCCTGGGCGGCTGGCTGCTGCCGTTCGGCATCCACCCCCCGGGCTGGGTCGACCCGCTCGTCGTCCTCTTCAAGATGTCGCTCATCACCTTCCTCTTCATCTGGGTTCGCGCGACGCTCCCGCGCCTGCGCTACGACCAGCTGATGAGCTTCGGTTGGAAGGTGCTGCTGCCGCTCGCCACCCTCAACGCGCTCGCGACGGCGATCCTCGTCGTGGCGACCCACTGATGGCTGACCCCGCCGAGACGAGCCCCCCGGGGCCCCAGGCGTCCTCCGCGGTGAAGGTCGCTCGCTGGGATCCGGGCGAGGACGTCGTCGAGGTCCAGCGCTCCCCAGCTCCCGGCGCGATGCGCAGCGCCTGGCGCGCGTTCCGCGAGACGGCGCGCGGGCTGAAGACCACCTTCGGGCGCATCGCCGAGGGACCGGTGACGATCGAGTATCCGGAGGACAAGGTGCCGGTCTACCCGCGCTTCCGCGGGCGCCACAAGCTGCACCGGTTCGAGGACACGGGTGCGGCGGGCTCCGATCCTGCACACGCCGGGCTCGAGAAGTGCGTCGGCTGCTCGCTGTGCGCAGCCGCCTGCCCGGCGGACTGCATCCGCGTCGTGGCGGCCGAGAACACTCCGGAGAACCGCGTATCCCCCGGCGAGCGCTACGCGGCTGTGTACGAGATCAACCTGTCCCGCTGCATCTTCTGCGGCTACTGCGAGGTCGCGTGCCCGTTCGACGCGATCACGATGGGCCACGACTACGAGCTCTCCAGCTACGACCGCTCGGACCTGATCTTCACCAAGGAGATGCTGCTCGCCGAGCCGCTCGAGCGCGCGCCGCTGAGGAACGAGGGCGAGTGAGCGCGGTCCTGTTCTTCATCGCCGCGATCGGCGTGATCACCGGAGCGATCGGCGTCGTCGTGCTGCGCGACGCCTTCTACAGCGTGCTGTCCCTCGTCGTCCACCTGATCTCACTCGCGGTTCTGTTCCTGCTGCTGCGCGCCGAGTTCGTGGCCGCCGTGCAGGTCGTCGTCTATGCGGGCGCCGTGATGGTGCTGTACGTGTTCGTCGTCGCCTACGTCGGCGGCGAGGCCGACTCGCTCGGCGAGCGCCTGCGCGGGCCGGGACCGATCGGCTCGGGCCTTCGCCGCGCCGGGGCGATCATCGGCTGCGCGCTGCTGGTCGAGCTGCTGATCGCGCTGCTCGGCACCGGTCTGGAGGCGATCGAAGGGAAGGGCGCGGGCTACAGCCCTGGCCCGCGAACGTTCGGAACGCCGGCATACATCGGAAAACTGCTGCTGACGCGGTTCCTGCTGACGTTCGAGATCGCCTCGTTCCTGCTGCTGATCGCGGCGGTCGGGGGTGTCGTCCTCGCCCGGCGCCGGGGAGGCATCGGCGAGGAGGAAGAGGATCCGTTCAGGCCCATCGACGTGCAGCGCCCGCCGGGAAGCGGATCGATGGCTGAGGGCGTCGGGAGGAGCGTCTAGTGAGCATCGCCTGGTACCTGGCGGTCTCGGCGATCGTCTTCTCGCTCGGCGCGGTCGGAGTGATCACGCGCCGCAACCCGCTCGTCGTGTTGCTCTGCCTCGAGCTGATGCTCAACGGAGGCAATCTGGCGCTCGTGGCGTTCTCGCGGATGTGGGGTGACGGCGACGGTCAGATCTTCGCGTTGATAGTGATGACGGTCGCGGCCTGCGAGGTCTGCATCGGGCTCGGCATGATCGTCGCGATCTACCGGCGACGGCTGCCGATCGACGTCGACGACCTCAGGGAGCTGCAGGGCTGATGGCCACCACGACGTACGCGTGGCTCGTGCTGCTGTTCCCGCTGCTCGGCACGTTGACGATCGCGCTCGGCTTCCGCGTGCTTCCCGGCCGCAGCGCCGGATGGATCGGGACGGGGGCGGTGTTCCTCGCCTTCGCCGCAGCCGTCGCCATGCTGATCTCGCTGCAGGGCCATTCGCCGGCTCACCGGCAGCTCGTCTCCTCGCTCTGGAGCTACGCGTCCACAGTCGGCGTGGATGCGCAGATGTCGATACTCGTCGATCCCCTGTCGGTGTTCATGGTGCTCACCGTCACCGGCGTCTCGACGCTGATCCATCTCTATGCGGTCGCCTACATGGAGGGCGACCGCGGCTATGTCCGCTTCTTCTCCTATCTGAACTTCTTCGTCTTCTCGATGCTTCTGCTGGTCCTCGCCGGCAACTTCATGATCCTGATCGTGGGATGGGCGTTCGTCGGGGCCGCCTCATACCTGCTGATCTCGTTCTGGTACCGGCGCACCACCGCCACCCGGGCGGGGCTGAAGGCGTTCGTGATCAACGTCGTGGGCGACGTCGGGCTGGTGCTGGGCACCTACTTCATCTTCAAGCACACCGCCTCACTCGACTTCCTGAAGACCTTTCACGCGACGGAGGCGGGCGCCTTCGGCCCCAGCCCCAACAACGGAGACCTGGTGGCCGGCTGCGTGCTGCTGCTCGTGGGCGCCTTCGCCAAGTCCGCCCAGGTCCCGCTGCACACGTGGCTCGCCGACGCGATGGAGGGGCCGACCCCGGTCAGCGCCCTGATCCACGCCGCGACGATGGTCACGGCCGGCGTCTATCTGATCGCGCGCATGCATCCCCTCTTCGAGCGCGCCCCCGACGCGCAGGACGTCGGCGCGGTCATCGGGGCCGCGACGCTCCTGATCGCCGGTACGACCGCGCTGGCCCAGACGGACATCAAGCGGGTGATCGCCTACTCGACGATGTCGCAGATCGGCTACATGATCATGGGCGTCTCGATCGGCGCCTATGCGGCCGGCCTGTTCCACCTGATGACCCATGCCTTCTTCAAGGCGCTCTTGTTCATGGCGGCTGGCTCGCTGATCGGCGCGATGGCCGGCGAGCAGTCGCTGAACAGGATGGGGGGCTTCCGCAGGGCGATGCCCTTCACCTACGGCTGCTTCGTCGTCGGGGGCCTCGCTCTCTCGGGCGTGCCGCCGTTCTCGGGCTTCTTCTCCAAGGACGAGATCCTGCTGGTGACCGGCGAGCGTGGCGGCTGGCACTGGGCTCTGTATGCGATCGGCTACATCGGCGCCGGGCTGACGGCCGTCTACACGTTCCGCATGATCTTCCGGGCCTTCCACGGCGAGCCCGTGCCCGAGGCACGCGAGCTCGAAGAAGGCCACCTGCATCACGACGAGGTGCCCCGCAACCCGGCGAACGGGGAAGAGGAGGACACCGACGTGGGCTTCCCCGGGCCGCTGCACGTGATCGCCGAGCGCGCGCGAGCGATGCGCGTCGCGATGGGGCTGTTGGCGCTGGGCTCGATCGGCGCGGGCCTCATTCAGATCCCCAAGGTCGACTTCGTGATCGACGACTTCCTGAAGCCGAGCTTCAGCGACTCCTCGCTGTATGCGACACACACGCGAAACGGGCTGCTCGTCTTCGGCCTCGTCCTCGGAACCGTCATCGGGCTTGCCGGCATCGCGATCGCCTACCGCATATGGGTGGCGCGGCCGGGCACGGCCCTGGCGATCCGCGAGCGCATGCGCCCGGCATATGAGCTGTTCGTCAACAAGTGGTACTTCGACGAGCTCATCGAGCTGGCTGTCGTGCGTCCTGCGACCGCGGTCGCGCGCTTCGCGCGCGACACGGTCGAGCGCCGGCTGGTCGACGACACGCTCGTCGGCGGGACCACCGGGCTGGTCCGCGCGGGATCGGCCGCGGTGAGAGCAGCCCAGAGTGGCTTCGTCCGCTACTACGCCGCCCTGCTCGTCCTCGGCGTGACCGGCGTCGGCTTCTACTTCCTGCTGCAGAGCTGATGCCCGCGCTCTCGATCCTGATCTGGCTCCCGGCGGTCTGCGGACTGCTCGGCGCCGCCCTGTCCGTGCTGCGGCCCGCAGCCGACCTCGCCCCGGCCTCCACCGGCAGCGAGGATGGCGAGCCGTCGCGGGGGAAGTGGACGGCCAGCGTCCCGGGCGCGATCGCCTTGGCGGGGTCGCTCGCCGCGCTGGGACTGGCGATCGGCTACATCGTCGACTACAGCGCCGGGGGCGGGCTTCAGCATGTCACCGACGCGGTGTGGATCTCGGAACTGGGCATTCACTACAAGGTGGCCGTCAGCGGGCTGAACGTGTTCCTCGTGGGGCTCACGACGTTGCTGTTCGCGGCCGCCGTCCTGGCGGCGAACCTGCGCTCGTGGGACCGGCCGAGGCTCTTCTACTTCCACTTCATGCTCGCCGAGTCGGCCGTCCTCGGCGCCTTCCTGGCCCAGGACCTGGCTCTGTTCGTGGCGTTCTTCGACCTGATGCTGATCCCCTTCTACTTCCTCATCGGAGGCTGGGGCAGGGAGCCAGGACGCGTGAGGGCGACGATCAAGCTCGTCATCTACACGCTCGTCGGCTCGCTGCTGATGCTGGCGGCGGCGATCGCGACCGGCGTGCTGGCGGCCCAGCACGGCGGCGGGCACATCACGTTCGTGCTCTCCTCGCTGCAGGCCACCCCGCTGAGCTCCGGCTCACAGGACTGGATCTTCCTGTTCTTCGCCGCGGCCTTCCTCGTGAAGATGCCCGCGTTTCCGCTGCATGGCTGGATGCCCGACGGATACCGGGCGATGCCGATCGAGGTCCTGATGGTGTTCTCGGGGGTGCTCTCGAAGGTCGGCGCCTACGGCTTCCTGGCGATCGTCCTGCCCCTGTTCCCGCACGCGGCCGCGCACTTCCAGCTCCTGATGCTGCTGATCGCGCTGGTGTCGATCATCTACGGCTCGCTGCTGGCCTTCAGCTACACCGACGCGCGGCTGATCGCGGGCTACTCCTCGGTGGCGCAGCTCGGCTTCATCACGCTCGGGATCTTCTCGCTCAACCCGCAGGGCGCTCAGGGGGCTCTGCTGCAGATGGTCAACCACGGGCTGGTGGTGGCTCCGCTGCTGTTCATCATCGCCCTGCTGGCCCAGCGGGCGGGTGGATCGGAGGACCTGCGCGACATGGGTGGGATCGCATTCCGCGCGCCGGTGCTCGCCGGCCTGTTCCTGATCGTCGCGCTCGCGACGCTGGCGATCCCCGGCTCCTCGAACTTCGCCGGCGAGTTCCTGATCCTGCTCGGCGTCTTCAACACGAAGCTCGCGATCGCGGTCATCGGCTTCAGCGGCGTCGTGATGGCGAGCGTCTACGCCCTGCGGCTGTTCATACGCTCCATGCACAACCGCGTCGGGCCCCGCGTCCGCTCCTACGACATCGGCGTGCTCGACGGCGCGGTGCTCGTGCCGATGATCGCCGTCATCGTGTTCCTCGCCTTCTATCCACAGCTCGCGCTGCATCGCAGCGAAAGGTCCGTGCAGGCCTCGGTGGCGAGCGCGCAGCTTTCGCTCAGGGGCAGTCCGGTGGCCCGGGGCCTTCCCGTCCTTCAGGCGTCCGCGGATGCGAGCGTCCAGTCAACTGGCCGGCTGCGATGACCGGCGCCACGGCATCCTCCGTCCTCGCCACCGCCCACCTGAAAGGGCCGCACGTCGACTTCGCGGCGCTGTCGCCGCTGATCGCGCTGCTCGGCGGCGCCGTGATCGTCCTGCTCGTCGGGCTGCTCGGCTCGCGATGGATCCGCTCGCATGTGGTGCCGGCGCTGAGCCTCGTCGCGCTGGGGGCCGCGCTCGGGCTGACGATCTGGCAGTGGGACGTTCGGAAGTCGGTGGTCTCGGGCGCGCTGCGGATCGATGACCTTGCGCTGCTGCTCACGATCCTGCTGCTGGCAGGAGGCGCTTGCACGGTGGTTCTGGCGTGGCGGTCGCTGGCAGCCAGAGAAGCCGCGCACGGCGAGTTCCACGCGCTCTTGCTGAGCTCGCTCGCGGGCATGTCGCTGCTGGCGAGCGCCCAGAACACGGTCGTGGCGTTCATCGGCCTCGAGCTGCTCTCGATCCCGCTGTATGTCCTGTGTGCGGCCGAAATGCGACGCGAGCACTCGCTCGAGTCCGGTCTGAAGTACCTGATCATCGGCTCGGTCGGGTCCGCCACGCTGCTCTACGGCTTCGCGATGATCTATGGGGCGACGGGCGCCACCGACTTCACGACGATCGCAGCGGCGCTCGCGAAAGGTGGCCTCTCGAGCGACCCGCTCACGCTCACGGGCATCGCCCTGTGCGTCGCCGGGCTGTGCTTCAAGGCCTCCGTCGCACCGTTTCACCAGTGGACTCCGGATGTCTACGAGGGCGCGCCCACCCCGGTGACGGCGTTCATGGCGGTCACGACAAAGGTGGCGGCGCTGGGCCTGTTCCTGCGCTTCTTCGATGTGGCGCTGATCGGAGCGCAGTCCTCGTGGGGTCCGGCGGTGGCGGTGCTCGCGGCGGTCACGATCGTGATCGGCAACCTCGGCGCGCTCGGGCAATCCTCGCTCAAGCGGATGCTCGCCTACTCGTCCGTTGCGCAGGCCGGCTACATGCTCGCCGGAGTGGTCGTGGCCAGCCGCCTGGGCGTGCAGGCCACGGTCTTCTACCTCGCGGTCTACCTGCCGATGAACATGGCGGCCTTCGCCGTGATCGTCGCGCGCGAACGCGAGACGGGCCTCGGCGACTCGATCCGGGCGCTGCAGGGGCTCGGCCGCGAGCGCCCGCTGCTCGCGTGGCCGATGACGCTCGCGATGCTCGGCCTCGCCGGGATTCCGGCCACGGCGGGCTTCATCGGCAAGTTCTATCTGATCGACGCCAGCGTGGCGGGCGGCTACACGTGGCTGGGCGTCGTGATCGTGATCGGCTCGATGCTCTCGCTCGGCTACTACCTGCCGGTGCTCGCGGCGATGTGGATGCGCGAGTCGCCGGCGGCCGAGCCGCAGGCGGGCCCTCGAGGCCCCGCCGGTCAGCTTCCCGCGCTCGCCGGAGGCTCCCCGGAGCTCGACGCCGATGCGCGCGAGGCCGCCGAGCAGCCGCTGCCCGAAGCGGCCGAAGCTCCGATCCCGGGCATCCAACCGGAGGTGGCGCTCCTCGCCGTCCTCGCGGGCGCAGCGATCCTCTTCTTCGGGATCATCCCGCAGCCGCTGTTCGACCTCGCCAATCAGGTCGGCGGCGTGCTCGGGCTGCTCTGAGCGGCGCTCAGCCTGCCGGCGGATCGTCAGCCGCGGGCCCGACCCTCATCTCGAGCGCGCCGCCTACAGACGACCGGAGGCCTGTGCTGCCTCTTCGGCCTCGGTCAGCCGGCGCTCGACCAGATCGAGTCCGGCCTCCCAGAAGCCGGGGTCGGCGAGGTCCACGCCGACGATCCGCCCGAGCTCCTCGGGCGGCCGCGAGCCCCCGGCGGCGAGCAGCTCCAGGTAGCGCGGAACGAGCTCCGGGCCGGTCTGCTCGTAGCGCTGGTAGACGGACAGCGCCAGCAGCTGGCCGTAGGCGTACGCGTACACGTAGCCCGGGCTGCCGATGAAATGCGGGATGTAGGACCACCACGACCGATAGCCGTCGGTCACCTCGACGGAGTCGCCGAACATCTCCGTCTGGCTCTGCGCCCAGAGCTCGCCGAACCGCTGAACGGAGAGCTCGCCCTGCTCGCGCCGCTCCGTGTGGACGAGATCCTCGAAGCGGTTCATCGCCACCTGGCGGAACACGGTCGCGATCATGTCCTCGAGGTTCTCCGCCAGCAGCGCCAGGCGCGAGGCGGGCGCGGTGTCCTCTTCCAGCAGCCTGCCGAAGACGATCGTCTCGCCGAACACCGAGGCCGTCTCCGCCAGCGTCAGCGGCGTGCTCTGGTGGAAGATGCCCTGACGGGCGGCGAGCGCGAAGTGAACGCCGTGGCCGAGCTCGTGCGCGAGCGTCAGCACGTCCCGCCGGCGCGAGGTGTAGTTGAGCATCACGTAGGGGAAGACCGCCGGGACCGCGGAAGCCGCGAAGGCGCCTCCCCGCTTGGCCGGGCGCACGGGTGCGTCGATCCGGCGCTCGTCGAAGAAGCGCCTGGCGAGCGCCCCCAGCTCGGGCGAGAAGGAGGAGTAGCAGTCGAGCACGATCTCGCGCCCGCGAGCGAACGGGAAGGTGACCTCGTCCTCGGTGACCGCCGCGCTGCGATCGTAGTCGGCCAGCCGCTCGACACCGAGCAGCCTGGCCTTCAGCCGGTACCAGCGGCGGGCGATCTCATAGCGTCCCCGGACGGCCTCGACGAGAGCCTGCACGGAATCGTCGCTCGCCTCGTTGGCGAGGTTGCGCGCGGCGAGCCAATGCGGATAGCTGCGCAGGCGATCGTCGGTGGCCTTGTCGACGAGCAGCGTGTTGAACAGGAATGCGCGCGTTCGCAGCCCGGGCGCGAGCGCCGCGGTGACCGCCTCCGCCGTCGTGCGACGGATGTCGCGATCGGCCAGCGAAAGGCGGCTGAGCGCCACGTCGAGGGCGACCTTCCCGTTGCCCGCGCCCGCCGGCTCGGCGCCTGCGCTGGGCGGCAGCTCGACCTCGATCGCGGACGTCAGCTCCTCGAACAGGCGCGTCCAGGCGCTCGATCCCGAGAGGGCCTTCTCGGCGAGGATCTTCTCCTCCGGCTCGGAGAGCAGGTGGTCTTTGTAGCGACGGGCGGTGCGCAGGTAATGACGGGCGAAGTCGAGCCCGTCTGACGCCAGCAGCTCGTCGGCCCGCTCGTCGGAGAGCGCAGCCCACTCGAGCTCGAAGAACAGCAGCGTCGTCTGGATCGCGGTCTCCTGCTCCTGGACGCGCTGCAGCAGCGCGCCGTTCGCGGGATCGGCCGTGTCGGTGGCGAAGCGCAGCATCGCGTAGTGGCCGGCGCGAGAGATGAGCTCGAGGATCTCGGCGAGCTCGTGCATCGCCTCCGCGAGGCCCGAGCCATCCAGCTCGCCGAGCCTGCCCGCGTAGCGTTCGGCGAACGCCCGGGCGCGCGCGAGCGCGTCCTGCAGACGTCGCTCGACGCCCTCCGTCCCCTCGCCGTCGACGAGCGGCTCCAGATCCCACGCGGTCGCCTCGAGCTCGGGGTCGGTCGACTCGGACGGCGCTCGCGTGGCCATTGCCCGGAGCTTAGCTGCAGGCGGCCGGCGATCCGACGAGCCGGCTACTCGGCCGCGAGTGCCTGCAGCATGTCCAGCCTCGCCGCCCGCCGAGCTGGCGCCTGCGCGGCGAGCACGCCGGCGATCGCCGCCACGAACAGCAGGACCGCGAGTGTCCCCACGGGGATCGACTGCTTGAATTCCGAACCCGACAGCGTGAGGGACGTGACAAGCACGGCGCCCACGACGCCGATCACGAGGCCGAAGATCCCGCCGATCAGCGCCGTGATCACCGACTCGTAGCGGATCATCTGACGTATCTGCGAGCGCTGCATGCCGATCGCCCGCATCATCCCCAGCTCGCGCGTTCGCTCGTAGATCGAGAGGATCAGCGTGTTGACGATCCCGAACAGCGAGACGATCACCGACAGCGCGAGCAGCACGTAGATGAGCGCGAGCAGGGTGTTGATCTGGTTCGCCTGGTCTTCCTTGAACTGCTGGGCCGTGCGCGAGCGCGCCTGCGGGAAGGCGGCGGCCAGCAGCCGGTTGACCGCGGGCTGGACCTGGGCGTTGCTCGCGCCTGGCAGGTAGGAGACGAAGTCGAGCGCGTCGTTTCGCTGGCCGAAGGCATGGCGGGCCAGTGGCAGGCTGATCGTCAGGTTCCCGAGGAGCCTCGCGTTGTCGCCCGCGATCCCGACCACCGTCAGAGGCAGGCGCTGATCGGTCGGCGTCAGCACGCGAACCTGCGAGCCGACCTTCAGGTGGTGGGATTCGCCATATCCCTTGGTCGAGATCACTCCCGTTTCTCCGAGCTGGGCGAGCGTGGCGTTCGAGCCCTGCTTCCATTCGATGCGGTAGACGCTCCCGAAGGAGGCGGGGTCGATCGCCGTGATCGACGAGTTGTTCCTGCTGCCGTTCACCCGGCCCTGCGTGAAGGCGATCGGGGTGACGCTCTTGACCCCGGGCACCATCCGCACGGCGGGCGCCACCAGTGACGGGATGCCCTGTTCGTTGTTCCCGGCCTGCGAGTTCTCGACGATCAGATCGCCGGCGAAGGAGCGGCTCACCGCCTGGTCGATGGTCGCCTTCGTGCCCGAGGCGAGGACGGCCACGAACGCGACGAGCGCGATGCCGACCGTCAGGGCCGCCGCCGTGATCAGCGTCCTGGAGGGCTGGCGGATCGAGTTCTCCTCGGCTAGCTGGCCAGTGATCCCGCGCCAGCGCACGAGACCGCCCAACAGCCGCGCGAGCGCTCGGGTCAGTCGGTAGCGCGGACCGCGGGCACGCTGGCGAAGGCGAACGTAGACCAGGACGGCCCCGACGGCGGCGATGATCGCGATCGTTCCGAAGCTCTGTCCTTCGACGATCCCGACGACGAGCCGGATCGCGATCAGCCCGAGCAGGATCGGCACCGCGAAGCGCCCGCGGGTGATCGGGGCCCGGCGCGGTATCTCCACCCCCTCTCGCATCGCCGCGAGCGGCGGCACCCGGGTGGCGCGCAGCGCGGGGGGCAGCCCGGCGAGCACCGTGACGATCGTCCCCACCAGCAACGACACGACGATCGTGCGGGTCTGGAGGACGGTCCCGTTGTGCGGAAGGTCGGCTCCGAAGGCCTTGAACAGCGCGTTCAGCGCCGGCGCGAGGGCGATGCCGCCCAGGAGCCCGAGGACCGCGCCGACGACGCCGAGCATCAGTCCTTCGTAGACGACAGACCGCAGAACCTGCGAGCGCGAGGCCCCGAACGTGCGCAGGAGCCCGAACTCGCGGGTGCGCTGGGCGACGGTGATCGAGAAGGTGTTGAAGATGATGAAGGCGCCGACCACCAGGGCGACGTAGGCGAACACCAGCAGGAAGGTGCGCAGGAAGCTGAGGTTGTGTTCCAGGTCGGAGGTGTCCTTGGCAGCCTGTTCGGTTCCCGTCCGCACTTCGACCGTCGCCGGAAGCGCCGCGCGGATCCGGTTGCGCAGCTCCGGCCGCGTCACTCCAGGGCTCGCCGCCACCTCGATCTGGTCGAAATGGCCAGGCAGCCCGATCACCCTCTGGGCCTCGGCCGGGACGAGGATCGCCGCGCCGGCGCCGCCGAACGACTCGCCTCCGCCGAACCGTGTGATCCCGACGATCGTGTAGCGCTTGGCCGGCGCGGAGCCGGCGACGATCATCTGCTGGCCCAGCCTCAGGCCCGAGCGGTTCGCGGTCGCTTCGTCGATCGCCACCTCGTTCGGGTTCTCGGGGAAGCGTCCCTTCACCGCCTTGAACGAGCGGAACCGGGGTGGCGAGAGCGAGGCGATGAACGCGGGGGCGCCGCCGGTCGTCAGCCGTTCGCGTTTCGTGTTGAGGAAGGTGCCCGGGGTGAAGATCGATCCGGCGGCCTGCGCAACGCCGGGGGTCGCGCGCACCTGGACGAGCATCTGGTCGGTGATCGGCGAGGTCTGCGAGCGCGTGTTGCGACCCAGCGTCTGGGTCGGGGTGATGACGACGTCGTTCCCCTCGTTGGCGACCGTGAAGATGTTGGCGAACGACTTGTTGATCGTGTCGGTGAGGATGTAGGTGCCCGCCATCAGGGCCACCCCGAGCGCGATCGCGATCCCGGTCAGAAGCACCCTCAGCTTGCGCTGCAGGAACCCGCGCACCACCAGCGAGAGCATCAGCCCACCGACTTCATCAGGTCCAACGCCTCCTCCGAGGTCACCGAGTCGCCGTCATGGATGATCCGCCCGTCGGCCAGGACCAGGAGCCGGTCGGCGAACGATGCGGCGTGGGCGTCGTGGGTGACCATCACGACCGTCTGCCCGAAGTCGTCGACGGCGTGGCGCAGCAGCTCGAGCACGTCGTTGGAGGCTTTCGAGTCGAGGTTGCCCGAGGGCTCGTCGGCGAACACGACGGCAGGCCTCGAGATCAGCGCTCGCGCGACCGCGACGCGCTGCTGCTGGCCGCCCGAGAGCTCGGCGGGGCGGTGGGTCAGCCTGTCGCGGATGCCGACGGTGTCGATCAGCCGCTCGAACCACTCGGCGTCGGGCTTACGTCCGGCGATCGACAGCGGGAGCAGGATGTTCTCCTGTGCGTTGAGCACGGGCAGCAGGTTGAAGGTCTGGAAGATGAAGCCGATCCGGTCCCGCCGCAGCTGGGTGAGCTCGCGGTCGCCCAGCTCCGTGAGGTCGACGCCGCCGATGCGGACGGTCCCGGATGTCGGTCGATCGAGACCGGCGAGGATGTGCATGAGCGTCGACTTGCCGGACCCGGACGGCCCCATGATCGCGGCGAAACGCCTCTCGGGGAAGGCGACGGTGACGCCGGCGAGCGCGTCCACCGCGGCCTCGCCCTCGCCGTAGCGACGCCGCAGGTCCTCGGCCTCTACGAGCTTCTCGGGACCGCCGTCGGCGGCAGCTCCGTTCATTCGCAGCAAGTCTACGGATGACGCCCGAAGCGAGATGTAGCATCGTCCGCCCCATGCACGAGACGACCCCGTCGGTGTTCCTGATCGCCCGCCCCTCGCTCGACCTCGAGGGGATGCGCGGCTACCTGCGAGACGTCGGTGGCGAGTCGTGGCTCGAGCGCCGGCTCGGCGAGGCCGACGGCGAGCCCAACGGCGGCGAGCTGCTCGTCGAGTTCGGCGGCCGGGCCTGCTACCGCAGCTGGGAGCCCGGCCTGAATCCGAACGTCACCAAGGTGCGCACGGACCAGCGCGAGTACTTCGCCAACATCCTGCGATCGGCCCACGGCAGCGTGCTCGAGCACGCGAACTACTCGTTCGCGCTGCGCAATGTCAGCAGGACGTTCACCCACGAGCTCGTCCGGCACCGGGCCGGCTCGGCGTTCAGCCAGGAGAGCCTGCGCTACGTGCGGCTCACCGACATCGGCTTTCGCGTGCCTCCGGCGCTCGAGCCGGTCCGAGAGCGTGTGCTGTCGATCGTCGAGCAGCTCGAGGAGTTCCAGGTCAGCGCCGCCAAAGAGCTGGGGATCGATGAGGACGGCGTGCCGTTCCACGTCAAGAAGGAGGTCACCTCGGCCCTTCGCCGGCTCGCGCCCATCGGGCTGAGCACGGACATCGTGTGGACGGCGAACGCCCGCACGCTGCGCCACGTGATCGAGATGCGAACGGCCGAGGGCGCCGAGGAGGAGCTGCGGCTGGTCTTCGACATGATCGCGCGGATGATGCAGGCCGAGGCGCCGGGGCTCTTCCAGGACTTCGTCCGTGGCGAGGACGGCTCCTGGGTGCCCGAGCACCACAAGGTCTGAGTAGCTCTGTGCTCCGAGCCCCCGGCGCGCGGAGCTGAACGCTCACGGTCGTCCGGCGGCCGCCACGAGGTTGGCGTACCAGACCGTGAGGGCGGTGCCGTAGCCGCACGCGGGCGTCTGCGAGAAATACCGCATGTTGGCTTCGGCGACCCGGCCCGAGCCGGTGAACCTGAGTACCGCCGTCGTATGCTGCGGCCAGTAGATCGTGCCTCCCGCGCTGGTGTAGCCGCAGGGGAAGATCCTCACCGGGAAGACGGCGTGCCACCCATCCGATCGGGGGACGAGTGCGGCCGTGGCGGGCGCCTCGCGTGGAAGCTCGACCGTGAGCGAGAACGAGCATCGGCCGCCCGCGCAATCGCGCGAGATCACCCACGAGCGCAGGGTCTGCCTCCCGGCGTAGTCGTTGGAGTACCCGCTCGAGCTGGTCGTGGTGCCCACGGCGCGCCACTGGCCGTCAGCCGGAGGTTCGCTGACGTTGCCCGTGAAGCCCGCGGCAGGAGGGACGGAGACGTGCCGGTGTTTCAGGATCGGCAGGATCACGGCGATGGAGATCGCCGTGGCCGCGAGCGTGACGAGCGGCAGCAGCCACCTCGGCGTCGCAAGCGGCTTGCCGCGGCTGTCGAGGATGACGGTTGTGCCCGCTGCCACGTCCCCGATGCGCTGCCGCCGGGCGCTGCCCGTGCGCATCAGCGAGATGAGCCCCGATGCGTACAGCAGCGGCAGCGCGTCGAACACGCGAAGCACGGTGCGCACCGCGATCTGTTTCGTCGTCGCCCTGCCCCCCGCCAGCGTCGCGACCCGAACGTGGAAGACGCGCTTGCCGATCGTCTGGCCCGTCCGCGCCTCGAGTGTGAAGAAGTAGGCGAACTGCAACGCCGCCAAGAGCAGCAGCTCGGTCGACGCGCTGACCGAGTGGCCCAGCCCGCCTGCAAGCAGGCGAGTGGCGACGCCAAGCAGCAGGAGGTCGAGGATGAAGGCGTTCAGGCGAGCGCGGATGGCGACCTGCGGGCCGAGCGAGCTATCGCTCGACGTCGCAGGCTGCCGCGTGCTCGCCAGCGCTCTGGAAAGCGTCGCAGCTCCCCCGAGCCGGAGCGTCCCACTGAACGAATCCTCGGCCACCCCGCATTAATCGGCGGACCCGAGGCGCGACTTGATCGGCTGGCGACCCCGAGGACCGACGTAGGCGGCGCGCCTGCTCGCCTCATCAGTACGGCCCTGACGAGGAGCATCAATCCTCCTGGGCCTGCAGCTCCCTCACACGCTGCTCCAGCTGGGCGGTGACGGTCGGGTCGCGCAGCGTTGTCACGTCGCCGAGCTCGCGGCCCTCGGCGATGTCGCGCAGCAGCCGCCGCATGATCTT